>DATBLZ010000069.1:0-45820 GCA_036555065.1 Gammaproteobacteria bacterium
CGTCGATCGGCACCACGGACGCGTCTGGGCCGAGGGCGAGGTCGGCCGGGGCGCCACGTTCCGCTTCACGCTCGGCAGCGAGTGAAGCGCGAGCCGGTCCCGTCTACGACGCCACGCGATTGATCGCGAGCCAGTAGAACCCCGCCTGCCGCGCGACCTCGGCCAGCGACTCGAAATCGAGCGGCTTGACGATGTAGCTGTTCGCGCCCAGGTTGTAGCTGTCGATGATGTCGCTTTCCTCTTTCGAGGACGTCATGATCACGATCGGAATGCGCTTCGTGCGCTCGTCGCCCTTGAGAGCTCGCGTGACCTCGATGCCGTTGACGCGCGGCATCTTGAGATCGAGAAGGATCAAGCGCGGCCCGTTGTCGGCGCGCTTCGCGTAGGCGTTGCGGCGGAACACGTAATCGAGCGCTTCCTCGCCGTCTTTGACCCAGGTGATGTTGTTGGCGAGCTTTTGATTCTTGAGACCGCGCATCGTGAGCTCCGCATCGAGTGGATTGTCCTCGACGAGCAGGATGTCGACCTGGTCAAACTCTTCCATCTGCAGTCTCCTTCGGCAACGTGAAATGGAACGTCGCTCCTTCGCCGAGCTTTCCGTCCGCCCAAATGCGGCCCCCGTGACGCGTGACGATCTTGTGAACGAGCGCGAGCCCCACGCCCGTTCCCGGAAATTCCGTGTCGTTGTGCAGGCGCTGGAAGACGCCGAACAGCCGCGGCGCATATTTGCCGTCGAAGCCAGCGCCGTTATCGCGCACGAAATAGATGACTTCGGACTCCTCGCTGATGCCGCCGACCTCGACGAGCGGCGAATCCCGTTTCGAGGAGAACTTGAGCGCATTGGAGAGCAAGTTGATCCAAACCTGCTCGAACAGGCTCCGATCGCCGCGTGCATGAGGTAGAGAGCTCAAGCGAAACTCCACCGGCTTTGCCCCGTCGGCGCGCCGCAGGCGCTCGAACGTGCTTCTCGCGAGCTCGGCCATGTCGAGATCGGCGGGCTCGAGGGCCTTTCTGCCGAGTCGCGAAAACGCGAGCAGATCGTCGATGAGCCGCCCCATGCGCCCGGCTTCGGCGGCGATGATGTCGAGCTTGCGCCGCGCTTCCGCGTCGAGCTTGTCCTTGTGATCCTCGATCAGCAGGGTGCAGAACCCGCTGATTGCGCGGATCGGCGCGCGCAGATCGTGCGAAACGGAGTAGCTGAAGCCTTCGAGGTCCTTGTTCGCCGCCTCGAGCTGGGTCGTGCGGGCCGCGACGCGCTCTTCGAGCTCGGCGTTGAGCGTCTGCAGCGCCTGCTCGGCGCGCGTGCGCTCGCCGACCTCGTGCTCGAGGTCGCGGTTGGATTTCTCGAGCGTCCTCGTTCGATCGCCGAGCTCCGAGAGCATTCCATTGAACGCGTCGACGAGCACGCCGATCTCGTCGCTCGTCGTCTTGTTCGCCCGGGATTCGAAATCCCGCCGCTCGACGACGCCGCGCGCCACCGCAGCGATCTCCAGAATCGGCTGCGTGATGCTTTTCTGGAGCTGGCGCGAAATGAGCACCGAGGCGATCAGGCTCAGCACCATGACGGCGCCGAAGATGCCGAGGTAGTTCGTCAGTCGTTCGACGATTGGGTACCGGGCCTTGATGTAGACGGTACCGAGAATCTCATCGTCGTTCACGATCCGCTTGAAGAGCTCGAGCCCGTTCCGAACCGTCCGAGAGCCATCGAGATCGGGCAGCTTCGGGAACTCGATCTCGGCGTGCGGGCTCGCCGAGTACTCCGCGAACATCGTGCCCTTGGAGGTGTAGATCGCGGCACCCATGATGTCGGGCTTTGCGCGCAGCAGTGCGAGGTAGGCGTGCGCCGAGGTCGGATCCTCGAACTCGAGCGCCGGAGCCGCGGCCTGCCCGAGGATGTCGGCCTGCGCCGTGAGATCCGCGATCCAAGTGTCCCTGAAGGTGCGCAGGTCGTAGAAAACCATCGCCGCGCCCGTGATGGCGAGCGCGGCTGCAGTCGTCGCGAGCACGACGAATAGAAGCTTGCGGTGTACCGACGTTTGGCGACTGCTCATGGCGGCGCCTAGCGGCGGTATACGCGTTGCGCGACGGCCAAGAGCCCGGAGCTGAGCCTCAATTCGCGCGAATCCGCCGCAGGCAACGAGATCTCGAAGCGCACGCGCTCGCCGCTCACGACGAAGTTGATGACGCTGCCGCTCGTCAACGCGCCTTCGAGCTCGGTGACGGTCAAAATGGGCCGCTGCCCCGTCGCCGACAGGAGCTCGGGAAGGCGCCCGCCTTCGTCCGCACCGATGAAGAGAATCTCGAGGTCGTCGAGCGCCCGGTCGGCACCGAGGCGCCGCACGCTGATCGGGCGATCATTGACCGTACGGCCGACCGTCACCGTGGCGAGCTCCTCGGCAATGGCATCTGCGCCGAGCACGCCGATCGTGATCGGCTCCGTCGAGCCGGGCGCGATGTCCGGCCATTGAACATAGCCGGCGAATTTGTAGAGGTACGCAGCCTTGATGTTGCGCTCCGCGCGCACGACGTCGCCGGATTGGCCCCGAGCGAGCCCCGGCACAACGGCGAGCAAGAGCACGGCGAGGGCCATGCCCGCCGTATGCCTGCTTGACGTTCCGCGCAATGTCACAGCGGCCCGCTCCCTATGCCTTCGCGGAGCGGCGCGAGTCGCCGCCGGCCGGCGCGGCCCGCGCGAGCCACGCGCTGATCTCGTTCGCCGGCGCCGGCCGCAGAACCAGATACCCTTGAATCGCGTCGCAGCCCATCTCGGTCAAGAGCTCGGCCTGGCGCTCGTTCTCGACGCCTTCCGCAACCGTGCTCATGCCGAGAGACTTCGCGAGCGAGATCGTCATTTGCACGACCAGCCGGTGGCGCGCGTTCGTCGGTAAGTCTTGAACGAAGCTGCGATCGATCTTGAGCACGTCCACGGGCAGATGCGAGAGCAGCTGGAGCGACGAATGTCCCGTTCCGAAGTCGTCGATGGCGATCGTGACGCCGGCGTCGCGCAGCCGGCCCAGCGCCTCGGCCGCTCGCTGCGGGTGCCTCATCAACATGCTTTCGGTGACTTCGAGCTCGAGCCGCGACGGGTCTCTGCCGGTCTTCGCGAGCAACTGCAGCACTTCCTCGGCGAATGTTTCGCGCTTGAGCTGGAGCGCCGATACGTTGACGGCTACTCGCGTATCGCCGTTGCCGTCCGCACCCGCCCAAGCCGCGCTCTCGGCGAGCGCACGGTCCATGATCCACATGCCGATGTCGTTGATGAGCCCGAGCGACTCGAGCATCGGCACGAAAATACCCGGAGAGACATTCGACCCCGGCCACCGCAACAACGCCTCGAATCCGGATACCCGCTGGTTCCAGAGGCCGATCTTGGGTTGGTAGTTGAGCAGGAATTGACGTTCCGCGACGGCTGCGCGCAGAAGGTTCGTTAGATTCAAACGCTCGGAAGCGGCAGCGTTCATGTCCGGACGGTGACGAAGATACTGCTCGCCTTCTTCTTTCGCGTGATCGAGCGCGGTTTGGGCGTGATGCAGAAGCGCTTGCGCGTCTCTTCCGTCCTCGGGGAACTGCGCCAATCCGGCGGTAACTGAAATGCGCAAGTCCTGCTCGCCGATCGTGAACGGCTTGTCGAACAAAAGGTCGACGCGCTCGCGAAGGACCGTCGTCGCGGCGCTCGCATCGTACGCGTCGGTCGAAGCCACCGCATAACGGCCGCCCCCGAGGTGGCTCAAGCAATTGGAGTCGCGGAACGCATTCTTCATGCGCTCGGCGACGAGCTGGAGCACGAGGTCGCCGGCGTGGTGACCGAGCCCGTCGTTGATGGTCCTGAGCCCCGAGATGTCGAACACGAGCAGGACGAGTCCTGTATCGTTGCGCTCGGCTGCGTGGATCATGCCGTCGAGACGCTGAAGGTAGAGAGAGCGGTTGGCCAACGCCGTGAGCGTGTCGAAGTACACCAGGCGTTCCGCGCTCTCTTTGCTGTCCATATACTGCAGAGAGAACGTGATGTTGCCGGTCACCTGGCGCAAGAGCGCAAGCTCGGCGTCGCCGAAGACGTTCGGCTCCTCCGCGTGCAAGAGAACGACGCCGATCGGCGTATGGTCCACCGCGAGCGGCAAAGCAATGCAGGAGCGCAGCCCCATCGCAAGCAGCTTCTCCCGGTTGGGAATGTGGATCTTGGCATCCTCGAGATCCTTAACGACGACGGGTTCGCCGGATGCCATCGCTTGCCCGACGGGTCCGGCGCCGTCGAGCGGCTCCGTCGGCGGGCGCTTCGCTTCCGAGTGCCTGCTGCTGACCGCGCGGCACACGATCGGCTCCTTGTCCGAGCGCACGTAGACGGTCGCCAGCGCGTAACCGCCGTTTTGCACGGCGAGCCGGCACGCCTCGCGCAGGAGCTCGTGGCGGTCGCGAATACGCACGACGGCCGAGTTGGCGCCGCTCAAGAACCGCAGCGCACGGTTCAAACGGCCGATCCGCGACTCGTGAACCTTTTTCATCGTCACGTCGCGGTCGATGCCGCGGAACCCGCGAAGCTTCCCGTCGGCGCCTTGCAACGCCACCAGCTTGCGCTCTAGCCAGCGCGGAGTGCCGTTTTTGTGCGTCCAGCGCAGCGTCGTCGAGATCGTCTTCGCCGCCGTGCTCTGCATTTCGGCGAAAGCGTCCTCGAGCTGCGTTTGATCACGCGGGTCGACGTAGCTCGAAGCCGCGCGGCCGAGCATCGAGTGGTGCGCGTAGCCGAGTATGTCCGCGACGCTTGCGCTCGAGAACGTGAAGCGATGCTCCGTATCGCACTCCCAGATCCAATCGGTCGACGTGTTGATGATGTCTTGGAGACGAGACTCGCTTCTCCGCAACAGGTCTTCCGCAAGATCCCGGGCATTCGCGACTTCGTACTGCCGAAGCGCGCCGCGGATGGCCGGCACGAGGCGCTTGACGTTTTCCTTCAACACGTAGTCCGACGCGCCGCTCTTCAACGCGTCGATGGCGCGCTCTTCGCCTATCGTTCCGGAAACGAAGATGAACGGCACGGCGGGCGCTTCCGCTCGCGCGATGCGCAGCGCGCTCAAGCCGTCGAAGCGCGGCAGCGAGAAGTCCGAGAGGATCAAGTGCGGGGCGAAGTCGGTGATCGCGGCCCGATAGTCGCGCTCCTCTGTCGTGACGCGATGCGTGAACGAGAGCCCGTCGCGCTGCAGCTGCCGGACGACGAGCTCGACGTCGGCCGGGTTGTCCTCGACCATGAGGATCCTGATCGATTGGGCCGCTTCAGGCGTTGCGCTCATGAGACTCTTGCCGGCGCTTCAGAACGGCGACCAGCGCAGCTTCAAGTAGGCGCCGCGGGGAAACTCGCTGCGGTTCGGGGCCGCGCCCGATTCGGGGTGCGAGCCGTCGAACACGTTCTGGGCCGCGATCGACAGCGCAAAGTCGTTCTTGAAGTGCCACGAGTAGTTGACGTCGACGGCCGTGTACGCGGGAACGGACGGCTGCGGCAGCTCGTCCACGCGCCGCACCATGACGTCCAGTTGCTGGTGCAGCCCGAACGCATGCGTCGAACGGAGCATCCATTGATGCTCGGGGTCGTTGCCGAGCGCGCTCGGACCGGTCGGGTCCGTGCTGCCGGGCTTGAGGCCCAAGTCGTGCTCGAGGGACATGAGCCCGGCGCTCACGCTCCAGCGGTCGGACGTGCGCCACGTGGCCCAGGCTTCGAAGCCGTATACGCTGCCTTCGATCATGTTCTGGATGAACGCGGGCGGCGGCTGGCCGCTGCGCAGCTTGTCCCAGTCGTAATGAAATGCCGTCGCGGAGATTCCAAGGCCACGCTCGAAGTCCGCGCGATAGCCCACCTCGATGACCTCGGCGACCTCGGAGACGAAGTCCGGGCCGCCACGAATGATGAAGCCCGTGGGCGGCGGCAGCAGCACGTCACGATCGAGGCGTGCCGGCGCACGCACGGCTCGCGACAGGCCTGACCAGACAAACTGCGTCGGCGATGCGGTCCAGGCGATGCGAACGTTCGGCAGCGATTCCGTGCCCGTGTAGTCGTTGTCCTCGAGCTTGAGGCCAACCGTGAGTGCGAGTCGCTCCGTGAGGTTCCATGCCGTCTGCGCGAACAGGTTCGCCCAGTGAAGATCCCGTTGCGGCGGTGCGAACCCGAAGAACAGGCCGTTCTTGACGTCGTCGTTGGCGTCCCGATACCCGCCTCCCCAAAGGAGCTCGTGCTTGCCCAGAGGAATGGAGTGCCGAACGTCGATATCGAAAATCGCTGCCTCGGGGCTGAAGAGTCCGAAGTCTTCGCGATCGGTGTAGTCGAGGTACGCCTGGACCTGCAAATCGGATCCGCCGTCGAAATTTCGTGTCCACCGCCCGAGCACGTTCGCGCCGGCGATCTCTACGCGTCCGAAGCCCGTGGGCGGCGGCGCGCCGCGCTGCGCAGATTGGCCCGCGTAGGCGTCACCCTGGAGCGTCAACGAGCCTGCCGCGAGAGGCCAATCGGCGCGCATTCCGAGCTGCGCGCGCGTCCAGGCGTCCGGCACGTCGACGCCATTGGCGCGTTCGGTGTTGTCGAGATCCGTTGCTTTCGCGTAGGCGCGGAAGTGTCCCGTGCCGACTCGCCCGCCGAAGCGAAACGTTCCGCCGGCCTCGCGATTGCCGGCGCCGACGACAGCGAGCGAGCCTTGCGTGTCGGCGGCCGAGCGCGTCGTGATGTTGATCACGCCGTTGACAGCATTCGCTCCCCAGAGCGTCGCGCCCGGCCCGCTGATGACCTCGATGCGCTCGACGTCCTCGAGCACGACGTCCTGCATGTCCCAGTAGACGCCCGAGAACAAAGGCGTATAAACCGTGCGCCCGTCGATGAGCACGAGCAGCTTGTTGGCAATCAGGCTGTTGAACCCACGGGCGCTGATCGCGTACTGAACCGCGTCGGCGCGCGCAACGAGCAAGTTCGGCGCGAGGCGCAACGCTTCAGGCAGGCTCGTGACGCCGGCTCGACGGATGTCGTCGCGCGTGATGACGTAAATCGACGCCGCGGCCGAGGACAAGGGCTCGGCGCGGCCGGAGACGGACGTGACTTCGAGATCGCCGAGCTCTTCGAGGCTCAAGTCGGCTAGTTCTTGGCTCTGCGCTGTTACTGCGGCAAGCCACGCGATTGCGAATGCTGAAATTCGCGGGCGGTTCGGCACAACGGCCCTCCCGGCGGGCAATGCCCGCAAGCCCTTTAGGTTCCGAGGTCGGTAACATAGCCGACATTGTGCAAGTGCCGCGGAGAGCTGAGTCTCAAATCCGCTTCGCCTGCTCGATCAAGATGCAAGCGCATCTATCCAATGGCGCAGGGCGCCCACCGGGCGCCCCGGGCCTGGCTTCCTGACATAATGCGCCGTCGCCCGGCACGGGCGCCGCGAACGCCGGGCTCGGTCTAGGGGAATTTCAGTTCCAGCGTTTCATGAAAAGGCGTCGCGCGCCATTGGCCCAGAATGCGTCGGAACTGCTCGAGCATCCGCGCTAGCGATTCGGCCGTGAGCCAGCCCGGGTGTTGCTCGCCCATGACGTCGAAGCTCGAAGCAAGCCGCGACAAGAGCAGTTGCGGGTCAGGATTGGCGCGATCGGGCGCCTTGAAGGCGTTCTGAAGCACGACCACGACTCGCTCGGTCTGCAGCGCTTCGGGACCTTCCGGCGCCATCGTCGTCAGCTCGGCGTAGCGCATGCCGCGCGCGAGCCGCCCGTAGAACGAATGGCTCAAGCCCCCTTCGACCTCGACTGCGTAGTGCGCGAGATCGTGCGCGAGCGCCGAGCGCGTTTCCAATTCGTGCGCTTCGGAAGTCCGGTCGTCCCGGACGACTTCGAATCGGTGACGGTCGTTCGTCAGCCGCGTGAAGCGAATCAGCATAAGCGTAAGGGACCGAAACTGATTGGCGCGGTAGCGCAATTGGCGCGGCGGGGGCGCGCGACGCGGTTACTGGCGCGCTTGCTCTACCATGTACTCGACGGCCGCGATGATCTCCCCGTCCGAGAGATCGACGCGTCCGCCCTTCGGCGGCATCACGCCCGCGGCCCCCTGAAAGCCGTTGAGCGCGTGGTTGTTGAGCGTCTCGATACCTTGCGCGATGCGCGGCGCCCAGGCGGCCGCATCGCCGAGCACGGGCGCGCCGGGCACGCCCGGCGGCGCGTGGCATAGATAGCAGGCGGCGTTGAAAACCTGGGGCCCGGAGAGCACCGTGGCGACCTGCGCGGGTGCTACCGTCGGCGCGGCTGCGGCGGCGGCCTCGAGCTCCGCAGAGCCCAAGAGCACGACCTCACCGACCGGCCGAATGCGCGCGTCGATCTCGGCCTGCACCTGCGGATCCTCGAGCACGTAGCGCCCTTGCGTTTCGATCGCAACGAAGCGCACGAACAAGAAGAGGCCGACGGCCACGCCGATGAGAATGCCGACGACGAGCATGAAGCTGTCGAAGAATTGTCTATCCGCTTGGCGCAAGGAGCTCTACCGTTGCCTGAAGGCGGCGCAAGTATAGCGCAACTGCCGCGCCCGTCAGGCCGGTCGATCGAGGCAGCGCAGCTGCAATGCCTCGGCGAGATGCTCCGCGAGCACCGGCGAAGAATCCGCGAGATCGGCAATCGTGCGTGCGACCCTGAGCACGCGCACGCTGCCGCGGGCGCTGAGCTGCCAGCGGTCCGCGGCTTGCGCGAGCAGCACCTGCGCGCTCCGCGCAAGACCGAGCGATTGCCACAGCGCCGCATCGGCGACGCGTGAGTTCAAGGCGCCGCGCGTCTCGAGCTGCCGCTTACGCGCCGCCTCGACGCGTGCCGCGAGAGCCGCCGTCTCGGGCGTCGCGGGTGCGGACGCAAGCTCCGTGAAGCGGACGACCGGCACGGCGATGTGGATGTCGACACGGTCGAGCAATGGTCCTGAAATTCGGGCGCGATACGCACGGATGCGGCTCGGCGCGCAGCGGCAGCGGTCCGTGCCGTCGCCGGCGTAGCCGCATGGGCACGGATTCATTGCGGCGATGAGCTGAAAGTCCGCGGGGTACGTCACGTGCTCGTGCAAGCGGGAGATCTCGACGGCGCCGGTCTCGATGGGCTCACGCAGTGCCTCGAGAGCGCCGCGCGAGAACTCCGGCAGCTCGTCGAGAAAAAGCACGCCGCGATGCGCGAGCGAAACTTCGCCGGGCTTCGGGCGATTGCCGCCGCCGACGAGCGCGAGCGACGAGGTCGTGTGGTGCGGCGCGCGAAACGGCGGCTCGCTCGAGCGCAACCACGCCACGCGATCGCCCGCGACCGACGAGATGCTCGCGACACATAACGATTCCGCCTCATCGAGCTTCGGCAAGAGGCCGCGGAGCCGCGCAGCCAGCATGCTCTTTCCCGTGCCGGGCGGTCCGACCATGAGGAGGTTGTGCGCGCCCGCGGCAGCGACGACGAGCGCGCGCTTCGCCGCGGCTTGGCCGCGAACTTCGCTCAAGTCGAGCCCGCATTCGGCCGGCGGCGCGCGCGCGGCTGCCGGGATGCGCGGCAGCGCGCTCACGCCGTCGAGATCGGCGACGACGTCGAGCAAATGGCGCGCGCGGTAGACAGCGGCGTCGGCCACGAGGCTGACCTCGCCCGCGTTTTCCTCGGGAACGATGAGCCGCCGGCCTGCCGCACGCGCCGCGAGCGCGGCCGGCACGGCGCCATCGACGGGGCGAAGCGCGCCCGCGAGCGTGAGCTCGCCCAAGAATTCCGTGCCGTCGGTGTCCCACGCGCGGTTCTCGTGGGCTTTGATGACGCCGAGCGCGATGGCGAGGTCGAAGCGTCCGCCGTCCTTCGGCACGTCGGCGGGGCCAAGATGCGCGGTCACGCGCTCGGCCGGGATCTTGAAGCCGCAGGTTTGCAATGCCGCGCGCACGCGATCCTTGCTCTCGCGCACGGCCGCCGTCGGCAGCCCCGTGATTGCGAAACCCGGCAAGCCGCCCGCGAGATGAACCTCGACGCTGACCTCGTAGGCGTCGAGCCCCAACTGCCCGCGACTGATCAGCCGCGCGAGCGCCAAGACGGACGCTCGCGCAGGCTGTGCCGGCGGCGACGGACTACGTCAGTGGCGCCCGGCCGCGCCCGGCTTCTCGAGCTCGGCGAGCCGCGCGTCGATCTTCTCGAGCTTCGCGCGCGTGCGCTCGAGCAACGCGGCCTGCAAGTCGAACTCCTCGCGCGTGACGAGGTCCATGCGCTCGAGACCGGCCTTGAGCAACGCCTTGAAGTTGCGCTCGAGATCCGCGCCGATCGCGCGGAGATTCTTCGGTACTGCTTGCGCAAGCTCACGGGCGAGCTCATCGAGGTTCATGCGGGGTTGGTCGTTCATTGCACACGCTCCGCCGGTATCAGACGAGGGCTCAATCTCTGCGAATGGTACACAAAGTCGCACACCGGCCGTATTTGACGTAATGTAACCGCGTTGCAGAGGCCCCGAAAAGGCGAATTGGGTCACGCGGAGCGCCAAAACCAGCGTGCTACACTCGTTTGCGGATCGGTGTGGAGGCGACAACTTGCGTATCTCGGCCGCCGTCTTGTTGGCAACAGTAGCGATTCCGCTCTTCGCGGCGGAGGTCTATCGCTCGCACGATGCCGACGGCACCGTCGTGTACAGCGACCGTCCCGCCAGCGGGGACGCCGAGCGCATCTTCGTCTCGACTCCGAGGGTGTCATCGAGTCCGCGACCGGCGCCGACCGGCGCTGCGGCCACTGCCGAAGGCTCGCAGCCGGAGGTGGCCGGCGGCCAGATCCGCGTCGAGCGCACGGCCGAGGAAATTGCGGCCGAAAAGGAACGCAACTGCACTGCCGCGCAACAGCGCGCCGACAAGTACAAGACTTCGCTGCGGCTATTCCGCACTCTGCCCAATGGCGAACGGGAGTATCTCAGTGACGCCGAACTCGACGAAGCGCGAGCCAAGGCCGACGCTGATGTCGCCAACTGGTGCGGCTGACCGGTCCCCAACTCCCCTCGAAGGTTCCTTCCTCCCCGATTTCTGCGACCCGCGCATCGTATTCGCGGTCGTGCTGCTCGGCGAGCTTCTCGCGTTCACGCTCGCGCTCACGCGCTCGAGCCATGCGCCGTTCCTGAACGAGCTCGCGCGCGTCTCGATGTTCGTGCAGTGGATCGGGCTCACGAGCACGGCGCTCCTGTGCTACACGCGCAAACGCCTCGCGGCGCGCCCGATCGGCGTCGTATCCGCCGTCGTGTTTGGGCTGCTGCTCGCGAACACGATCGTCGTGTCGGAAGCCGTGTATTGGATCGGCCGGAGATTCGGTGAGCAGGGGCTTTACGCCGATTTTTTTCCGGCCGAGCACGCGGCGTTCGTGCTGCGCAACGCGTTGATCTGCCTCATCGTCACGGCGCTCATGTTGCGGTACCTCTTCGTGAGCCACCACTGGCAGGCCCATGTGCGCGCCGAGGCCCGGTCGCGCATCGACGCTCTGCAGGCACGGATCCGGCCGCATTTCCTCTTCAATAGCCTGAACACGATCGCGGCCCTTACGCGCAGCGATCCAACGCGCGCCGAAGAAGCCGTCGAGGACCTCGCCGACCTCTTCCGCGCGACGCTACGCGACTCCGATACGCTGCTGCGCCTCAAGGAAGAGCTCGAGCTCACGCGGATTTATCAGCGCATCGAGGGTCTGCGCCTCGGCGATCGTCTCGAGGTGAAGTGGGACGTCACGGCCTTGCCGATGCGTGCGTTGATTCCGGGTTTGACGATCCAACCGTTGCTCGAGAACGCGATCTATCACGGTATCGAGCCGCTCGATGGCGGCGGGCTCGTCTCGGTGAGCGGCCGCGTCGACGACGGGCGAATCGAGATCGCGGTCACGAATCCCATCGCCGCAGAGCGCGCCGCGACCAAACGGCCCGGCAACCGCCTCGCCGTCGACAACATCCGCGAACGGTTGCAGCTCGCGTACGGCGCGAAAGGAGAGCTTTCGGTGGAGCAGCTGCCGAGCGAATATCGAGTCACGATTCGCTTCCCGTATACGGAATGACGACGGCCGTGCGCAAGGTGCTGATCGCCGACGACGAGCTCCCGGCGCGCGAGCGATTGCAGCGTCTCCTCACGGAGCTTCCGGGTTTCGACGTCGCCGCGACTTGCGGCACCGGCGCTGAGGCGCTCGAGCTCATCAGCAAGCTCAAACCGGATATCGCTTTGCTCGACATCCGTATGCCCGGAATGACGGGCCTCGAGGTCGCGCGGCACTTGAACGTGCTCGAGCGCCCGCCGGCCGTGGTTTTCACGACCGCTTACGAGCAGTACGCCGTCGACGCCTTCGAGGCGCACGCCGTTGGATATCTTCTCAAACCCGTGCGCCGCGAGCGGCTCGAGGCCGCTCTCGAGCACGCGGCGCGACTTAAGCCGCCGGCTCTGCGCGTGCTCGCCGAACAAAAGGCATTTGCGCCGCGCCGGCACATCGCCGTGCGCGTGCGCGACGACCTGCGGCTCATCCCCGTCGCCGACATCGCATTCTTCCGCGCCGAGCAAAAATATGTGACGGTGCGGCATATCAACGGCGAGGATCTGCTCGAGGAATCGCTGCGCAACCTCGAGACCGAATTCGCGGCCGTATTCGTTCGCGCCCACCGCAACGTCCTCGTCGCGATACCGCATGTCGAGGCGCTCGAGCGCCAGGCAGACGGCGGCTATTGCGTGCGGATGCGCGGGACCGGCGAGCGCTTGGCAGTGAGCCGGCGACAGCTCACGCAACTCAAGGAGCGTTTGGGCTCCGGGCGGTGAGACAATAAGATGATGGAGCAGGCATGAGCGATACCGAGATCATGGCCGACAGCGCGCCCGCGAAGGCCCCCGGGCGGCCGCGCTCGAACGCGCTTCTTGCGCTGACCGCGACGTTCGCGCTCGTGCTCGCCGTGCTCGCGACGACGATCGCGGGCTTCCTGTGGTGGCAGTATCGGGAGTTCTACGTCGCGCTCGATACGGCCGACGAGCACACTGCCGCGCGCCTCGACACGGTGCGCGGCGACATCGGCCGAGTCGACGAGCGCCTCGATGCCGTCAACGCGCTGCTCGAGACCAATCGCGCACGTACGACCGAGCTCGGCGACCGCGTCGAGGTCTTGCCCGGTCAGTTGACCGTGCTCGAGGAGCGCATCGCCGCGGCGCAGGGCGGCTCGCTCGAGGCGCGCACGGCGTGGTTGCACGCCGAGGCCGAGTATCACCTCGCGCTCGCGAACAGCGAGCTCGTGCTCGCCGGACGTTGGGAGAGCGCAATCACGGCGCTCGAGCGCGCGGATCGCGCGCTCGCCGAGCTCGGGAACCCGGCATTTCGGTCCGTGCGCGACGCGATCGCGGGCGAGCTCATCGAGCTTCGCGCCGTGACCTTGCCCGATGTCGAGGGTCTCGCGTTCGCGCTCGGGCGTCTCGAGCAGCAGGCCGCGAGTTTGCCGCTGCGCTTCGGCAACCCGACGCAAGCCGCCACGCCGGTCGCGGCAGTAGATGCCGAGCCCGGTCTCGGTCGGCTTTGGCAGAGCATCGAGGAGGCGCTCGCCGGGATCATTCGCGTCGAGCGACGCGACGAGCCCGTCGCGCACGTGCTCTCGGTCGAGGAAGGGCGGCTCGTGCGGAAGCAGCTCGAGCTCGAGCTCAAGCTCGCGCGCATGGCTGCGCTCGGCGGCGAGGGCCAAGCGTTTCAAGCGAGCCTCGGCACGGCCATCGATCTTCTCCGCCGCGAGTTCGACGCGACGGCCGCGGACGTCGAGGGCGCGCGCGTTCTGCTCGAGCAAATGCGCGCGCTCGACATCGCGCCGCCGCGACCCGATATCAGTCGCTCGCTCACGCTGCTGCGCGCGATTCCGGCCGGGGGTGGCTGATGCGCTTGGGCCTGTGGGCGCTCGGGGCACTCTTCGTCGGCGCGCTCATCGCGCACTTTCTACTCGGCGATCAGGGTTACGTGCTCATCACGTTTCGCGGCTACCTCATCGAAATGTCGGTGCCCGCGCTGATCCTCGTGTTTGTTCTGCTCTATGCGTCGATACGGCTGCTCCGGCGGCTCTGGCTCGCGCCGCGCGCGCTCGCGGAAGCGTGGGTGAATCGCGGCGGGCGCAACGCCGGCGTGCGGCTCACTCGCGGGCTCATGCACATGGCGGAGGGGGATTTCACGCGCGGCGAGAAACTGCTCACGCGTGGGCTCAAGAACAGCACGGCGCCGCTCGTCAACTATCTGCTCGCGGCGCGCGCGGCGCACAGCCAGGGCGCGCGCGAGCGGCGCAACGAGTGGCTCAAGCTCGCGTACGAGGCGCTGCCCGATGCCGAGGTCACCGTGCTCTTGACGCAGGCCGAGCTCGAGCTCGAGGACGGAGAGCTCGAGCGGGCGCTCGCGACGGCCCAACGCATTCTCGACAAAGAGCCCGCCAATCGCGCTGGGCTCGCTATTTTCGCGCGCACGAAGCTCGCGCTCGGCGACCGCGCCGGGCTCGTCGAGCTCCTGCCGCGCCTCGCGCAGGCGAAGATTGCGACGGAGCAGCTCGCCGACATCGCCGCGCGCACGCTCGAGACGCTGCTCGCCGACGCAGGCCTCAAGCACGAGCCGTACATGCAGCTTTGGACGGAGCTGCCTTCCGCCGTGCGCAAAGCGCCGAAGGTGTTGCGCATGCACGCCCGCATTCTCGATCGCTTCGGCAAGGGCGACGAGGCGATTGCCGAGATCTTGCGCGCGCTCAAGCGCAGCTTTGAACCCGAGCTCGTGCGCGCATACGGCGAGGTCAAATCGCGGGACCCGCTCAAGCAGCTGCGCCGCGCCGAGGGTTGGCTCAAGACGCATGCCGAGGATGCAGTGCTGTTGCTGACGGCGGCGCGGCTGTGCATGGCGAACGAGCTTTGGGGCAAAGCGCGCAGCTACTTGGAATCGAGCTTGGCGCTCGCGCCGAATCCTGAGAGCTACGCGTTATACGGCAAGCTGCTCGATCAGCTCGGCAACCCGGACCAAGCCGCAATTGCATATCACTCGGGCTTGGATCTCCTCGCGGAGGCGCGCGGCGAGCGGCGCGCGCTCAGCGCTCCGGCAAAGGCCCGCCGGGCCTCGTAAGAATCTCTTGGGAGCGGCTTTCGCCGCGATGCACTAGATCGCGCGCGAGCGCCGCGAGCCGAGCCACTCGAGGATCGGGTCCCATTGGTCCCAATCGGGCCACGCTAGATAGGGCGGAAGCTCGTGAATCCCGAGGCCGCGCTGATAAGCGCGGATATAGTTCTGCGCTTCGCGCAGCGTCGTGAGATAAGGCGCCTTGAGCTTCTTTAGATACGCGTCGAGCTCCTCGAAAATCAGCGTGTTCTCCCTGACGCGGTTCGCAACGATCGCGACGCGCGCCTGTCGATCGCTGACTTTACCGACGCTCATGAGCTCGGCGACGAACGATTCGGCCGCCTTCATATCGATCGGCGAGGGCAGCACGGGCACGAGGACCGATTCGGCGCGGCGCACGAGCTCGCTGAGCTCATGGCCATGCGAGCGCGCGGGCGCATCGATCACGAGGTACTCGATGCTACGCGGCAGCGTCCGCAGCCCCGACTCGAATCCGGCGATTGCCTTGATCGCGGGGTACTCCCGCGGGCGCGACTCGAGCCACAAGAGCGCCGAGCGCTGCGGGTCGAAGTCGGCGAGCGCAGTCTCGTAGCCTTCGGAGGCGTAATAGGCGGCGAGATTCGTCGCCAACGTGCTCTTGCCGCAGCCGCCTTTGGCGTTCGTGACGAGAATGCTACGCATGAAAACTCCTCAAGATTGTTCGGGCGCGAAATCGCGCCTAAAGTTAGCCAGCCCTATCGCAAATGTCCAACACCGGATGCGGGCGCAGGAATGGAGCTTCCGTTCGTAAAGATGCACGGTTTAGGCAACGACTTCATGGTCGTCGACTGGCCGCGCGAGTCGCCATCGCCTACGGCGGCGACCGTACGCGCGTGGGCGGATAGGCGCACAGGGGTAGGCTTCGATTCGCTGCTGCTCGTCGACCGCGGCGCGAACGGAACGCGGCCGAGCTACCGCGTTTTCAATGCCGACGGGGGCGAATCGGAGCAGTGTGGCAACGGCGCGCGCTGCATCGCGCGTTGGCTTCAGCCTACGCCCGATTCGACGCTCGCGCTCGAGAGCGCCGGCGGCATCATCGAAGCCAGAGTGCAGAAGGACGGCTACGTCACGGTCAACCTCGGTGAGCCCGATTTTCGTCCCGGAGTGCTGCCGTTCCACGCGACCACGGCCGATCGGTACCGGCGCCGGCTGCCGAGCGGCGTCGTGGAGTTCGGCGCCGTGTCGATGGGCAACCCGCATGCCGTCATTGCCGTCGATTCCGTGGAAACCGCGCCAGTGGGTATACTTGGGCCCGAATTGCAGGCGCATCGCGACTTTCCGAGCTCCGTGAACGTCGGGTTCATGGAGCGGCTCGACGATGCGCGGATCCGCTTGCGCGTGTACGAGCGCGGCGTCGGGGAGACGCGCGCGTGCGGCACGGGAGCCGCGGCCGCCGTCGCGGTCGGTCGGCGCTGGGGGATCCTCGGCGAAGAGGTCGCCGTGAGCTTGCCCGGAGGCGTGCTCACGGTGCGGTGGCCGGGACCCGGATCGGCTTTGTGGCAGACCGGGCCGACAACTTTGGTGTATGAGGGGCGAATCGAGCTATGAGCCAACAGAAGAGCGGTGCCGTCGTCGGTGACTCTTTTCCGGAAGCGGATGTCGTCGCCTACCTTCGAAGCCATCCCGATTTCTTCGAGCGCCACACGCCTCTGCTGCTTCGGCTCAAGCTTCCCCACGAGACCGGGCCCGCAACCGTGTCGCTCGTCGAGCGCCAAGTCGCGATGCTCAGGCAACGGAACAGCGAGCTCGAGCGGCAGCTCAAGAACTTCCTCTCCGTCGCAAAGGCCAACGATGCGCTCGTCGAGAACATTCATCGCCTGTCGATCAAGCTGCTGCATGCCCGCGGGCTCGCGGCGAAGCTCGAGCAAATCGAGAACAGCCTGCGCGAGGACTTCGCCTCCGAGCACGCCGCGCTCATTCTATTCAAGCGCGAGTCTGCTCCCGCAATGAGCGAGCGCGGCTTCGCGCGGCAAGTCGACGCGGACGATGCGGAGCTGCGGCCGTTCTCGGCGTTCTTGCGTGCAGCGCGGCCGCGCTGCGGCACGCTCCGCGATCGGCAGAAGGAGTTCCTGTTCCCGCGCGATGCCGACAGCATCGTGTCGGCGGCAATGGTGCCGCTCGGCGAGGCGGCGAAGCTCGGGTTCCTCGCGATCGGCAGCCGCGATCCGGACCATTTCCATCCCGGCAAGCGCATGGATTTCCTCGGCCGCATCGGTGAGCTCATCGCGGTCGCGCTCGAAAGCGAATATGGACGCGAGCATCGGTAGTCACTCGCTCGCGGCGTTTCTACAAGAGCTCAAGCACCAGCGCCGACTCTCGCCGCATACGCTGGAAGCGTACGCGCGCGACCTGCGCGCGCTGCTCGACTATTGCGCGCGCCAAGACTTGGGTTCGCTCGCCGAGCTCGACGTCCACCACGTGCGCAGCTTCGCGGCCGAGAGTCATCGTCGGGGCTTGAGCCCGCGCAGCGTTGCGCGCCGCTTGTCGGCCGTGCGCAGCTTCCTGCGCGCCGAGGTCGCCGCGGGCAGGTTGCGCCAGAACGCCGGCGTGCACGTGCAGGCGCCGAAGCCGTCACGCCGCTTGCCGGGGACGCTCGATGCCGACCAAGTCGCACGCCTCCTCGCGATCGAGGGCGATGCCGAGCTCACCGTTCGCGACCGCGCGATTCTCGAGCTCTTCTATTCCTCGGGTTTGCGCCTCGCCGAGCTCATTGGGCTCGACGTCGTGGATCTCGATCTCGCCGACCGCACGGTCCGCGTCACGGGTAAGGGCAGCAAGACGCGAATCGTGCCCGTCGGCCGGTATGCCCTCGATGCCGTTCGCGACTGGCTCAAAGTGCGCGCGGGGCTCGCCGCGGCGGGGGAACAGGCGCTATTCGTGAGCAAGAGGGGCGAGCGCCTCGCGCCGCGCAGCGTGCAAGCGCGCATCAACCATTGGGCGCGCCGCCAAGGCAGCCCGACACGCGTGCATCCGCACATGCTGCGGCACTCGTTTGCGACCCACCTGCTCGAGTCGAGCGGCAACCTGCGCGCGGTCCAGGAGCTGCTCGGCCACTCGAGCTTGTCGACGACGCAGGTCTACACGCACGTCGACTTTCAGCACCTGGCCGATGTCTATGACCAAGCCCATCCACGCGCCCGCAAGAGTCGCGGCTGAAGCCGCTCCTACGGTGGGAGCGGCGTCTGTGGGAGCGGCTTTAGCCGCGATCCTATGACCACGATTCACGGCACGACGATTCTTTGCGTCCGGCGCGACGGCCGAGTCGCGCTCGGCGGCGACGGCCAGGTCACGCTCGGCGACAAAGTCGTGAAGGGCAATGCGCGCAAAGTCAGGCGCTTGAAAGGCGGCAACGTGCTCGCGGGCTTCGCGGGCGGCGCGGCGGACGCGTTCGCGCTCTTCGAATATTTCGAGGGCAAGCTCGAAAAGCACGGGAATCTGCAGCGCGCCGCGATCGAGCTCGCGAAGGACTGGCGCACCGATCGGCTGTTACGCCGGCTCGAAGCGCTGCTCTGTGTTGCCGACAGCAAGCAGTCGCTGTTGATCTCGGGCACGGGCGACGTCATCGAGCCCGACAACCAGATTCTTGCGATCGGCTCCGGCGGCGCGTACGCGCAGGCCGCGGCGCTCGCCCTGCTCGAGAACACGTCGCTCGACGCGCGCAGCATCGTCGAGAAAGCGCTCGCCATTGCCGGCGAAATCTGCATTTATACGAATCGGCAAATCTCGATCGAAGAGCTATAAGCCCGACCATGTCGATGACGCCGCGCGAGATCGTTCAGGAGCTCGACAAGCACATCGTCGGTCAAGACGCTGCGAAGCGTGCGGTCGCGATTGCGCTGCGCAACCGTTGGCGGCGCGCGCAGGTCGAGGAGCCGCTGCGCGGCGAGATCACGCCGAAGAACATCCTCATGATCGGGCCGACGGGCGTCGGCAAGACCGAGATCGCGCGCCGGCTCGCGAAGCTCGCGAACGCGCCGTTCACCAAGGTCGAGGCTACGAAGTTTACCGAGGTCGGCTACGTGGGCCGCGACGTCGATTCGATCGTTCGCGATCTAGTCGACATGGCCGTCAAGATGCTGCGCGAGCGCGCGGTCGCGCGTGTGAGCCATCGCGCCGAGGACGCGGCCGAAGAGCGGTTGCTCGATGCGCTCTTGCCTGGGTCGCGCGACACCGACGAGGCGCGCGATACGCGCCAGCGCTTTCGCAAGATGCTCCGCGAAGGCGCGCTCGCCGACCGCGAGGTCGAGGTCGACGTGCAAAGCGCCGCCGTCGGCGTCGAGATCATGGCGCCGCCCGGGATGGAAGAGATGACGCAGCAGCTCCAGGGCATGTTTCAGAACATGTCGGCGGGGCGTAAGCGAAGGCGCAAGCTCAAGGTCAAAGACGCACTCAAGCTTCTCAAGGATGAGGAAGCCGGCAAGATGATCAACGAGGAAGACGTCAAGCTCGAGGCCGTGCGCGCGGTCGAGGAGAACGGCATCGTCTTCATCGACGAAATCGACAAGATCGCGCGCCGCTCCGAGGGCCACGGGCCCGACGTCTCGCGCGAAGGCGTGCAGCGCGATCTCCTACCGCTCGTCGAAGGCTGCACGGTCAGCACGCGCTACGGAATGGTGCGTACCGACCACGTTCTCTTCATTGCCTCGGGCGCGTTCACGATCGCGAAGCCCGCGGATCTGATTCCGGAGCTCCAGGGACGCTTCCCGATTCGCGTCGAGCTTGCGGCGCTCGGCACGGGGGACTTCGAGCGGATCCTCACCGAGCCCGATGCGTCATTGACGCAGCAATACCGGAGCTTGCTCGCGACCGAGGGCGTGACGCTCGAGTTCGCAGAGTCGGGCATCAAGCGCATTGCGGAGGTCGCGTTCAAGGTCAACGAGCGCACCGAGAATATCGGCGCGCGCCGCCTGCATACCGTGCTCGAGCGGCTGCTCGAAACCGTTTCATTCGAGGCCGCGGACCGGCACGGCGAGCGCATCGCGATCGATGCGGCGTATGTGGACCGGCACTTGGGAAGGCTCCTCGATGACGAGGACTTGAGCCGCTACATCCTCTGAAGGTGCCGCATGACCGGCCCATCGTCTCCGCCGCCGCCGACCGAGCTCAAGCTCAAGGCGGGCCGCCGCGAGCTCGAGATCAGCTTTCCGGACGGCATCACCGCATCGCTTTCGGCCGAGTATTTGCGCGTGCACTCGCCGTCGGCCGAGGTCACACTGCACGGCATCGGCGAGGGCGTGCTCGTGGTCGGCAAAGAGAACGTCGCGATCGCGCGCATCGAGCCCGTCGGCCGGTACGCCGTTCGACTGATTTTCGACGACGGTCACGACACGGGCCTCTACACGTGGGCCGTGCTCCACGACCTTTGCGTGAACCGCGAGCGCAAGTGGCGGCGCTATCGAGAGCGCGTTGCCGCGGCGGCCCCGAAACATGCCGGGAGTGTCGGCAATGACTCATAGAAAGACCGACGACGCGCCTGCAGTGATACGCGCCGTTGCGCCAATCCTCGCACTTCTAGCGGGCTCGGCCGCGGCCCAGAGCCCGATAACCGACCTCATCACGGATGCGGATCTTGTAGAGGCGCGGGCGAGCGTCGCCGAATGCTTGCAAGCCGTGCCGCCACTGGTGGCCGACTACGCGGCGCGGCGCTGGTCCGCCGACGTCGAGACGTTGAGCGTCAGGTTCGTTCCCCACGACGGCAATGCGCACTACACAGCGGAGCTCAGGCGCGCGCCCGGCGAGGAGTGGCGGCTCGTCCGAGTTGGGCTTGCAGAAACGCTCGTTGAAGCCGCGAACACACCTCCAGTCAGGCAAGGAGGAGTCTTCGCACCCGGCGTTGCGGACGCGATCGCGGCTACCGTGCGCAGCAAGTGGGCGCACGCGTTTCCGGAGATGGAGCTGCGCTTATTGACCATCGAGTCGAGCCTGGCGCCGTCGTCGAGCTGCGCCGGGGAGGAGCCGCCATCCAGCGTCTCCCATCGCGTCCAAGCGCTCGCGCGACCCACAGCCTCCGACGGTATCGATCCCGTGCCGAGCGAGCACGTCACATTTCGCCTCGTTCCCGCCGATCGGGGCGCGCTCGCCGTCGCCGATGCCCAGTGGACGATGGATTCCCCGGCACTCGATGGGTCGATGCGCCAGCGCTTGCGCGCGCTCATCGATGTGACTGGGCAATCAGATCAGGAGCGCGCTCTTGCCGCGGCCCTTGCGGCGGTTCCGCCGCAGTTCGCGAGCGCGCGCCTGCTCCGGGCTGATTTCGCCGTCCAAGGGGACGGTCGACTCGAGACGTTCCAGGTCCAGCTCGGGGAAATCGAGCTCACGCCGAAACGCCGCGTCTGGTCGGTGGTCCAGTGCCTCAAGGAGGTCGAAGGCGAACCGAACTGGCAGTGCGAGCATCGTTTGGCAATGGCGGCCCAAACCGTTTCCGGGCAGCTCGAGCCCGTGCATTTCCCGCTCTTCAAGTTCGAGAAGCAGTTCAGCGAGGAATTCGTCGAGCGCCTCATCGTCGAGGTGCGGGCCCAACTGCCGAGATTCCTTGAGCCGGGCGAGGCTCAGGAGGGGATCGAGGTGGTGCAGCTCGCGCCGTTTGAGGAGCGCATCGTCGCCCGGACGAATATCGGCGCAGATGTGGCCGACGTCTCGATCGTGAGCGACGGTGACGGGATTCGGGTCGTGTCGCTCACGCGCCGCTGAGCGCGCCATGGAGACGGGCGCGGTATGCTAGCTCTATGACAGGGCGACCAGAAGAGCCGATGGCGGACTTCGGCCACGAGCGCGTGCCGCGCGACGAGAAGAAAGGCCGCGTTCGCGGCGTCTTCGATTCCGTTGCGCCGCGGTACGACCTCATGAACGACGTGATGTCGTTCGGGCTACACCGGCTTTGGAAGCGTTTCGCCGCCGCGCAGACGTGCCTGCGGAGGGGGCAATCGGCGCTCGACGTAGCGGCCGGCAGCGGCGACTTGAGCGCTCTGCTCGCGCGGCGCGTGGGTGCGACGGGCCGGGTCGTCGTCACCGACATCAACGCGCGCATGCTCGCGCACGGCCGCGACCGGCTGCTCGATCAAGGCGTGGTCGGCAACGTCGCGTTCGTCGAAGCCGATGCCGAAGCTCTGCCGTTCCAGAGTAGTAGCTTCCACTGCGTGACGATCGGGTTCGGGCTGCGCAACGTCACCGACATAGCCGCGGCGCTCGCGTCGATGTATCGCGTGCTCAAGCCCGGCGGGCGGCTCGTCGTGCTCGAATTCTCGAAGCCGCACTTAGGCGTGCTCGAGCCCGTGTACGAAGCGTACTCGTTTCAGGTCTTGCCGCGTCTCGGTGAGTGGCTCGCGGGCGACGCCGGCGCCTACCGCTACCTCGCCGAGTCGATCCGCCGCCACCCCGATCAACGCGAGCTCAAGGCGCTCATGGAGGCCCAAGGATTCGAGCGCTGCGAGTACTACAACCTCAGTGCCGGCATCGTCGCCTTGCACGTCGGCTTCAGGCTCTAGCGTGGCGCTCCTGTCTACCGTCGAGCGGCTCCTGAACCGCCATATCTCCGAGTCGACGGCCGCGACACGGCGCCTCGCGGCGCTCGAAGGCCGGAGCTTCGCCGTCACCGTCGACGGCCCGGACCTCCGCATCGTGCTCGGCGTCCGCGACGGCCGCGTGGCCGTGCGCGCCTCGGCCGACGAGGCCGCGGATGCGACATTGCGCGGCACGCCGCTCGCATTGCTGGGCTTGCTCGACAAGAGCTCTTTGAGCCGGCTACGCGCACAACGCGTCGAGCTTGCGGGCAACATCCACGTCGCCGAGGAATTCGCGGAGATGCTGCGCCACGCGCGCCCCGATCTCGAAGGCGAGCTCGCAAGCTGGATCGGCGACATCGCGGCGCACGAGGTCGGCGCGCGGTTGCGCAGCGTCCGCGCATGGGCCGCGCGCTCGCATCGTTCGCTCGCGGCGGATCTCGCCGACTACGTGCAATACGAGCGCGCGATTCTGCCGGCTGCGCTCGAGGCCCGTGCGTTCTATGCCGACGTCGAGCGGCTCCGCGACGACGTCGAGCGCGCCGAGCGGCGCCTCGAGAGGCTCGCGCGGCGCGAGCCTAAGGGCGCGTGAGCATGCGCAGAATTCGCCTCGCGCTCAGGCTGCTTGGCATTCAACGCGCACTCGTGCGCCATGGGCTCGACGAGCTCGTCGTCCGCGTGCACCTGTTTCGGCCGCTCGCGTGGGCTTACCGCCTGATACCGCGGCGCCGCCCGACCGCGCCGCTCGGTGCGCGCATTAGGCGTGCGCTCGAGGAGCTTGGGCCCTTGTTCGTCAAGTTCGGCCAGGCCGTCTCGGTGCGCCGCGATGCCTTGCCGACCGAGCTCGCCGACGAGCTCGCGAAGCTTCAAGACCAAGTGCCGCCGTTTGCCTCGGCGCTCGCGGTGCAAACTCTCGAGCGCGCGTTCGGCCGGCCGCTCAAGGAGGTCTTCGTCGAGTTCGACGAGCAGCCTCTCGCTGCGGCGTCGATCGCGCAAGTCCACGCGGCGCGCCTGCCGGGCGGGCAGGACGTCGTCGTCAAGATCTTGCGGCCCGGCGTGCACGAAATGATTCGGCGCGATCTCGAGGTGCTGTTCGCGATCGCCGGGCTCGCGGAGCGCTATTGGCCCGACGTGCGCCGGCTCCACCCTGTCGAAGTCGTCGCGGAGTTCGAGAAATCGCTCAATCATGAGCTCAATCTGCTCCGCGAGGCCGCGAGCGCTGCGCAGCTCAAGCGCAACTTCGAAGGCTCGTCGAAGCTCTACGTAGCAGACGTTTATTGGGATTACTCACGGCCGAACGTGCTCACGATGCAACGCATCTACGGCATCCCGATCAGCGACATCGCGAAGCTCAAAGCCAGCGGCGCGAACATTCGGCGGCTCGCGGAAAACGGCGTCGACATCTTCTTCACGCAGGTGTTCCGCCACAATTTCTTCCACGCCGACATGCACCCCGGAAACATATTCGTCGACGTCACGGATCCCGAGAACCCGCGTTACGCGGCGGTCGACTTCGGCATCATCGGCAGCTTGAGCGACCTCGATCAGCGGTACATCGCGGAGAACTTTCTTGCGTTCTTTCGCCGTGACTATCGCCGCGTTGCGGAGCTCCACGTCGATTCGGGCTGGGTGCCCGCGGATACGCGCGTCGACGAGCTCGAGGCAGCCGTGCGCGCCGTCTGTGAGCCGATTTTCAACAAACCGCTGAAAGAGATCTCATTCGGCCTCGTGCTGCTCAGGCTTCTCGAGACCGCGCGCGAGTTCCGCATGGAAGTGCAGCCGCAGCTCGTGCTGCTGCAGAAAACGCTGCTCCAAATCGAAGGCCTCGGCCGCCAGCTCTATCCCGAGCTCGACCTTTGGGCCACGGCGCAGCCGATCCTCGAGGCCTGGATGCGCGAGCGCCGGAGCCCAAGCACGCACGTGAAGAAGCTCATCGCCGCGTTACCGCAGATCAGCGAGGATCTGCTCGCGCTGCCCGCGCTTTTGCACCGCTTCGTGACGGCAGCCGAACAACCGCCGCGCGGGGCGGAGAATCCCGGCCCGAGCGGCCACGCGAATACATCTGCGCGGCGCGACGCGCGCCAGATCGCGGGCGCGGCGCTCCTGCTTGCGGGCACGATTTGGAGCGGCCTCGCGGCGGAGCCGGTGGCGCTCGGCTGGGCCGCCGCCGGCGTCGGACTCGTGCTACTCGTCATCGGCATTCGCGGCCAGGCATGAAGACCATGAGCTCCCTCCGCCTCGCCGTGCTGCTCGCAGCGTTCTTTCTCGTGATCGCGGCGCTCTCGGCGCAGCCGCGGGAGTTTCGCGAGTACCCGGGCGCCGAGTACAACGACTACCCGCTACCTACCGACTACCGGGAGCCCGCGGAATGGACGTTCGCGCGACTCATGTATCCGCCGCATTCGTCGGCGCGCTGGGGCTTGCGTACTCAATGGGAGCAAGGGGGCTCGACCTGGACGATCGACTATCCGCGCGGGGACCGGCATATCGTCGAGGCCCTCGAGCGCCTGACCAGCGTCGACGCAAGGTCGGTCGAACAGCCCGTGAACCTCGACGACGGCGACGACGTGTTCTATTGGCCGTGGCTCTATGTCGTCGAGCCCGGAACGTGGGACCTCACCGACGCCCAAGCCGCGAAGCTGCGCGAGTACTTGCTGCGCGGTGGATTCCTAATGGCCGACGACTTCCATGGCACTTGGGAATGGGCCGTCTTCACCGCGAGCATGCAGCGGGTTTTTCCCGACCGCGCGATCGTTGACATCGATGCCGCCGACCCCATTTTCCATACGATCTGGGACATGGACGGACTGCAGCAGATTCCCGGCTACCAGTTCTTGCGCAGCGGACGAACCTACGAGCAGGACGGCGTCATCCCGCGTTGGCGAGCGATCTACGACGACGAAGGCCGAATCATGGTCGCGATCTGCCACAACATGGACTTGGGCGACGCCGTGGAGCACGCGGATACTCCGGAGTACCCGGAAGAGTACTCCGCGCAGGCGCTGCGGATTTTCGGCAACTATCTCGTCTACGCTTTCACGCACTGAGCGCCGAGCGCGCGCTCAAAGATACCGGCCGCAGCCGTGTAGCACGCGATCGGCGAGCGTGACGGTAACGGTGGCCTCGAAGGCTTCGCCGCTCATCGAGTCCGTGCAGACGCGCCGCTCGACGTCGACGCGGAGCGCCGCGTCGGCCGTGCCGTACGTCGTCCGCGGAGCGGCAACCGCGGGGTTCGACGACAGGCCTTCGGTGCGCTTCGCGCCGTAGTCGGTCACGAGCACGATTTTGCCTTCGCGCTCGATCTCGACGTTCCACGCGGGCTCTTGGCCCAAGCCGCGGAAAACGACACCGCGGCGCGCCGCATCGGCCCAAGGCACTTTCGCGGGATTCGATCGGCAATCGACGAAACGCTGCCCGCCGATCTCGAAAGTCGCAACGTCGCCTTTGCTCCAATAGACGGTCTCGCCTTCTGCGTACCGCGCGCCCGACGCGGAACGCGTCTGCGATAGCACCACATACGCGCCGCCGAGCGATGCGGGTATCCACAGTGCGACTTCGCCCGGACCCGTGCGCACGGTGAAGCTCACGGCGGCGTCGCAGTCGTAGACGAACGTGCGCCCGACCTCGGGCGCCGCGGCTTGCGGCGCGGTGGGCGCAGGCGGGGCCGCCGCGTCGGGCGAAGTCACGGCCGCTTCGCGCGCGAACGTCAACGCATCGCCGCCGCCGAAGAGCTTGAGCTCCGCCCCCACGAGCTCGTAACGCGTGGCCGCGCCGACGGCGCGCAGGAAATCCTGTGAGCGCGACTCGGGCGCGCATGCCGCCATCGTCACGGCGAGGTTGGGTCCCATTGCGAGGCGGCCGGGCGCGGGCTCGGAGTAGCCGCCGGAATAACGGTTGCAGTCCGCCTGGCCCGCGACGCGGCCGTCGGCCGTGAACTCGATCGTGTAACGCTCGTTCGGTGGCGCCGCTTCCTCGAAACCGCTCTCGGCTTGGTACGTGACGAGCACCCAAACGCCGCCGACGAGGATATCCGTGCCATCGCTCGCAGCGCTTGGTCGGGGCACGTCGGCGTCGACGGCGGGCTCCGCGTCAAGGGCCGGCGCGGCATTGTCGTCGGCGGGACGGCAACTCCCGAGCGCAAGGGCCGCAAGCGCGAGTAGGGCGATACGCCGCAGCATTTCTCGCCACCATACTCCGGGCAGGTGCAGCGTCAACCCGCGGGCCAGGCAACGAATTGCGGCAGGTTGCTTCAGGGCAACAACTTTGGCGGCGGGCGTCGAAGGAAGCGCGCGCCACCGTTGCATTCGTGGTCAGTGATGCGCGACTATGGCCTCGCGAACGAAGGCAGCCAACGGGGGACCATCATGGAGCACTTCAAGAGAAGGCCGCTCAGCATAGCGGTCGCCGCGATTCTCGCGGGCGTTTCGACCAAGGGCATAGCGCAGGTACTCGACGAGTTCATCGTCACGGCCGAGCGCCGCGAGACGGCGCTCCAACAGACGCCGATCTCCGTCGCGGCGTTCGATGCCGACTCGATGGAGCTCAAGGGCCTCGAGACGCTCGAGGACATCGCGACCGTGACGCCGAACCTCGACATCAAAGGCTCGCGCGGCACGGGCAACGTCTCGCCGACGTATCAAATTCGCGGCCTCTCGGGCGGCGGCGGCTTGGGCGAGCGCTCCTCGGCCCTGTACATCGATGGCGTCTTCATGCCGCGCACGACGGGGCCGTACATGAATGTGCTCGACATCGACCGAATCGAAGTGCTGCGCGGCCCGCAGGGCACGCTGTTCGGGCGCAACAGCACCGGCGGCGCGATTCGCGTGTTCACGAAGCAGCCCGGACCCGAGCGCGAAGGCTATCTGCGCTTGACCGCCGGCGACTTTGGTCGCCAAGACGTGAGCGCGATGGTCAACGTGCCGCTTGCCGACAACGTTTATTTCCGTGCGCAGGGCGGCTCTTTGGAGCAAGACGGATTCGTCACGCGCGGCTCGCAAGAGCTCGGCAGCTCACAGGACACGCTCGTGCGGCTGCAGCTCGCAATGGAGCCGAGCGACGCGCTCAGTGTGACGGTCGGCGTGAGCTCCACGCAATCGGAGTCGGACGGCAACCCCCAGGACCTCACGACGTTCGACATGAACCCGAACCTCGCATACGAAGGCAATCGCGCCGACTGGGTGTCGGATTTCCTCGCGCTCGCGGGGCAGCCGCGCATCAATGCCAACAACGACCCGCGCATCACGCTCGACGATTACACAATGCCCGATTGGTGCTTCCTCGACGATGCGAATCCGGACTGGGATCCGTCGTGCGAGCAGTTCAATGACTCTGAGTACACGCAGTTCGATGTCAACGTGTCGTTGGACCTATCCGACCGCTGGACGCTCACGTCGATCACCGGCTTGTCGGAGTTCGAGAGCAACGGCGTCACGGACTGGGTGCAGATCGGCACCGAGGCGCGCTACGACCACGTCGAGTCCGACGTCGTGTATCAGGAGCTCCAGCTCAACGCGGCGTTCGATCGCCTCGATCTCGTAACCGGCGTTTCGTACTTCCAAGAGGACGCATTGTCCGGAGCGCCGAGCTACGATCGCCGCGGCTCGAGCGTTTTCCCGGCGGCCGCGAACGGCAACACCGTTGCCGCCGGCGGGCTCGGCCCGAACGGCGTGTTCGTGACCGTGGATACGGACAGCTTCCAGGACGCGCTCTCGATCGGCGTGTTCGCGAACCTGACGTGGCACATCACGGAGCGGCTCAACCTGACTCCGGGCGTGCGCTGGGCTGACGACCAGAAGGAAGTCACGCAAACGCGTAATCTCGCGAACGACTTCATCCCGTTCGGCGGCCTGCCTTCGCAGACCGTGTTTGCCGAAGAGGACTGGAACAACACGGATTACCGCCTGACGGTCGATTATCGGTTCACCGAGAACCACATGATCTACGCGACGACGTCGGAGTCGTACCGCGCGGGTGCCTATAACTACACGATGCCGACGAACGCGGCGGGCGCGTCTCTGTCGAGCGGCGATGCGCAAACGGCCGCGATCGCGGCCGGCATCGCCGTCGCGTTCACGCCGCCCGAGAAGGTGCAGAACGACGAGATCGGGGTCCGCACCGAATGGCTCAATGGGCGGCTCCGCGCCAATCTCACTTACTTCGAGATGGCCTACACGGATCGGCAGGGTCCGGTTCAGGTCATCGACCTGACGTCGCCAACCGGATTCCGCATTCAGCTCGTCAATACCGGCGACGTCGACTTGAGCGGCTACGAGATCGAAGGGCAAGTCGCGGCGACGGAGAACTTGATGATCGACTTCTCCGCCGGCCTGCTCGATTCGACGCTCAAGGATCCGTGCGCGAACAACGGCGACTTCCTGTTCCCCGGCCCCGTCGAGGACAGCTATTCGTTGGGTGGACGCTGGATGATGCCGCTCTCGCGAGGCAGCAGCCTCATGTTCGGGCTGAGCTACGCCTATACGGGGCCGCAGCAGACACATCCGGGCGGCACGGCCGCGACGTGCCCGACGGCAGTGCCGAGCTGGTTCTTCGATTCGCGCTATGAGCTGCCCGATTACACGCTCGTCAACGCGCGGGTGCGCTACACGAGCATGAGCGGCAACTGGGAGCTCACGCTGTTCGGCAATAACCTCACCGACGAGGTCTACGGGAACTATGCGACGCGGTTCGGCGGCGGATTCTGGGACTCGCCGAACCCGGCCGCAGGCGGCGGTGTCGCGGCGCCCCAGCGCTCGGCCCTCGGCATTACGCGCGGCCGCCCGCGCGAGTACGGCGTGACGTTCCAGTACAACTTCGGCGGCGGGGGCGGCGCAGCCGACTGAGCGCGGCCGCCTTTACCTCGTTCGCATCGGCGTAGCAGCCGGGGGGTTTCCCCCGGCCGCTCATTCGGTATACTGCGTCGGTGCGGGGCACCGCAGCAGAAGAACAATAATGGGCTCTAAGCCCAAGGGGAACATGCAGAATTCGAATGACGGCGGCGACGCGCCGGCGCGCGAGGACTCGAGCGCAGGCGATCCCGAGGCCTGGGGGATATGGGAAACCGGGCTCTTGCTCGGCAGCATCGCCGTCGGCACGACGGGGCTCGTCGTCATCGGCTGGGCCGTGGAGCAGTTCATCCTGTCCTGACGCGCTCGGGCTGAAGCTCGAGTGGACCCCAGATGATTTCCGTATCGGTCAGCGTCGACGTGCCGAGCCTCGCCGACGGCATTCGTTTCTATTCGGCAGCGTTCGGATTCGCGAAGGTCGCCGAGCCCATCCCCGGCATCGTCGTGCTGCGCAACGGCAACGCCGAGATCCTTTTGCTCGAGAAAAAGGCCGGCTCCAAGCCATCGATCAATACGCACGATACGCGGCGCTACGAGCGCCATTGGACGCCCGTGCACCTCGACATTCATGTCGATGACTTCAAAGCCGCGCTTGCCAAAGCCGTCGCTGCCGGGGCCACGCGCGAGCAGCTCTTCGAGAACGCGGAGCACGGCTCCGTCGCGTTCTGCAGCGATCCTTTCGGCCATGGCTTCTGCCTCATCGAGAGGAAGCGCCAGAAATAGCGCAAGTCAGTCGTCCGTCTCGAGCAGCACGAGGTTTTCGAGCGTTTCGACGTTGCGCCGTAGATCGACGCGCGCGGGATTGCGGCTGACGACGTCGCGCAAGAGCTCGAGCGCGCGCGCGAAGTTCTCCTGATCGATCGCGAGTTGCGCCATGTAAACGAGCGCGTTCTCGCGGTACAGATCGTAGGCGCTCGCGCGCTGAAACAAGAGCTCCGCTCGGTCGTAGTCGCGAGCCTCGCGATAAAGCTGCCCGAGCGCCATGAGCGCGTCGGCGTTGGACGGGTCGAGATCGACGGAGCGTTGCAGCGCCGTTCGCGCTGCCTGACGGTCGTTCGCGTGCAGCCGCAAGGCGGCCTCGCGCGCGAGTAGCTGGCTCTGCTCCGTCTCGGTCAGCGCTGCGCGCCTGGCATCGAGCGAGACGAGGAGGTCCTGCATGTAATCCCATTCGCCCTTCCGCTCGAGCCACTGCAGCGCCTGATACACGAACGGAAACTCCATGTCGTCGGCGTCTCCGCCCTTCAAGAGCTCGACGGCTCTGGCGATGCTGCCGAGCTCCATGTGCAGCGTCGCGCAAACCTGGCGGTTGGCGGCCGAGTCGTCGCCGAGGCGGATTGCGGTCTCTAAGCTCGAGAGCGCAAGGTCGCGCTCACCGGTCGAGAGCGCCGCCTGCGAACGGTAGAGCCAGAGATCGCGATCATCGGCGTTGCCCTGCAACATCTGCTCGATCAGCGTCATCGCGGATCCATATTGTCGGCTCTGGATGAGCGCAAACAGCAGTCCGCGTTGCCACGACTCGTTGCCGTTGTCGAGCGCGAGCGCCTGCTCGAAGGCGCTCGCTGCGCCCCAATAATTCTGCGTCTCTTGGTTGAGGTAACCGAGAGCCGCATGGAGATTCGCCGTGTTGAGGCCCAATTCGGCGGCGCGCACCAAGTGCACTCGAGCTTCCTCGTAGCGTTCCGTCGTGAGGTAAAGGAGCCCGAGCGACTCGTGCACGCGCAGATAATCCGGCAGCGGCACGAGCGCGTTTTGGAACGCGATTTCCGCCGGTGCGTATCGCTCCAACGAGAGATAAACGTGGCCGATCATGTAGAGCAGCGTCGCGCTGACGGACATCCCGCGGCGCTCCGGATTGAAGCCGCCCGGGACGACGCTCAATTGAATCTGCCCTTCGGGGTCGCCTGATTCGAGCAGCGCGAGTAGTTCGCCCTCGCGCTCCCTGATACGCCCGAGCGCGCCCTCGAAGTCCCGCCGGGTGACGAACGCAAGGACTTCATTGACGAGATCGTTCTCGAGCGGCAGCGGCAGGCCCTCCTTCTGCAGCTGGGGCGGGCTCACGGGCGGCAGCATGAGCTTTGCATCCGGCAGATCGATCTTGAGCTCGACTTCGGCCGCATAGGCCGGGAGCTCAAGCACGAACGCCGAGCACGCGAGTAGCAGCAGCTTCCTCATCGGCGCCTCATTGGCTCTTTAGTAGGAGCGGCCACCGATACTCCGCTCTGACCGGGACGCCCAACCTCGTCGGTGCGCTGAACAATACTTGTGACGCGTAATCGAGGAATTCTGCATTCGTCGCGGGGAACGGGTTCTCGAGGATTCTGACGGGATAGGTACGACCGCTTTCGTCGATCACTATATGTATTGCCACGACGAATTCCGTCACGCCTCGATCGATCGCCTCGTCCGGATAAGCGAGCGCCGGTGCGCTCAACACGATCGGCAACGTGTCGAGATCGGCAAGGCTCACGATCTCGATGCCCGATCCGGCGCCTTCTCCGGGCCCGCCTAGACCAGAGCCGAAGCTTCCGAGCTCGGCCCCCGACAGGTCAACGTCGAGATCCATGATCTTGAGCGCGATTTCCTCTTCGCGGTTGGCGAGCGCGAGCGACGGCCCCGCGGCGCGCGCGCTCTCGCGTTCCGGAGGCGGCGGCGGAGGCGGCGGTGGAGGCTCGTACAATTGCACTTCCCGCAATGTGGTCGCTCCGCGCTCGCCGCCGGCCGTGCGATCGTCGAGCACCACGATCGCGAGGAGCAGCGCCAAGAGCCCCGTTCCGAGCAGACCCGAAAACCATCGCCGTTGCGCTCTTCTCATCTCTCGTCGTCGGTCGTAGCAATGTTCACCGTAGTAGCGCCCCCGAGCTTGACCTCATCGATGACGCGCACGAGAAGATCCGTCGTGACGCGCCGGTCCACTTGGAGCACGACGGGTCGTTCCGCCGCGAGCAGCAGCGCCGAGACCGTCGCGCGCACGCCGGCGACGCCGATGTTGCTGCGGTCGTACATCACCTCGCCGCCCGCCGTGATCGCGATGAGGATGAGCTCGTCCTCGAGTTGCTCACCGGTGACGGCCTCGGGCTTCTCGACCTCGACGCCGGTCTCTTTGACGAATACCGTCGTGACGACGAAGAAGATCAGCAGAATGAAGGCCATATCGATCAACGGCGTCAGATCGATGCCGTGGGTGTGCTCCTGCTCGAGCCGCTCTTGTAGCGAAGGGCGCATGGCTCTAGCCGTGCTCTCGATGGCGCCGCCGAACGTACGAGTAGAGCAACAATCCGGGGATGACCATGATGAGGCCGAGTTGCGTCGTGATGAGCGCGTTGGCAATGCCGCTGCTCACCAAGACCTGCTGATTCAGGTCTGCGGCCCCGGACCTCCCCAGGCCGCGAAACGTCGTGAGCAGTCCTTCGATGGTGCCGAGCAGCCCGAGCAGCGGCAGCGCAGCCAGCAAGACCGGTAATATCTTCAGCCAGATCCCCGCCTGGCGTTTCCATGGCACATCGCGGTCGCCCAAGGCGAGATTGAACAGCAGGACGTAGCAGAAGAGCGCCAACGCGAGGATGGCCCAGATGACGGCGTTGCCCGCGAAATCGGCGCGTAGGCTCGTCATGCGGAGCCCGCCCGGACCGGGATCTGACTCAGATTCACGGCGTCGTTCTCGAGCTGCGCGAAGTAGCTTTTCACCTTGCGCGACATTAACGCGTGCGCAAGCACGGCCGGAATGGCGACGACGAGGCCGACCTCCGTCGTGATGAGCGCTTCGGCGATACCGGCCGAAACGACGCTCGCGTCGCCCGAGCCGAACAACGTCATTGCCTTGAATGTCGTGATCATGCCCGACACGGTTCCGAGCAGGCCTAACAGCGGCGATATCGAGGCAGTGAGCGCAATCGCTCCGAGCCAGCGTTCGAGCCGGCTGCGCTGGTCGAGCAGCGCGGCGTAGAGGCGGTCCTCGCGCTGCTCGGCCGTTTGGTCTGCGAGCGCCACCCGGAGCAGCTCGGCCTGCGGCCCTTGCACTGCGGCGACGAGGTTTTCGACAGCGGCGCCTCCCTGCTTGCGCGCGGAGGCGACGCGTTCTGCGAGCGCCGGCATCAAGGGCGGCAGTCTGTAGAGCGAGACTGCTTTGAATGCGGCCGCGCCCGAGGCGAAGAGCGCGAAGAGCAGAATCGGAATGACCCAGATACCGCCCTTGTAGAGATGTTGCGTCAGCGTCTCCTCGTCTTCGGCGAGCAAGAGCGCGCGCGACAACGTCGGGTCGAAAGTGACGATGCCTTTCGCGGTCCGAAAGAGATCCTCGATGCCTGCCCGAGCCGAGCCGCCGAAGAGCATCGCGACGCGCGAAATGTCTTCCTGCGTTCGCACGAGACCGGACTCATTGGAGTCGGCGCGATGAAACCATTCGACCGGACCCAAGCGCAGCAGCTCTGCCGCGCCGAGCTCCCCATCCGGCAGCACCAGGCTGCCCGCGCGCCACGTTGGCGCGAGCTTGCTCTCCTGCTCATCGAGATAGGCCGCCAGAATCGCGAGGTCGGTGCGAAAGTCGATCTCGCGGACCTGCGCCAGCGAGCGCTCACCGCTGCGATCGAGAAAGCTTGCGAGCAGTCGGCTCTGGAAACGACTCTGCTCCTGCCATTCCGCGAGGCGCGACTCGAGCTGGCTCAAAGTCAGCGTCTCCTCATCGGCGAGCCGGCGCGCGGCCACGGCTTGCTCGCGGAGATCGAGCACGCGGTTCTGCGCGGCATTGAGCCGCCGCGCAAGCTCCGCGCGCTCGCGGCTGATCGTCGCCTCCGCAGCGCTGAGCTCGCGCTCGGCGGTCTGAATGTCCTGCGCAAGCTGCTCGCGCACGTCTTCGAGACTCTGCGCGAAGGAGCGAGCGCCGATTGCGAGCGCACTCGCGAGCAAAAGCACGAATCCTGCTCGCCCGACGAGCCTGACCGCTGGCACGTCAGTTTCCTCGCGCGGCCGGGGCGTCGAGCTCGACCGGGATCGAGACGAGCGCAGGATCGATACGTCCTTCGAGAATGCCGACGATCTCGGTAATCGGGCCTGCGGCGTCGACGGCTTTCCATTGCCACCCGTCGGGGCCGGCCTTGCCCTCGGCGGCGAATTGTTGATCGCCCGTCACGTACCATCCGTGCGACAGGCCGAGATATACCTGCTTGACCGCGTACTCACGACCGTCGGCCATCGTCATGACGGCCTCGTTGAGCGTGAGTTTCCGTTCGAAGTCGTTGAGCTGTCCCGATAGCTCGACGACGAGCTGCAGCTTCTCGCTCGCAGTCAACAACGGATCGTCGAGGCGCGGCAGGTCTTCGGCCCACGCGTCGACCAACGGCGGCGGCAGCTCGCGGTGGAGTGAATTCAGCTTGAGCGCAGCCTGCACGAGGCTTCGATCGAGCTCGGCCTGCTCCTGCTCCAGGCGCGTTTGCTCTTCGAGCAGCTCGAGCCGCTTCTGATCGACTTCACTGTGTTGCTCGGCGGACGCGGCGAGGAACTCGTCGAGCGCGCGCGCCTCGCGCTCGAGCAGCGCGAGCTGCTGCTCGAGAACGGGTCGTTCCATGCGCCAGTTCGCCTGCAGCGTGTCTTTCTGATGCGCGAGACCCGTCCATTGCAGCGTCAGCGCGTCGATCTCCCGAACCGGACCGTCGTCGGCGACTTGCGCCATGCCAAGCGGCAACGCGACGAGCAGCGCAATCAGCAGGGTCGAAGCTTGGGTGGGCGCTAGGCGCATGGGCGCTCTGTTCCGGATTTCTTTACGCGTTCTTTTACAGTCAGGATAACATTCCGCACCACGCGTACAATCTCCGGCGTTCTCAAGGGGGACAACCAGGGTGTTTGCGATGTTCGATGTCTTGCCGCTCTGGGGCGTATTCGTCGTAACTCTTCTACTCATTCTGCTTGCGCACGAAATCGGGTACCGCTTGGGCACCGTACGTGCGAAGGCCCACTCGCACGAGAAGGAAGCGCCCGTCGGTGCGATGGTCGGCGCCACGCTCGCGCTGCTCGGGTTTTTGCTCGCGTTCACATTCGGGCTCGCGGCGAACCTATTTCAAATGAAGCGGCAAGTGCTGCTCGACGAGGCGAACGCAATCGGCACGACTTATCTGCGCGCGGATTTTCTTCCCGAGCCGGCGCGCGCCGCCGTCCGCGACCTGCTGCGCGAGTACGTCGACGTTCGCCTGGCCGCCGTCGAGAGCGGCGACGTCGCACCTGCGATCGAGCGCTCGGAGGAGATCCAGAGTGAGCTTTGGGCGCGGGCGAGCGCCGCCATGGTCGAGAGCCCGAACTCGATCGCATATGGGCTCTTCGTCGAGACGCTCAACGACGTCATCGATCTGCATGCGGCGCGCGTCATGATCGCGGTGCGCAGCCGCATTCCACCGACGATCTGGATCGCGCTCTACGCGATCGCGTTTTTCGCGTTCGGCACGATGGGGTACCACGGGGGGCTTGGCGGCGCGAACAGGTCCTTCGCCCTCCTCGCGGTCGCGATTATTTTTTCGGCCGTCATTTGGCTCGTCAGAGACCTCGATACCGCACAGGAAGGCACACTGCGCGTGAACCAACAGGCAATGATCGATTTGCGCAACTCGATGGGGCCCTGATTCATGTTCACATTGATTCACGTCGTCCTCAGTCTGCTCGGAATCGTCTCGGGTTGCATCGTCGTCGGCGGGCTCGTCGCCGGCGCGCGGCTCACCGGTTGGACCGTGTTGTTCCTCGCAACGACGGCTCTCACGAGCGCGACGGGGTTTGGTTTTCCATTCACCGTGGTCACGCCAGCGCATATCATCGCGGTCGTCTCGCTCGTCGTGATTGCCGTTTGTCTCGCGGCGCGCCACTGGAAGCAGTTGGAAGGCCGCTGGCGGGTGATCTACGTCGTCGCTTCCGTGACCGTGCTTTATCTCAACGTGTTCGTGCTGGTCGTGCAGCTCTTCGAGAAGATTCCGGCGCTCGTGCAGCTCGCGCCCTGGGGCCAAGGGCCGATTTTTGCGGTCACCCAGGCTCTCATGGCCGCGTTCTTCGTATGGATAGGACGAGCGGCGATAGTCGGCTTTCGCCGCGCTCAGTGATATAGCGGCACTCACCTCGCGACGGCTTCGACGATAGAGTACTGCGCGGCTGTCGGTAAAACGCGCTCGAGCTCGAACCCCGCGCTTTCGAGCAGCCGAGCGTGCTCGGTCGGCGTACGCTCGCGGCCGCCCGTGAGTGCGAGCATGAGGATGTCGAGTGTCTTGCTGAAGTGCGGCCCCGGGGTCTCCGCGACCAAGGTTTCGACGATGAGCACGTGCGCAGCGCGCGGCGCGGCGCGCCGCAGCGCCCCGAGAATTCGCGCGGCATCCTGGTCGGGCCAATCGTGGAGCAAGTCCATGAGGATGTAGAGGTCCGCGGCCGGCATCGCATCGGCGAAAAAATCTCCGGCGACGAGCCGCAACCGTGAAGACGCCGCGGGCGCGGCATCGGCGATCACGTGCGGAAGCTCGAAGAGAACTCCCCGCGCGCCCGGGACACGCGCGAGAATCGCCTGCAGCAAGTGACCGCGACCGCCGCCGATGTCGGCAATGACCTTGAAGGCGTCGAAGGCAAACGCGTCCAGGAGCGCGGGAATCACGACCTGGGATTTCGCGACCATCGCTTCGTTGAACACGGCCGCCTCCTCGGGGTGCGAGGCGAAGTAGGCGACGAGCGCAGGCCAATCGGTTGTGGGCCGCCCCGTGCGCGCGGCCTGCTCGAGCTCGGTGAAGCCGCGCCAGATCGCGGGCAAGCCGCGCATACGCACGAGCCCGCGCAGCGAATGCGGGTCGGCGCTCGTCAGCAGCCGCGATGCCGGCGTATGCGAGTAGCCCTTCGGCCCCGGGGCGAACACGCCGTAAGCGGCGAGAAGGCGCAGGATGCGTGCGAGCGCGTCGGGATCGAGGCCGACGCGGCGCGCGAGCTCGGCGGCCGGCAACGCGGCCTCGCCGAGCGCGTCGGCGACACCGAAATCCGCAACGACGTGCAGACACCGCGCGAGCACGTGAGCAATTGCGAGATCCTTGATGATGTTCTCGGGCGACGTGGCAGTCACGTGCGTCACCAGTAACCGATCAAGCGCCCGGCCGTGAGTGCCGTGAGCCAGCAAACGAGAGACGCGCCGCCCGCCGCGGCGAGCTGACGCCGCTCGGGCTCCGTCGCCGCGCGCGAGGCGCGCGCCTGCCACGCGGGTAAGGCATTGAGCACCACGACGTTCACGAGCCCGAGCGCTATGCCCAAGAACTTGATCAGCAGAAACGGGTTTCCGGCGTATTCGGTTGCGTTCGTCACGAGCAGGCACGCGCCGCTCAACGCAGCGCTGCCGAAACCGAAAACCGCGAGCGGCACGGCGGGCGTCGCGACGGCGGCGAGCGGCACGCGCGCCCAGAGGCCGAGGAGCCGCAAGTCCAAGACGAGAATCGAGCCGAACAGCGTCGCGACGCCGAGAATGTGGATGAGGTTGACGACGCCGTAGCTCCAGACGCCGGCGCCGCGCATCGCCTGGCCGAGGGCCGAGCCCTCGAGCCACGCCAGGAATTCGACCAAAACCGTCCCGCGAGGTTAGGAGACGTTACGTCCGGTTCGGATAGACGTTGTACAGCTTGCCGTCGTAGGTCACGCGCTCGGTCTTGACCTCGAAGCGGTTCGGATCGGAGTTCCGATGCCCGCCAATCGTGACCGTTGCGCCGACCGGGATCGTATCCTCGGCCAGTCCCGCGGCGCTCGTGCGCGGCGGCGGCGCAAGCGTGAGATCCCACACTTGGCCCTGCGCATCCTTGATCTGCATCGTTGCATGCGGGCCGGCGAGACTGAGCGCCGTGTGCACGGTGCCCGAGAGCTCGAATTCCTCGGTGCTCTGGCCGGCCCAACCGTGATGTGCGGCTGCGGGAATCGCCGCGAGCGCCGCCACGACCAAGCCGCCGAGACAAACACTAATACGGGTACGCATGGCTTGCTCCTTCTGAACCGAACCTCGCTCGAGCGCTGAAGATACCATAGGCGCGCGCTCCGCCCGCGCGCGCTTCACTGCGGTCAGGACAGCACGGCGCTCGCGCCGACGGCGCCGAGGCCCGCCACGACGATGGCTGCAGTCGCGATCAGGATCGGCCGACGGAGCGCCGGACCGCCGAGCGATGCTGCCATGCCGCACTTGACGAGCGTGTTCATGACTGCCGCGATCACGATTGCGGTGACGGCGACCTGGCTTTCGCCGGTTTTCGCATAGTCGGCCATCGAGAGCGTGATCGCATCGACGTCGGTGAGCCCGGCGAGCGCCGCGACCATGTAAAGGCCGCGGCCCGGCCAGTACACTTGCACGAGCTCGACGACCAAGAGCACGACTGCGAAGAACGCCGCGAATTTCGAAGCTTCGGTAAGGCTGAATGGATTCTTGAGCGGAACATCGGGCGCTTTCGAGACCGGCTTACTGTGGGCGTCGCCGCGGCGGAGATAGAGCCACGCGGTTATCGCGGCCACGAGGCCCATCGTGACGAACGGCACGAGCACCTGCGCAACGAGCGCGCGGTTGACGACGAGCACCTCCGCGATCACGCGGCCGAACATGATGCCCCAGGCGAGCAACATGCCGCAGGCGAGCGCATAGGCGGTCGCGGGCCGGGCGTCGCCGCGGCTTTGCTTGGCGAACGAAAGCGTCACTGCGGTCGAGGAGACGAGCCCGCCACTCAACCCCGCGATCGCAATGCCACGGTCGGCGCCGAACCAGCGCGTGCCGACGTAGCCGACGAGCGACAGGCCCGAGATCAAGAGCACGAGCTGCCATAGCGAGTAAGGGTTCAACGCGCCCCACGGATCGATCGTGCGATCGGGCAGGAGCGGGAGCACGATGAACGTCGCGATCAGGAGCCGGACGCCCGCATAGATGTCGTCCCAATCCATCTTGCCGACGAGCCCGTGCAGCGGATGCTTGTAGGCCAATACGGCCGTAGTAGCGATCGCGAGCACGACTGCGGGCCCACGATAGCCGAGCGTCGTCATCGCGCCGAGCAAGAAGACCGCGAGCGCCGCAGCCTCGGTCGTAATCCCGGATGAGCCCGGCGTGCGTTCTGCCGTCACGACGTAGCCGACAGCCACGGTCACCGTCACGGCGACGAGGCCGGCGATCAAGATCCATGGCAAGTCGAGAATGTCGGCGAGCCAGCCCGTGATCGCGCCGATGAGCGCGAGGATGATGAACGTACGCAAGCCGCCGATGTCGGTTTCTTTCTCGGTCGCCTTGCGCTTCTCGCGCTCCAGTCCGATGAGCGCGCCGATCAGGAGCGCCGTGCCGAAGTCTTGGATCAATGCAAGGTCGATATTCATCGTTGTGGGAGCGGCTTCAGCCGCGACTCATTAAGTTACGGCCCATTGAACTTGTCGACCTCGCCGACCGGGAACCCGATTGGAAAATCGCACTCGTAGCAGCCGGGATCGAGCGTCGGCTCGCGATAGTGGTACATCTGCTCCCACATCGTGATCACGTTCGCACGGATCCACTGATCGAACCAGCCGTAGTCGCTGAAGTCCTCCATCGTCACTACCTCGAGAATCTCCTCGATGCCTTTGCCCGCGACCATCTGCTCGAGCACGCGCTCCTTCAAGGCGACGAGGAAATCGCGCACGTACAAGAACGCTTGCTGATCCGTGACGCCGCCGTGGCCGGGAACGACGATCTCTACGTTCTCCATGCGGCCGAGAACGCCGAGCGCGCGAATGGAGTTGTCGATATCGAGATCGCGGAGCTCCGGCATCGCGAGACTCTTGCCCTCGCGGACGAAGTCGACGGCGATGAGCACCTTGTCCTCGGGGATGTGCACTTGGATGAGGTTGTCAGTATGCGTGGGACCCAAGTACAGGAGCACGACGGTCACGCCACCGAGGTCGAGCTGCATCTCGGTCTCGAACGTGATGTCCGGAATCGCAGTGCGGCGCTTCTCGCGGACGATGTGCGGCTTCGCGTTCGCGTGGGCGATCGCGACGGCTGTGTCGCTGAAAACCTCGAGGCCGCAAATATGCATCTCGTGGTCATGGCTCAAGATCGTGTATTTGACGGGCACGTCGAAGCGAGTAGCAATCTCGTTCTTGAGCCACGCCGTGCCGTTCGAGCCGCAGATCTGGCCGTCGACGACGGCGATCGCATCTCTGCCTACGATGACCGCGCCGTTCGTGAGGCCGCCGTAGCGATACACGTGCTCGGTCAGCTGCTCCATCGCCATCGGCGGTAGTTGCCGCTGCGCGAATGCGCCGGCGGCCAGAGACGAAGCGACGGCAGCGACTGTCGCGCACGCAAGCCAGCGGATCGTGTTCATGGCCGTTCCTCGGGTGCGGCGGTTCGTTCTAACTTGTGCTGCCGCCCGCCGATTGTGCCACGATACTCGAATGATGAAACGAGCCGCCGCGACTTGTATTGTGGCCACGGCGCTTCTCGGCGCCGGGCCGGCGGCCGCGCACCATGGCGCGAGCGCTTACGACCTCGAGCAAACCGTCACGGTCACGGGCACCGTGGCCGAGTTCCACTTCGTGAACCCGCACGTGCTGATCTATGTGGCGGCGGCCGATGCCGACGGCCGCGAACGCGTCTGGGCGGGGGAGCTCACGAGCCCGAACCGGTTGGCGCGCCTCGGCGGCGCGGTCCAGTGGCACAAGGATCTCCTCAAGCCGGGCGATGTCGTCACGCTCACGGGCCGCCCCGCGCGAAATGGCGCCCCGGCTTTGCTGCTGACCGCCGTTCAGGACTCGGACGGCAACGTCTTGACGAGCGCGGGCCGATAGGCGCGACCGATGCTGAAGCGTGTGCTCCGCGTCACAGCTCTGACGATTTCGTCAGCCGTCGTGGGGGTCGACGCCCCCGCGCAGCCGCCGGCCGCGCTCGGCCACGGCGCAGAGCTCAGCGGCGTCTGGACCAACGACCCGCCCGCGGAAACGCTCGCGTACCAGAACGACACGTGGAGCGCCGCGCTCCCGGCCCTCACGGATTGGGGCCGCGCGCGGTTCGAGTCCGCGAAGCCGAGCCGCGGGCCGCGCGGCGTTTCGGTCACCGAGACCGACGATCCCGTCTACGCGTGCTTTCCGCCCGGCACGCCGCGCGTCTATCTGCATCCGTTCCCGATGGAGATCGTGCAAACGCCGGGCCGCGTGCTCATGATCTTCGAATACGATCACTTGATTCGGCAGATCTACACGGACGGCCGCGAGCACCGCAGCGATCTTGCGCCGTCGTGGATGGGCGACTCGATCGGGCGCTGGGACGGCGACACACTCGTTGTCGAGACCGTCAACTTCAACGACAAGACCTGGCTCGATCGCATGGGTGTTGCGCACAGCGAGGAGCTGCGCGTCGTCGAGCGCATTCGCGCGCTCGACGCCGATCACCTCGAGATCGATATCACGATGGAGGATCCGATTGCGCTCGCGGCGCCCTGGCACGGGAAGCGCCGCCTGCGCCGCACGGACTGGACGATCGAGGAGTTCTCGTGCATGGACAACCAGAACTTCCTCGATTACGAGCGCGAGCTGCTCGAGTTCGGCGAGTAGGCCGCTATTCCTGCGGGCTGACCGTCGACACGGACACATCGAGCAAGGGATTCGCAGCCAGCTCCCCGTCGGCCGTGAGCTTGGGATAGGGTCGGCCGAGCTGTCGGCAGCGTTCCGCGATCTCGGGATATGTCCACTCGAACAGCGTCCCTTCGCGCTCCTCGGGCGTGAGCCGCGAGCGCTCGTAGAGCCCCGCCGCGAGCCGCTGTCGCTCGGCCTCGAGCAGGATGGCGCCGACGACCACCGAGACGTTGAGCGACGTGCCGAGCCCGTGCATCGGAATCGCGACGTGGTCGTCGGCCGCCGCGACGGCCGCGTCGCTCAAGCCGAAGAGTTCCGCGCCGACCATGATCGCCACCTTCCCCGTGTAATCCACTTCGCGATAGTCGCGCGTCTTGTCACCGAGGTGCGCCGCGACGAGCCGCCAACCCTCACCGCGCAGCGCCGTGAGCGCGGCCCGCGTCGAGCGGTGCAGCGTAACGCCCACCCAGTGCTTCGCGCCGCCGGCGATCATGTGATGGCGGCGCATCGTGTCGCCCTCCGCGATCGCATGCAGCCGCTGGATGCCGACGGCGTCCGCTGTACGGATGATTGCGGAAAAGTTGTGCGATTTGTTGACCGCGTCCATGAACACCGTGAGGTCGGGTTGACGCCGGTCGAGGGCGTGCTGGAGCTTCGCGAATCGCTCGGGGGTCATGCCGGCATCGTAGCAGGGCGAGGTGCGGCCCTAGTGTGGAACGCGTCTCGCGGGCGGACACGTTATGTTTCAAACCGCGAGCTGCGTCTCTGTCATTGGTCGAGCACTTCGAGGAAAAAGGCGATCGGCTGCTCGCCGGTCCAAACGGTTCCGATCGGCACTATCCCGAAGTTTTTTCGGGCCAGCTCTTGGGGAAACACGAACTGGAGGCGACAGAGCGTAGTTCGACACTCCACGTCCAATTGCGTGATCTCAAGACCAAGCGCCTTTTGCGAAATCTCGTCGAGAATGTGCGCCTCCATCGGCGCCGCCCATTGCGGATCTCGGTTCTCTCGAGCGAATGCGCCCTCGACGTATTCGAGAGGTCCTCTCGTGTCCGGGTATCGGGATTTGAGCTCCTCAACGGCCGGCGGGGTTGCAGAGATCCTCGCGACGGGTGGAGCCGCACCCGCGAGGACATCGCGATCGCGCGACTCGTGCGCGGCCGGCTCCTCGGGCGGGACCGGCAAAGAGGTAACCGCTCGCGCGGAATCGATCGAGGCGGAAGGTGCTACCGATTCGACCATCCGCGGCGCGCGGCTGACCAAGAATGCGATGGCGACTAGGACACCCGCGGCTGCGATCAGGATGAGCTTTCTCACCCTGACGATTCTACTCGCCCGGGAACGAGAAGCCCTTGGCTTCGGCTACCTCGCGGATTCCGTCCAAGATCGCGGTATCGAGACCCGTCTCGGCGCCTTCGCGCGTCTGCTCCGCAATGTACTGGCTACGCTCCGTGGCCAGCGCGCCAATCTGATGCTGCAACTCTTCGCGGCGCTCTGCTTTCTCGCGGACGTAGACCTCGCGTTCCGCGGGCTCGAGCGTCTGCATCTCCGCGGGCAGCTCGGCAACCGGAATCTCCGCAAGGGCCTTGCCGGACGCAACCGCATCGACGACGTCCCACTCGGAGCGATAGAGCGCGCCGGCCTTCGCGACGGCACGGCTCGCGGCCGCGGCCGGGCTCATGGCCGCAGCGTTCCCGTCCTGGGCGACCTGATTCGCGCGGCCTCGCTCGCCGCCGTCGCCGAACGCGATATAGGTGCCGTTGAGCTCCTCGTTGAGCGCCGCGAGCTCCGCGTCGAAGGGCGTCTCGATACTTGCGACCGCGGCCGCGTTTTGGTCGATGCTCGCGTACTTGCCGTTGGTGTTGAGGGCGACGCGCCGCCAGCCTTGCGCCTCACCGTCGTTGTCCGAGCCGCAGTAGATCGCGTTCACGATGATGCCGCGGCGTGCGGCTTGACCGGTCGCCTGCTCGACAGATACGTGCGGATCTTGTTCCGCGGATTCATTGCCGGCGACGAAGACGATCTGCAGAGCATCCGGATCTTGGCTCCATTGCAACGTGTCGAGCGACGTTTGGATCGCGCGCGCGACGAATTCATCGCCGCCATTGGTCTGGAACGCGAAGAGCGTCGCGTTGACGGCGTCGAGATCGGCCGTGAACGGCAGGTCGACGCGGACGTATCCCGATTGCTCGCCGTAGCTCGGGTTGCCGTAGCTCAGGATCGCGACGCGGAGCTCGGGGACCGGGCGCGCTTGCGCGAGCTCGTTCGTGATGTCCCAGAGCCGCTGCTTCGCGGATTCGATCAGCCCCTCCATCGAGCCGCTGACGTCGAGCGCGATGACGAGGTCGACGTCGCGGCGCGGGGCGTCGGGCACGATAGAATCGGCGGCAGCATTGAAAGAGGCCGCACAAAGCGCGGCGAGTGCCGCGACGCGAATCGGGGTGTTGCCTTTGAGCATGGTCGTCTCCAGTTCGGTTGAACGTGGGCGAAATGCTGCACGTGGCAGTCCAGGCACTCCAGGCGCGAAACGGTAAAAGCTCGAGGGGCGTGTTTACACGCGCTTTACAGGGGCGTTGATGGGCCGGAACACCAGCCGTGAAACTGGTGCTAATACCTTAATATTCAATGGAAAACTCCTCGGTAGCTGGATATAATACCAGTATACCCACGCCCCCCGAGGAGACCTTCCATGCCTACCCGTTCGCCCCATCCTGCGGCCGACCTTCCGTCGGCCGACACCGCCTCGGCCGACCGCCGCTCCATCGATGACCTCGATGAGGAGATCTGCGCGCTCGCGCGGCAGATGAATGCCGAGACGTACCGGTTGCTCGTGCTGGTCCGCGAGTTCGACGATCGCTTCGGCTGGGCGAAGTGGGGCCTACGCAATTGCGCCGAATGGCTCGCGTGGAGATGCGGGCTGTCGCTGTCCGCGGCGCGCGAGAAGGTACGCACGGCGCAGGCGCTGCGTGGGTTGTCGGCGATCTCCGCAGCATTCGCGGACGGGCGGTTGTCGTACTCGAAGGTCCGGGCGCTCACGCGCGTTACGGCGATGCATGATGAGGACGCGTTGCTCGACTATGCGCTGCGTGCCACCGCGCCGCAGGTCGAGGAGCGGTGCCGGCAGATTCGCAACGTTGAGCCTCAGTCCTCGGTCGGCGCGTGGCGCGCGTGGGAGCGGCGGTCGCTGACGCTCCTTCGCGACGAAGCCCGCGGGCTGATCCGGATCAGCGTCGAGGTGCCGATTGAGCAGGGCGAGGTGATCGCGCAGGCGCTAAGCCACGCGGCGGAGAACGGTGACTCGGCGCTCGGCATCGAGTTCGCAGGAGGGAAGGAGCCCTCCGTGGAGGGGCAGCCCTCCGTGGAGGGCGAGGGTCTCGTGGAGGGCGTGCGCGATGCGGCGGACGGCGCCTCCGGCCCCGCGGCGACTGCGCCCATGGCCAACGGCTGGCGCGCCCAACAAGCCGATGCGCTCGTCGCGCTGGCGAAGGCGTATCTCTCCGGCGCGAACGGCGGCGGCACCGGCATGGGTGACGGCAAACCCTGCTCGGCCGCCGATCATCATCAAGTCGTCATCCACACCGATGCTTCAGCCCTCCGTGGAGGGATGTCTGTGGATAACTCAGCCCTCCCTCGAGGGGCAGCTCTCGGGGGAGGGGCATCCCTCCAGGGAGGGCTCGGCCGGTCCGACTTGCCGATAGAAACTGTCAGGCGGCTCACGTGCGACGGGAGCTTGATCACGATCGTCGAGGACGAGGACGGCACGCCGCTCGACGTCGGCCGCAAGCGCCGCACGGTCACGACGGCGCTCAGGCGCGCGCTCTGGGC
>DATBLZ010000063.1:0-23454 GCA_036555065.1 Gammaproteobacteria bacterium
GGCGTCGATTGCCCGATGCGTCCGCCGGGGTCGGAGCCGGCGACGTTGAAGTACCGCAGCGTGACGTAACGGAGCTTCGTCGCAGCAGCAACGTCGCGGAGCATGATCTCCGTCATGAGCTTCGACTGCCCGTACGGATTAATCGGTTGCGTCGGGCTCGATTCGGCGGCGACCCCGCTCGGTGGAATTCCATAGACGGCCGCGCTCGAGGAGAACACGAACTGCGCAACACCCGCCCGCAACGACCACTCGAGCAGCGTTCGGCTCGCGGCCGTGTTGTTGCGGTAATACTTGAGCGGATCGGCGACCGACTCGGGCACGACCGTGTGTGCCGCGAAGTGCATGACCGTGTCGACGTCATGCTTTGCGAAGAGCTTTGCGAGGCAGTCGGCGTCGCCGGTGTTGCCGACGACGAGCGTTCCGTGGAGCACGGCCTGCTTGAATCCCGTCGACAAATCGTCGAGCACGACGACGCGCTCCCCGGCTTCGCCGAGCTTGCGGACCACGTGGGAGCCGATGTAGCCGGCGCCGCCGGTCACGAGTATCGCTGTGTCGGCCATGGTTTCTAAAGTGACATAATCGGGCCGATCGAGTTTACCAGGTCCCCGTTGTCGGACCTGGAAACGGTTCGCATTTTGGGGGATGGCTGCAGCTTGCAATCGGTCGGGTGGGAGCGGCCTTGGCCGCGACGGGCATTTGAACCCCGTCCTACCCCGACAGAGCCGCCCAGGCTACTATCCGCGGCAGGTCGATCTCGGGAGTGAGCGGCGCGTGACGGGTGCAGGGATGCGGTGGGTCGGGATTGCTGCCCTCGGGCTCGCGTTGAGCGCCTGTGGCGGCGACGACGACGGAGGCGGAGGCGGGGGTGGAGGCGGCGGGCCGCCGCCGCCGACCGGGACCGTGAGCGGCACGGCGACGTTCGATTTCGTGCCCGCGACCGCCCAAGGGCTCGATTACAACGGCACGCAAGCGCGCCCGATCCGCGGCGCCACGGTCGAGATCCTCTCGGGCGCAACGGTGCTCGCAACGACACGGACGGACGCGAACGGCGCCTATTCCGTCAACGTCGCACCGAACATGTCGGCGTTCGTTCGCGTCAAGGCCGAGCTCGTGCAGTCAGGCTCGCCGAGCTTCGATTTCCGCGTCGTCGACAACGTGAACGGCAATGTGCTCTATGCGCTCGACGGACCGACGTTCAACACGGGGACGGCGACGGCCGGGAGCACACAGAACGTCCATGCCGCATCGGGTTGGGGCGGCTTGAGCTATACGGGTCCGCGCGCAGCTGCGCCATTCGCGATTCTCGATACGGTATACACCGCTGCACAGACAGTGCTCGCGGCGGATGCGACCGCGACGTTCCCGCCGTTGCGTTTGCATTGGAGCACGAACAACCGACCCGTGGCCGGCGCCGGCGGGGGGCCGAACCCGGCGACGGGCGAGATCGTCACGAGCTTCTACTCGCCGGGTCTCGGCGGGATATTTCTGCTCGGCGCCGCCAACGTCGATACCGAGGAATACGACCGCCACGTGATCGTGCACGAGTGGGGCCACTACTTCGAGCACGGATTCTCGCGGTCGGACAACGTCGGTGGCCCACACACACGCGGCGATCAGCTCGACTTACGCGTCGCGTTCTCGGAAGGCTGGAGCAATGCGCTCTCGGGTCTCGTGCTCGCGGACGCGTTCTACCGGGATACGCTGGGTCCGGGGCAGGCGCAGGCGGGCTCTATGAATCTGGAGGGAGCGACTCCGGCTAACTCCGGCTGGTACAGCGAGCAGTCCGTGCAAGAGATCCTCTACGACCTCGTCGATGCCACGCCCGAACCCACCGACGCGCTGAGCATGGGCTTCTCGGCTCTGTATGACGCCATGCGCAACGGCCACGCGACCGCCGTGAGCCCGACTTCGATCTTCACCTTCGTCAACGCGCTCAAGGGTGCGAACTCCGGCAGCGGGCCGCTCATCGATGCGCTCGTCACGTCCCAATCGATCACCGCGGTCGCCGATGAATACGGCTCGACCGAGACCAACGACGCGAACGGCGCTGTCCCCGAGGATGTGTTGCCGATCTACACGCCGATCGCCGTCAACGGTTCTACGGTGAACGTCTGCAGCACGAACGAGTTCGAGGGCACTGCGACCGGGGCGACGAACAAGCTCGGGTCGCGCCGCTACTTGCGCTTCGACGCGAGCTCTACGGCGAGCTACACGTTTTCGGCGGTCGCGACGAGCATTCCGGCAAACCAGATCTCGGACCCCGATCTCGTGCTTCACCGGGCCGGGCAAATCGGCATCTCGGAAGGCCCGCCGTTGCAGAACTGCACTGTCGCGGCCGCGAACTGCACGGAAACGTTCTCTCAGACGCTGACGCCCGGCGAATACGTGCTCGAGGTCTACGAGTGGACGAACACTGAAGACGACCCCCAGTTTCCGCCGATCGGCCGCACGTGCTTCGACGTGAGGGTGCAACAATGAGCCGCGAAGCAACCATGAGCGCCCGTGTGGGAGCGGCTTTAGCCGCGATCGCTTGCGTCTCGGTCGCGAGCGCGGCTCCGCCGAACGCTGTGCGCGAGATCGGCGGGAAGCCCTCGGGGCCTATCGCAATCAAATACGAGATCGCGCCGACACCCGCGCTGGGACGCGCGCTCGAGGTTGCGGTCACGATAACCTCGGCTGTGGCGCTCGATAACGTCGTCGTGTCGTTCACCGCGGACGAGAGTCTCGCGTTCAACACGGCCGTGACCGTGCAGCGCGTCGCCCACGTCGCGAGCGGCGCCGTGTACACGACGACGTTCAGCGTGACGCCGCTCGCCCTCGATGTTCTCGATCTCGCGGTGACCGTCGCAGGCGAGAGCTCCGGCGGCCACGAGGTCGGCACGTTGCTCATCCCGATCCGGCTCGCGGCCCAAAAGTCGCGGAGCCCCGCGACGCTCAGAGCCGATCCCGCCGGCCAGGGCCTCGTGCATTCGCTGCCCGCGGTCGCAGGCTCAGGCCGCCGGGCGTTGTAGGAGCCGCTTCAGCCGTACTCCCTCCTGTGGGAGCGGCTTTAGCCGCGACTGGGCGCGTTAGTAGGCCGAATAGTGCGGCTCAATTCACGGTAGAAACAGGGCCCGGTTCCTAAACTCGGGGGCTCCGAAGGCTCTATGTGCTCTCTATGCAGCCAGTTTCCGCGGGTAATGCTGCCTCGTGAAGGATCACCTCAGGCAGCGGATCGGCAACGCGTTGGCCCGAGGCGGCGACCGCGATGCTTTGGTGCGCGTGCTGCGCGACATAGGCGCGAGCGTTGGGCCGCCGGACCCAGAAATCGCGACTGAAGTCGCTCCCACAGAAGCAGTCGATCCAACGATTCCGGTTCGCGCGGTTTCTCAAGATGCCGCACGTGCGGATTGGTCGGCGGCGTCGGGTTCCTCGCTCCAAGCGGTGCTCGACAACGTCAAAGATGCGATCCTCACGGTCGATCGCAACGGCCGCGTGCTCGAGGCAAACCTCGCGGCCTACCAGCTCTTCGCGCTGCCGCCCGGAAATCTCGGCGGCACACACGTCGTAGCGCTGATCCCATCGTTGACCGACGACAAAGCGCTCGATGCGCACGCGGGACCCGCCGACGACTCGGGCGTTCATTGGGGGCCGGAGCTCGTCGACGCGCTGCGTCCGAACGGCGTGACGTTCAGCGCCGAAATGACCGTGAGCCGCGTTGCGCAGCACCGCGAGGAGCGCTTCGTGCTTTGCATACGCGATGTCACGGATCGATATCAGCACCTAAAGGCGCTGCGCGAGAGCGAGCATCGCTACCGCGCGCTGGTCGAGAACGCGCCCGAGGCCATCGTGGTCCACGACGTCGACCTCGGCTACTTCGTCGATGCGAACGAGAACGCGGCGCGGTTGTTCCGCATGTCGCGCGAGGAGCTTTTGCGGGTCGGCCCCGCCGCGATCAGCCCCGAATATCAAGCGGATGGGCTGCCGTCGTTCGGGCTCGCGCGCGGCTACTTGGAGCGCGCGCTCAAGGGCGGCCGGCCCGTATTCGAATGGTTGTACCGCGACTCCGAGGGCAACGAGTTTCCGTGCGAGGTCCGTCTCATCCGCCTGCCTTCGTCGACGCGCCAGCTCATCCGCGCGAGCATCATCGACGTCACGCAACGGAAAACGGCCGAAACCTTCGCGTTCGGCGAGCGCAAGATCCTCGAGCTCATCGCGGCGAATGCGCCGCTCGACAGGACCTTGCACGCGGTCGTGGTTCTCGCCGAGCAGATGCAACGTGACGTGCGTGCGGCCGTGATGCTATTGAACGAGGAACGGCAAACGATTCGCCTCGCGGCCTGCGGCGCACTGAGCGGACCCTTGCGTGAGGCGCTCGCCGAGCTGCCGATAGGCTCGGGGTCCGGCGCTTGCGCGGTGGCGACGTCATTGCGCCGGCAAATTGTCGTTACCAACATCGCGGAAGATCCTTCGTGGCGCGATTTGCGCGCGCAGGCCGCGGCGAGCAATATCCAGAGCTGTTGCTCGACGCCGATCGTCACGGCCGGCGACCGAATTCACGGCACGCTCGCGATCTACCTCGAGCACGCACGCAATCCGCGCACCGAAGAGCTCGACCTCGCGGCGCGGCTCACGCAGCTCGCCGGCATCGCCATCCGCCGCAAACAGGACGAGACGGCGCTCAAGGTGAGCGAAGCGCGTTTTCGAACGCTGTTCGAGAACGTCGTGGATGGAGTGTTCCAGATCAGCCCGGATGGCCGCATCATTTCGGCGAATCCGGCATTGGTCGCGATGCTCGGCTACACGGGCGTGCACGAGATCAGCGATCGCAGTTTCGCGGACTTCTGCGTCGACGCGCTCGAGCGCGAGCGTTTGCTCGCCGAGCTCGCCGCGCAGGGCCGCGTGCGCGATTTCGAGTATCGCCTGCGGCGCAACAACGGCAGCGTGATCGTCGTCCTAGAGAACTCGCGCATCGTCAAAGACGACGCCGGCAACGTTCTCTACTGCGAAGGCACGATCACGGATATCACGCAGCGCAAAGCTGCGGAACGGGCGTTGTTCAAGGAGAAAGAGCGTGCGCAGGTGACGCTGCGATCGATCGGCGACGCCGTCGTCACGACGGATGCCGCGGGGCGCGTCGAATACTTGAACCCGGTCGCCGAGCAGCTCACCGGTTGGGAGCGCCGCGCGGCGCAGGGCAGGCCGATCAGTGAGGTCGTTCATCTGCAAAACGAGGTTACGGGCGAGCCGCTCGAGAACCCCGTCGCGCGCTGCTTGCGCGAAGGGCGCGTCGCGGCGCTCGCCGACAACGCCGTTTTGATCGGCCACGAGGGCGCGGCGATCGCAATCCAAGACTCGGCGGCGCCGATTCAGGACCGGCTCGGCAACGTCGTCGGCGCGGTCATGGTTTTCCACGATGTGAGCCAAGAGCGCCAGCTCCATCGCAAGCTGTCCTACCACGCGAGCCACGATTCGCTGACGGGCCTCATCAATCGGCGCGAATTCGAGGAACGGCTGTCGCAGGCCTCACGCGACCTCGAGCATGGTCGCCTCGAGACGTTCACGCTGCTCTATATGGATCTCGACCAATTCAAGGTCGTCAACGATACGTGTGGTCACGCGGCCGGCGACCTGCTGCTGCGCCAGCTTGCCGACGTCTTGCAGCAGCGCGTACGTGCGCAAGACGTTTTCGCGCGCCTCGGCGGCGATGAGTTCGCGGTTCTGTTGCGCGACTGCCCGGTCGCGCATGCGACCGATGTGGCGGAGCAGATGCGCGAGGCCGTATCGCGCTTTCGCTTCACGTGGCGCGATGGCGCGATGCAGGTCGGCGTAAGCATCGGCATCGTGCCGGCGAAAGCGAACGACAGCGTCGCAGCGCTCATGAGCGCCGCGGATGTCGCCTGCTACGTCGCCAAAGACCTCGGCCGCAACCGAATCCACGTGTATGAGGAAGGCGACGCAGCAGCGCGTCATCAGGAGATGCAGTGGGTCGGGCGCATCAATCGCGCTCGCGACCAGGAGCGCTTCGAGCTCTACTACCAGCCGATAGTGCCGATTGCGCCGATCGCGCCGGGGTCGAGGGAGTACCCGCACTTCGAGCTATTGCTGCGCATGCGCGATGAGCGTGGCGAGCTCGTGATGCCGAGCTCTTTCATCCCCGCCGCGGAACGCTACAACCTCATGCCGAGTCTGGACCGATGGGTCGTCCATGAGGTGCTCGAAGGGCTCGTCTATCGCGAGCAAGACGGCGTCGAGCCGTATACGCTCGCGGTCAACCTCTCGGGCACGAGCCTCAACGACGCGCGATTCCTCGAGTTCTTGCTGAGCGAGCTCAGCGCCCTGCACCTCACCGAGGGAGCCTTGTGCTTCGAGATCACGGAGACGGCGGCGATCTCGAACCTCGGGACCGTCGTCGGCTTCATGCAGGCGCTGCGCGAGCAGGGGTGCCGTTTCTCGCTCGATGACTTCGGCACTGGGCTCTCGTCGCTGACCTATCTCAAGCACCTGCCCGTCGATTACGTGAAGATCGACGGGCAGTTCATCCGCAACGTCAACAAGGATCGCGCCGACGAAAGCGTCGTCGACGCGATCGCGCGGATGGCGCGGGCGTTCGACATTCGTACGATCGCCGAGCGCGTCGAGAGCCGCGAGGTGTTCATGCGCCTCGGCGAGATCGGCATCACGTTCGCGCAAGGCTTCTTCGTCGCAGTGCCGCAGCCGATCGCGGAGCTCCCAGTCAAAGCGCGCGCGAAGCGCGTGCGGGCATAGTCCGGTATCATTGCGTTTTGAAGTCTGCGACCGTCCCTATGTCTCAAGCGTTCGTCGAGCATCGCCTTTGCGTGGCGCCGATGATGGATCGCACGGATCGGCACTGCCGACTTCTGTTGCGCCTGCTCGCCCCGCATGCGCGCCTGTATACGGAGATGCTGACAGCGCGGGCCGTCGTCTCCGGCGACCGCGCGCGGTTGCTGCAATTCGACGTCCGCGAGCACCCGGTGGCGCTGCAGCTCGGCGGCGCGAATCCCAAGGAGCTCGCAGCCGCTGCGCGCATCGGCGCGGATGAAGGATACGACGAGATCAACCTCAACGCCGGCTGCCCCAGCGATCGAGTCCAGGCCGCGTGCTTCGGCGCTGCGCTCATGCGTGCGCCCGCGCGCGTCGCGGACTGCGTCGCCGCGATGCGCGCCGCCGTCGCGATCCCCGTCACGGTGAAGACACGGCTCGGCGTCGATCATGACGACAGCTACGATTTTCTGCACCGCTTCGCAGCGGCCGTCATCGCCGCCGGATGCAGCACGTTGATCGTCCATGCGCGCAAGGCGTGGCTCAGCGGCTTGAGTCCGAAGCAGAACCGCGAGGTGCCGCCGCTCGACTACGGGCGCGTTCATCGGCTCAAGCGCGACTTCCCCGAGACCGAGATCGTCATCAACGGCGGACTCAGAGACGTCGAGACGGTGCAGGCCGAGCTCGCACAGGTGGACGGCGTCATGCTCGGCCGCACCGCCTATCACGAGCCGATGCTGCTCGCGGCGAGCGACCGCGTTCTTTTCGAGTCTCGCGCGGGAGCGGCTTCAGCCGCGACTGACTCGCGTCGCGCCGCAGCGCTGCGTGATTATTGCCGCCACGTCGGTGCGGAGCTCCGTGCCGGCACGCCTCTCAAAGCCATGACGCGGCACTTGCTAGGGATCTACGCCGGCGAACGTGGCGGGCGGAAATGGCGGCGCGCGCTCGGCGAGTTGCCGAACGGGACCGCCGGGCTCGATGCGCTGCGGGCATTGATTCGCGCGAATACCGATGCCGGCCGCGCGCGCGCCGCGGAGCTCGCGCCGTTCGCGGCGCCGGCATTCCAAACGATATGAGCGAGGCAGCCGAGCTCAAAACGTTGGCCGCGCGCGCGGACGTGCACGAGCTCTATGAAGAAGCCGTCCAATCCGTCGACGCGGATGTCGAATTCCTGCACGCCACCTTTCGCGCTTTGCGCGGGCGGGAGGCGCACAGCTTCCGCGAAGACTTTTGCGGCACGGCCAGTGCGTGCTGCGAATGGGTGCGAAGGACCCCGCGCGGATTCGCGATCGGCGTCGACCACGATCCCGCCGTCCTCGACTGGGGACGCAGGCATCGCGTCGCGCGGCTCGCGGAGAAGGAGCGGGCACGCGTAAAGCTTCTCGAAAGCGACGTGCGGACGGTCGAGTCGGACAGAGTCGATATCATTGGTGCATTCAACTTCAGCTATTTCTTGTTCGAAACTCGCGATGAGCTTCGCGGCTACTTTGCGCACGCACATTCTGCGCTCAATGCGGACGGCATTCTGTGCCTCGATGCGTTCGGCGGCCCGGAATCGATCAGCGTGCAGAAAGAGAGAACGAAGTGTGATGGATTCACGTACGTTTGGGACCAGGCCGACTATGAGCCGGTCACGAACCACATTACTTGCCACATCCACTTTCATTTTCCAGACGGGTCGAAGCTCAAGCGGGCCTTCACTTACGAATGGCGGATGTGGTCGCTGCCAGAGATCCGCGAGCTGCTGCTCGAAGCCGGATTCGTGAAGGTGCGCGTTTATTGGGAAGGCACCGGCGAGGACGGTGAAGGAAACGACGAATTCACGGAGTCGGCCACCGGTGAGCCCGACGCCGCTTGGGTCAGCTATATCGTCGCTGAGAAATAGATGCAGTATTTCCTGGGAGCGACTTCAGTCGCGACTCTTCCGAGGAATCGCGGCTAAAGCCGCTCCCGCAAAGGCCGCTCCGCGTATAATCGCTTGCGGCTCCGAAGGTTCCGCACTCACTCTAAGGACGCCATGGGAAAAGAGGTCGAGGTTGCGATCCTGTTCGCCGACGTGGTGGGCAGCACGCAGCTCTATGAGCAACTTGGCGACGTGAAGGCCCGCGAGATGGTCGGCCGCTGCCTCGAGATCATGCGCGAGGCAACGGAGACCCATCATGGCAGCGTCATCAAGACCATGGGCGACGAGGTCATGGCCACGTTTCCCACGGCCGACGAGGCGATGAGCGCCGCGAAGCGCATGCAGGAAAAGATCTCCTCGGACTCGGCGCTCGTCCACGACAACGGCCGTGTCGCGATCCGCATCGGCTGTCATTTCGGCCCCGTCGTGCAAGAACAGCGCGATATCTTCGGCTCGGCCGTGCACACGGCCAATCGAATGACGAGCCAGGCCAAGGCCAAACAGATCATTACGACGATGTCGACCGTGGAACGGCTATCGCCCGAGTGGCAGCACGTCGCGCGCCAAATCGATGTCGCGACCGTCCGCGGTAAAGCCGACGAGGTGGTGCTCTTCGAGGTGCTTTGGCAGCCCGAGGGGGAAGCCACGAGCATGCTGCCGACGGTTCCATGGAGCAGCAACAAGAGCAAGCGCGGGCGGCGGTTGAGCCTGCGCTGTCAAGGACAGGAAGTCACGGTCGGCGAGGGCCGCAAGAGCGTCACGCTCGGGCGCGCCGAGGACAACGACATTGTCGTGAAAGGCAATCTAATCTCGCGGCTGCACGCGCGCGTCGAAGCGAGCCGCGACCGTTTCACGCTCATCGACGAGAGCACGAACGGCACGTTCGTGCAGACGAGCGAGGGCGAAGAGATATTCGTGCGGCGCGACAACACGCTCTTGAGCGGCACCGGGGTCATCGGCCTCGGCAAGGTCGCGCAGCCGAACACGCCGCTCGCGATCCATTACGTCATAGAGGAATAACGAAGATCTCGGCTGAAGCCGCTCCCACGAGCGCCTACGACAGGGCGGCGAGTACCTTCTGCTGCTCGGCGGCGAGGCGCGGGGGTAGGCGCTTGCCGAAGCCCGCGAAAAACTGGCCGAGGTCGGCCATCTCGGCGCGCCATTGCGCGCTGTCCACTGCGAGCAACTGCTCGAGCGTCGCGCTCGAGACGTCGAGGCCGCGCGTATCGATATCGCTCGGCTTCGGCAGGTGGCCGATCGGCGTCTCGACGGCACCGGCTCGGCCCGCGCACCGCTCGATGATCCAACGCAACACGCGGAGGTTCTCGCCGTAGCCGGGCCATAAGAACTTGCCCGCGCTGTCGCGGCGAAACCAATTGACGTGGAAGACTCCGGGCAACTTCTTCGAGCGGTCCGCGAACGACAACCAATGCGCCCAGTAGTCGGCGAAGTTGTACCCGCAAAACGGCTTCATGGCCATCGGGTCGCGGCGCACGACGCCGACCTGCCCCGTCGCAGCGGCCGTCGTTTCCGAAGCGACGCTCGCGGCGACGAGCACGCCGTGGGCCCAGCTCTTGGCCTGATAAACGAGAGGCGCGAGCTCGCGTCGTCGGCCGCCGAAGATCAACGCCGAGAGCGGAACGCCGTCCGGTGCTTCGGCGAGCTTCGAGTAGCTCGGGTTCTGCTTGGCCGAGACCGTGAAACGCGAGTTCGGGTGCGCAGCCGGGCCGTCGCCGCGCTTGTAGGGGCGACCGCGCCAATCGATCGCGGGCTCGCCCTCGCCTTTGTCTTCCCACCAAGGCTCATTGTCGGCAGTGATCGCGACGTTCGTGAACACCGTGTTCGACCGAATCATGTCGTAGGCATTGCGATTGGTCTTGCGGTTCGTTCCCGGGACGACGCCGAAATAGCCCGCTTCCGGATTGATTGCGCGCATGCGTCCTTCGGCGTCGAGATGGAGCCACGCGATGTCGTCGCCGAGCGTCCAAACCTTCCAGCCCTTATGGCTCTCCGGCGGAATCAGCATTGCGAGGTTCGTTTTGCCGCACGCGGACGGGAAGGCGGCCGCAAGATAGTGCTTCTCGCCGGCCGGGCTCTCGACGCCCAAGATCAACATGTGCTCGGCGAGCCAACCTTCGGTGCGCGCCTGGTAGCTCGCTATGCGCAGCGCGTGACATTTCTTGCCGAGCAGCGCGTTGCCGCCGTAGCCCGAGCCGTAGCTCATGATCGTGAGCTCTTCGGGGAAGTGCATGATGAAGCGCTTCTCCGGATCGAGCTCGCCCGTCGAGTGCAGACCTTTGACGAAGGTGCCGTCGCGCTCGATCCGCTCGAGCGCGGGCTTGCCGATTCGCGTCATCAAGTACATGTTGGCGACGACATAGGGGCTGTCCGTGATCTCGACGCCGCAGCGCGAGTAAGGCGAGTCGAGCGGCCCCATGCAGTACGGGATCACGTACATGGTGCGGTCGCGCATCGAGCCGCGGAAGAGGTCCGTCATTCGCTTCTTGGCGTCGGCCGGAGCGAGCCAGTTGTTGTTGGGACCCGCGTCGTCTTTCGCTGTCGTGCAAACGAACGTGAGATGCTCGACGCGCGCGACGTCTTGTGGATCGGATCGGTGTAAGTAGCAGTTGGGATATCGGTCCGCGTTGAGCTCGAGCAGCGTGCCGTCGCCGAGCATTTGCCGCACGAGCGAGCCGTATTCTTCTTCGTCCCCGGTGCACCAATGGACGTGTTTTGCTTGTGTAAGGCCAGCAACCTCAGTAACCCAGGCACTGAGGGGTTTCGATCGCGTGAGCATCAAAAGCCCGAACTTCTTGAAGTTTATCGGGATTATAACGTACGACAGCGGCGACGGCGCCTACTATCATTACATTATGTCGACGCTCGCTGAAGTCTTCGGCCCGCATGGCACGTTGTCCAAGGAGTTGCCGAGCTTCAGCTTCCGCGATGCGCAGCAGGAGATGGCCGAGCTCGTTTGGCGCGCGATTGCGACCGGCTCGCACGCCGTGCTCGAGGCCGGCACGGGCATCGGCAAGACGTTCGCATACCTCGTCCCCGTGCTCTTGTCGGGCCGCCGCGCGATCATCTCGACGGGCACGCGCACGCTCCAAGACCAGCTCTTCGCGCGCGATTTGCCGGCGCTCGGTGCAGCGCTCGGCCGCCCGGTCGAGGTTGCGTTGCTCAAGGGGCGCAACAACTACCTGTGCTGGCATCGGCTCGAGACGGCGCGCGCCGACGGGCGCGAGAGCCGCGCCTCGCGCGCCGCGCTTCAAGGACTCGCGGACTGGGGCCGCGTGAGCGCGAGCGGTGATCTCACCGAGCTCGACGACCTCGGCGAAGAGCATGCGTTGCGCAACAGCGTGACCTCGACGACAGAGAACTGCCTCGGCAGCCAATGCGCGCATATCGACCGCTGCTTCGTCGCGCAGGCCCGGCGCCGCGCGCAAGAGGCCGACGTCGTCATCGTCAACCACCATCTGTTGCTCGCCGATCTCGCTCTCAAAGAGACGGGCTTCGCCGAGCTCTTGCCGGGCGCGGACACGGTCATCGTCGACGAGGCGCATCAGCTACCCGACATCGCGCAGCAGTTCTTCGGGATCTCGGTGACGAGTCGTCAGCTCGAGCTCTTGCTCCGCGACACGCTCCTCGAGGCGCGCGCCGCGCACGCGGGCGACGCGCTCGAGCCGATCGTCGGCGCCGCGAGCCGCGCGCTCGTGGATGCCCGCCTTCGTGGGCCGGGGAACGCGGGACGCGTGCCGTGGGCCGCCGCCGCGAGCGAGTTCCAAGATGCGCTGCGGAGCCTATCGGCGGCCCTGCGCGGCCTCACCGAGGGTCTCGAGCCGTTCCGCGAGAGCGTGCCGGCTCTCGAGCGCTGCCGCGAGCGCAGCGCCGATGCGGCCGCGCGGCTCGAGACGCTCGCTACGGTGGACGACGATGACGGGTTGCGTTGGCTCGACTTCGGCGACGGCGGATTCGGCGCGCATTGGACGCCGCTCGACATCGGTGCGACGCTCGCCGAGCGGATCGAGGCGCAGGGCGGCACGTGGGTGTTCACGTCGGCGACGCTCGCGGTCGGCGCGGATTTCGGCCATTTTCTCTCGCGCGTCGGCGTGCACGCGGAGATTACCGGGATACTGCCGAGCCCGTTCGACTATGCGCGCAACGCGCGGCTATACGTGCCGCAAGGTCTGCCCGAGCCCCGCGAGGCCGAGCACGTCCAGGCGCTCATGGAGCACGTTTGGCCGCTCGTCGAGGCAACGGGGGGTGGAGCGTTTCTGCTCTTCACGAGCTATCGCGCGCTGCGCGCGGCCGAGGCCTGGCTTGCTTCGCGAGCGGCGCCGGGACCCGTGCTCGTGCAAGGCGCCGGGGCACGCAGTCAGTTGCTCGAGACGTTTCGTGCCGCGGGCAACGCCGTGCTCTTGGGCACCGGCAGCTTTTGGCAGGGCGTCGATGTGCGGGGCCAAGCGCTGCGTCTCGTCGTCATCGACAAACTGCCGTTCGCCGCGCCCGACGATCCGCTCGTGCAGGCGCGCGTGGCCGCGATTCGCCGCGTGGGCGGGGATGCGTTCGTGGAGTTCCAGCTGCCGCAGGCCGTACTTGCGCTCAAGCAGGGCGTCGGCCGCCTGATTCGGGATTTCACGGACCGCGGGCTCATCGTGCTCGGCGATCCGCGTCTACGAACCCGCCCCTACGGCCGCTTGTTCCTGTCGAGCCTGCCGCCGATGCCGGAGCTCGAGTCCCCGGAGGAAGCGCATGAGTACGCGCTCACGTTGCGGGGGAGCGACGGCTCGTGTGGGAGCGACCTCTCATGTGGGAACGACTTCAGTCGCGGCTCTTCTGAAGGCTCACCGTGACTACACTGCTCGCGATCGAGACATCGGGGGCCGTCGGCTCGCTCGCGCTGCGCCTCGGACCGACGATTCACGAGCGCTCCATCGCGTCGCCGCGCGACCAGGCCGACCAGTTGCTGCCGCTCGTCGCGGAGCTGCTCCACGCGGCCGACGTCACGCTCGCGCAGGTCGATGGGATCGTCTTCGGGCGCGGACCGGGGTTGTTCACGGGGTTGCGAATCGCGACGGCGATCGCGCAGGGGCTCGCGCTCGCGACCCGCAAGCCCGTCGTCGGCATCTCGAGTCTCGCGGCCGTCGCGCAGCATGCGTTCGACGCCAACGGCGTCGAACGGTCGCTCGTCTGCATCGACGCGCGCATGGGCGAGGTCTACTCCGGCTCGTTCGAAGTCGAGCAGGGGCTGGTCCGTGTCCGGGGCTCCGAGCGCGTGGCGGCACCCGATCAAGTAACTGCTCCCGAGTGGCGTCACTGGACGGCGCTCGGCGGCGGATTCGCGGCGTACGCGAGCGCCCTCGCCGGCGTCGCGCGGCAGGCCGATGCCGTCCGCGCCGATATCGCGGCGCGGGCGCGCGATCTTTTGCGGCTCGCAGATCGCGAGCTCGCCGCGGGACGCGCCGTGGCGGCAACCAAGGCGTTGCCTACGTATTTGCGCGACGATTCGGCCTGGCGGCGCGCCGACCGTGATTAGAGCTTAACGAAACTGTAATAATGGCAGCCTGTAATGGCCTATTCAGCGTGAGGCCATGTCGATGAGCCAAAAGAGAATTCTCGTCGTCGAGGACGAGCGGGCGATTCGCGAGATGCTCGCGTTCAATCTCGGCCGGGCCGGTTACACCGTGCTGCCCGCGGCCGACGGGCGCGAGGCGCGCGCCGCGATCGCCGATAGTTATCCGGACGTCGTCCTCATGGATTGGATGCTGCCCGACATCAGCGGCCTCGAGCTCACTCGCCAATTGAAACGCGACCCCGAAACTCGCGAGATTCCGATCATCATGGTCACGGCGCGCACCGAAGAGGACGACCGCGTCACGGGTCTCGATGGCGGCGCAGACGACTACATCGTCAAACCGTTCTCGCCGCGTGAGCTCCTAGCTCGCATTCGTGCGGCGTTGCGGCGCACGGCCGCACGCGAAGGCGAGATCGTCGAGGCCGGAGAGCTCAAGCTCGATACGGCGAGCCATCAAGTCACGGTCGGGAAAGCCGAGATCGCGCTCGGACCGACCGAGTATCGGCTCCTCGAGTTCTTCATGCTGCACCCCGATCGCGTTTACAGCCGCGCGCAGCTTCTCGACCGTGTTTGGGGCGGCAACGTCTACGTCGAAGAGCGTACGGTCGACGTCCACATCCGCAGACTTCGCGTCGCGCTCGCGCCTCACGGTCAAGACAAGCTCATTCGCACCGTGCGCGGATCGGGCTACCGGTTTTCGCCGCTCACGGACTGACATTGCGAAATCACTGGGCATCGCATCTGCTTGCGCTCGCCGGTTGGCTGCTAGGGGCGCTGCTGCTCGGGCTCATCGCCGGCGGGCCGGCGTGGTGGCTTGCCGGGGCGCTCGCGGCATACGTTGCCTATATGTTGCGCAATGTCTATCTGCTCGATCGCGTGATCTCGGGGGCCCCAGGGCTCCGGACGTTCGGGACTCGCGGCCTCTGGCCCGAGCTCGTTGCGGGCATCGACAAGATCAGGGCCAAGTCGCGCAATCGCAAGCTTCGTTACCATCGATTGCTCCGCGAGGTCAGCGAGAGCACGGGCGCGCTCAGCGATGCCGGCATCATTTTGAATCCCGAGAAGGAAATCCTCTGGTTCAATACGGCCGCGACGCGTCTGCTCGGTCTCGACCCGGCGCGCGACATCGGCAATCGCATCGACAACTTCATTCGCCATCCGGACTTCGTTCAATACCTCGAGGATCCGGCGGGCAGGAGCATCACGATTCCGTCCCCGACGGCCGAGCTCGGGTTTCTATTGGTGCAGTTGATCCCGTACGGAAGAGAGCATCAGCTCGCGATCGTTCGTGACGTGACTCACGAGCGACACCTCGAGCGGACGCGCCGCGATTTCGTCGCGAATGCGTCGCACGAGCTGCGATCGCCGCTCACGGTCATCAGCGGCTATCTCGATGCGCTCGCCGAAGCCGACGATCCGCCCGAGAGTTGGCGCGAGCCGATCCGCGAGATGCTGCGCCAGGCGAACCGCATGACGCAGATTCTCCGTGACCTCATCGAGCTTACGCGGCTCGAGTCGGAGACCTCGAAAGCCAAATACGACTTCGTCGACGTTGCCGACATGCTGCGCGGCATCGTCCGCGAGCTCGAGGCGCGTGCAGAGCGGCCGAAGCTGACGTTACGAATCGAGTCCGACGCGGCGCTGCTCGGCAGCGAGTCGGAGCTGCACTCGATCTTCTACAACGTGATCCACAACGCCGTGCGCTTCACGCCGCCGACCGGCAGCGTCGACGTGAGCTGGGGAACCGACGATGCCGGCGGCGTATTCACCGTGCGCGACACCGGCATCGGCATTCCTGCCGAGCTGATTCCGCGGATCACGGAGCGGTTCTATCGTGTCGATCCGGGCCGTTCCCGGGCGACCGGAGGCACGGGCTTGGGGCTCGCGATCGTTAAACACGCGTTGCAAAGGCATAACGGGACTTTGACGATTCAAAGCCACGAAGGCCAGGGCAGCACGTTCGCTTGCCACTTCTCTCCGGCGCGCCTCGTATACCGCGGGGGCGCGAGCAAGGCGGCGTATAATCGGCCCGCACCGAACGTAAAGTCGGGGTGAGCTCATGGAAGTCGGAGAACTCGGTCAGCATATTTCACGGCGCTTCAATGAAGACCTCGAGCACGTGCGCAACTCCGTGCTCGCGATGGGTGGTCTCGTCGAGGAGCAGTTCGACCGCGCCGTCAAGGCGCTGACTGACGGCAATAGCGAGCTCGGCCTCAAGGTCAAGGAGGACGACATCAAGGTCAATCGCATGGAGGTGTCCATCGACGAGGAGTGCAGCCGCATCCTCGCGACGCGCGCGCCGACCGCGGGCGATCTGCGCCTCATCATCGCGATCATAAAGACGATCACCGATCTCGAGCGCATCGGCGACGAGGCCGAGAAAATCGGTGTCTTGGCCGCGCGCCTCGCGGGAGTCGAGCGGCCGTCGACGAATTACCGCGAAGTTCGCAATCTCGCACGCCACGTCAAGAACATGGTGCATCGCACGCTCGATGCTTTTGCACGCCTCGATTCGAAAGCGGCGCTCGACGTCGTCAAAGCCGACGATACCGTCGATGAGGAGTACGAGAGCATCTACCGCCAAGGCATCACGTTCATGATGGAAGACCCGCGCACGATCTCGCGCGTCATGGATACGACCTGGATGGCGCGCGCGCTCGAGCGCATCGGCGATCATGCCAAGAACATCTGCGAGTACGTGATTTTCATGGTGCACGGCAAGGACCTGCGCTACATGGGCCTCGACAGCATCGAGGCCGAGGTTCGCAAGGGCGTGCAGCGGGAGGAAGCGGGCGCGTGATTGCCACGCGCCGGCAACGCCGCTGGCTGAATTTCGCCGGCTTCGCGATCGCCGCGGGGCTCATGGGCTACGCGTTGTTCGCGGAGCACGTCCAGGGCCTCGAGCCGTGCCCGCTCTGCATGTTTCAACGCGTCGCGATGGTCGCGCTCGGCAGCGTGTTCGCGATCGCGGCGCTGCATGCCCCGCCGGGGGCACTGGCGCGAATTTATGCCGTGCTCGGCGGCGTCGTCGCCGGCAGCGGAGCCGGAATCGCCGGCCGCCACGTCTACGTGCAGAATCTGCCCCCCGACCGCGTTCCCGAATGCACGCCGGGCCTCGATTATTTGATCGACGTGTTTCCTTGGACCGAGGTCGTACGCAAGGTGCTCTGGGGCTCGGGCGAGTGCGCCGAGATCAACTGGGTGTTCTTAGGGTTGAGCATGCCCGCGTGGGTGCTCATTTGGTTCGTGCTGCTCGGCGGCCTCGTCGTGGTCGCGAATTGGACGCGTGTCACTCGGTGAGCAAGAGCTCGGCGATTCGGAAGTAGATTTTCTCGAGACGCAACAGGTCGTCGACGAGCACTTCTTCGTTGACCTTGTGAATGGTGCGATTGATCGGTCCGACCTCGACGACGGCTGCCCCGTACGGCGCGATGAATCGCCCGTCGGAGGTGCCGCCGCTCGTCGATAGCTCGGTGTCGATGCCCGTTTCCTCGCGGACCGCACGGCAGACGGCCTCGGTCAGCGGACCCGCGCTCGTCAAGAACGGCTCGCCGGCGACCTTCCACTTGAGCTCGTAATCGATCTCGAGGCGGCGCAGTGTGCTCTCGACGAATTGCATGAGGGTCTTGTGCGTCCACTCCGTCGAGAAGCGCAGATTGAAGCGGCAGTTGAGCTCGCCGGGCACGACGTTCGGCGCGTTCGCATCGGAATGCACGTGGACCATCTGGAACGTCGTCGGCGGAAAGCGGGCGTTGCCTCGGTCGATCGGTGAGCTCGTCATCGCCGTGACGAACCGCGCGAGCGCGTGCATCGGATTCTCGGCCGGCAGCGGGTACGCGACGTGCCCTTGCGCGCCGCGAATGGTCATGATTCCCGAAAGACTTCCGCGCCGACCGATTCGAACCGTATCGCCTAATACGTCATCGCTCGAAGGCTCGCCGACGACGCAGTACTCGAAACGCTCGCCGCGCGCCGCGAGCGCTTCCATGACTTTGAGCGTGCCGTTATCGGCGGCGCCTTCCTCGTCGCTCGTGAGCAGCATCGCGATCGATCCGGCGTGGCGCGGATGGGCGCGCACGAAACGCGTCGCCGCGCCGATCATCGCTGCGAGACTGCCTTTCATGTCGGCCGCGCCGCGACCGATGAGGCGCCCGTCGACGAGGGTGGCCGCAAACGGGTCCACGCTCCATTGCTCGGCGGGGCCGGTCGGCACGACGTCGGTATGCCCCGCGAGCACGAGAGTCGGAGCGCCGTTCCCGTGCCGCGCCCAGAGATTGTCGACGTCGGCAAAGCGCAGGTGCTCGACGGTAAAGCCGGCCGTCGCGAGGAGCTTCGCGATCAACGATTGACAGCCTGCGTCGTCGGGGGTCACCGAGCGGCGGCGGACGAGGTCACGGGCGAGATCGACGATATCCATGCGCGAAGTGGCTTAACTTGCTGTTTTGCTTATTTTATCCCAACCGCGCGGGGCACTCTCGAGCGCCGGGAGGCAACCGGCTTGAAATAATTCCTTAACATTCCCGACCTAGCATTTCCGCGGCTACCACCGGAGGTTACATGCAGGTGCACCCCTTCGGCCGCTCCACGCGAACGGCCGCGTTGTCCAACGTCGTCATCCTCTTGGCGGCTTGCGGAGCCGGCGTGGAAACCTCCGCGCAGGCGGTTCGCGACTATATCAGCATCGTCGGATCATCGACGGTCTATCCGTTCGCGATCGTCGTCGCCGAGCAGTTCGGGCGCGCAACCCATTTCAAGACGCCGAAAGTCGAGTCCACGGGCACGGGAGGCGGATTCCGCTTCTTCTGCGCGGGCGTCGGCGTCGAGCACCCCGATATCACGAACGCGTCGAGGCGGATTACGCGTTCCGAGGTCGAGCAGTGCGCCGGCAACGGCGTGACCGATATCGTCGAGGTCAAGATCGGCTACGACGGGATAGTCATTGCCAACGCGAAGTCCTCACCGCACCTCGACTTGACGTTGCGCGAAGTCTATCTCGCGCTCGCAAAGAACGTGCCGGATCCCTCGGGGGCGCAGAAGCTCGTGCCCAATCCATACCAACGCTGGTCGGACATCGACCCGACATTGCCGAGCGTGCGTATCGAGGTGCTCGGCCCGCCACCTACCTCCGGCACGCGCGATGCGTTCGTCGAGCTCGCGATGATGCCTGGATGCCACTCGTTCGAGTGGGTCGCCGCCCTCGACGATGACGCGGCCTGCGCGACGATGCGCGAGGACGGCGGTTTCATCCCGGCGGGCGAGAACGACAACCTCATCGTGCAGAAGCTCGAGGCGAACCCGACGCAGCTCGGCATCTTCGGCTACAGCTTCTTGGAGCAGAACGCCGACAAGGTTCAGGGCGCAAACATCAACGGTGAGGCGCCTACCTTCGACGAGATCGCGGCAGGCCGCTATCCCGTCTCCCGGCCGCTCTACTTCTACGTCAAGTCTGCGCACGTCGGCACGATTCAAGGCATCCGCGAGTATCTACAGGAGTTCACGAGCGATGCTGCGTGGGGTGATTTCGGCTACCTGTCGGATCGCGGGCTGATCCCACTTCCGGCGGAAGAGCGCGCACAGGTTGCGCACCAAGTCGCGAGTCTCGAAAAGCTCAACCTGCCCGCCGACGCGCGCTAAGTGGATTCGTTCACGATTTTAGTTGCGATAGCCGGGCTCACGGCCTGCGGCTATTTTTTCGGCCGCCAGCGCGCGATTGCCGGCGTGGCGCGCGCCTCGACGGGCGCTTTTCACTCGCTGCCGGGCTACTACGGCGGCTACGTCGCGCTCTGGTGCGCAATCCCGGCGCTCATCGTGCTCGTCATTTGGACGGCTGTGGAGCCCGTAGTTCTGCGCGCACACGTTTTGGACACGCTTCCGGCGGCGCTCGTGGATGCCGGCGACGCAGAGCTCGGTCTCGTCTACAACGACGTGCGTAACCTCGTCGAAGGCAACGCCACCTCGAACAGCCCGAGCGAGTTCGTGACCGCGGCCGCCGAGCGGTATAGAGGGTTGCGCGATACGAGCCGCACCTTGCTGATCGGCGTCATCGTCGTCGTCACGATTGCCTGCATCGGTTGGGCATTTCCGCGCGTTCGTCCCGCGTTCCGGGCACGAATCACCGTCGAACGGACGTTCGAGCGGCTGCTGATCGCTGCCTCCACGGTCGCGATTCTAACGACGATCGGAATCTTCGCGTCCGTGCTGTTCGAGGCGCTGCGCTTTTTTCAACAGGTCGCGCCTCTCGAGTTTCTGTTCGGCTTGGATTGGAGCCCCCAGACTGCCATTCGTGCGGACCAGATAGGCTCGTCGGGCAGCTTCGGCGCCGTGCCGCTTTTCGCCGGGACCGTGCTCGTCTCGGTGATCGCGATGCTCGTCGCCGTGCCTGTCGGGCTCATGGCGGCGATCTATCTTTCGGAGTACGCGAGCGCCCGGATACGCGCATACGCGAAGCCCATGCTCGAGATCCTCGCGGGCATCCCGACGGTCGTCTACGGTTACTTCGCAGCTCTGACGGTCGGGCCGATCTTGCGCGGTTTCGGCGATGCCGTCGGCATGAGCGTGTCGTCGGAGAGCGCGCTCGGCGCCGGGCTCGTCATGGGGATCATGATCATTCCGTTCGTCTCCTCGCTCTCCGACGACGTCATCAACGCCGTCCCGCAGGCGCTGCGCGACGGCGCATACGCTCTCGGCGCGACGCGGTCGGAGACGATCCGCCAAGTCATCGTTCCGGCGGCTTTGCCCGGCATCGTCGGCGCCGTGCTGCTCGCGGCGTCGCGCGCCATCGGCGAGACGATGATCGTCGTCATGGCCGCGGGTCTCGCGGCGAACCTAACGGCGAATCCGTTCGAGGCCGTGACGACCGTGACCGTGCAAATCGTGACGCTGCTCGTCGGCGATCAGGAATTCGACAGCGCGAAGACGCTCGCCGCGTTTGCGCTCGGTCTCGTGCTGTTCCTCGTAACGTTGGTTCTCAACATCGTTGCGCTGCGCGTCGTGCGCCGCTATCGAGAGCAGTATGAGTGACGCAACGCGCTCGCCCGTCAAGGACATCGTTGCGCGCGGGCTCAAGCGGCGGTACCGCAACGAGCAGACGTTCCGGTTTCTCGGTCTTGCTGCGCTCGCCATCGGGCTCGCGTTTCTCGGCTTTTTCTTCTATACGCTGATCGGGAATGGTTACACCGCGTTCGAGCAAACGCGGATTCTCATCGACGTCGAGTTGCCGGCCGACCAGATCGATCCCGACGGTGCGCGCGCCCCGGAGACGCTCGCGCGCGCGAACTATCTCGGCATTCTCCGTGCGTCGTTTGGCAAGCTGTTTCCCGAGGTCACGGCGCGCGGCGAGCTCCGCGAGCTCTACGCGATGCTGAGCTCCGGTGCTGCGCTCGAGCTCCGCGAGCGCGTGCTCGCGGACCCTGCCGTCGTCGGGACGACGCAAAGCATATGGCTGATCGCCGACGACGACGTCGACATGGTCGTCAAAGGCCGCATTCGTCGCGACGTCCCCGAAGCGGATCGGCGCGTCAGCGATGCCCAGATCGGCTGGCTCGATAGGCTCATCGCGCAGGACCGGATCGATCTGCAGTTCAATCGGTATTTCTTCAGCGCCGGCGCGTCGAGCGATCCCGAGCTCGCCGGCATTTGGAGTGCGACGGTCGGCTCGTTCTTCATGCTGCTCGTCACGCTCGCGTTGTCGTTTCCGCTCGGCGTCGCGACGGCGATCTATCTCGAGGAATTTGCGCCGCGCAACCGCTGGACGGATCTCATCGAGGTCAACATCAACAACCTCGCGGCCGTGCCGTCGATCGTGTTCGGGTTGCTTGGTCTTGCGCTCTTCATCAATGTTTTCGGGCTGCCGCGCTCGGCGCCCGTCGTCGGCGGGCTCGTGTTGAGCTTGATGACGTTGCCCGTGATCATCATCGCGTCGCGCGCGGCTTTGATGGCGGTGCCGCCGTCGATCCGCGACGCGGCGTTGGCTCTGGGCGCATCGAAGATGCAGACGGTGCTGCACCACGTGTTTCCGCTCGCGATGCCCGGCATGCTGACGGGAACGATCATCGGCATGGCGCGCGCGCTCGGCGAATCGGCGCCGCTGCTCATGATCGGCATGGTCGCGTTCATCGTCGATGTGCCCGATTCGCCGCTCGATCCGGCGACGGCGCTACCCGTGCAGGTTTACCTCTGGGCCGACAGCCCGGAGCGCGCGTTCGTCGAGCGCACGTCCGCGGCAATCCTCGTGCTTCTCGTGTTTCTGCTCGTGATGAACGCGACGGCGATAATGCTACGGAAGCGTTTCGAACGGCGTTTCTGAGTTTCTTTGGAGTAGACTGTGGGCAATGTTCTAGATCCAAAGAGCGAGAACGTGGCTCGAGTGATTTCCGAAACCGAGGCGCCGGAGCAGGAGAAGCCGAATCTTGCCGTCACGAAGAAGGAGTACAAGACGGTCGGGGATTACACGGCGGCCAACGCCGTCATGGAAGCACGCAACGTCGACGTCTACTACGGCGACAACCATGCGATCCAGCGCGTCAACCTCGATATCGCTAACAACCAAGTCATCGCGCTGATCGGACCGTCGGGCTGCGGCAAATCGACGTTCCTGCGTTGCCTCAATCGCATGAACGACACGATCGAGTCCGCGCGCGTCACGGGCGAGATCAAGCTCGACGGCGAAGACATTCACTCCCGGTCCGTCGATGTCGTGATGCTGCGCGCGCGCGTCGGAATGGTCTTTCAAAAGCCGAATCCGTTCCCGAAATCCGTCTACGACAACGTCGCCTATGGGCCGCGTATTCACGGCATTGCGACGCAGCGCGGCGCGCTCGACGAGATCGTGCAGAAGAGTCTCGAGCGTGCCGGCCTCTGGGAGGAGGTCAAAGATCGTCTCGAGGAGCCCGGAACCGGCCTATCGGGCGGCCAGCAGCAACGCCTCTGCATTGCCCGCACGATCGCCGTCAATCCCGAGGTGATCCTCATGGACGAGCCGTGCTCGGCGCTCGACCCGATCGCGACGGCGCGCATCGAAGACCTCATCGACGAGCTCAGGCAGAACTACGCGATCGTCATCGTCACGCATTCGATGCAGCAAGCCGCGCGCGTGTCGCAGCGCACGGCCTATTTCCACTTGGGCCGGCTCATCGAGGTCGGCGATACGGACGACATCTTCACGAATCCACGCCACAAGCTCACCGAGGACTACATCACGGGCCGCTTCGGCTGA
>DATBLZ010000074.1:0-5067 GCA_036555065.1 Gammaproteobacteria bacterium
CCGGCACGATCTCGGTCTGGAAGTAGTTCTCGAGCCACTGGCGTTGCGCGCTCGTCCAGTCGTCGCGCCGCACGAAGTTGATGCGTTCATTACGCAGCGCCGGAATGAGCTCCTCGTTGAGAAGTCTGTACTGCTCGGCGACTAGCCCGCGCGTCGCTGTCGTGATCTTGCGCAACACTTCTGCGGGGCTCAGGTTGTCGGGCCCCATCGGCGCGGAGCTCGCCTCGACGCGTTGTTTGAGGCCGGCAACGCGAATCTCGAAGAACTCGTCGAGGTTCGTCGACGAGATGCACAAAAACTTCAGGCGCTCGAGCAGCGGAAGGCTGCGATCCTTTGCCTGATCTAAGACGCGTGTGTTGAACTCGAGCTGCGATAGCTCGCGATTGATGTAGTAGTCAGGCAGTCTTAGATTTGGCGCGTCCACTGCGGAACCTGTCTCGCGCGAGCCGATCGGGCTCGCCGCCGTAGTATACGCCGCCGAGTATTGCGGTTTGGCGGGCACCGGTCACACTGGGAACGTTGCCTGCGGCACGTAGCAGGCGGGCGCGCGCGAGCCACGCGAACGCTGCTGCCTCGACGAAATCGGGCGGGACGCCATGCGCGGCCGTCGTGTCCGGATCTCGGCCGCTGAGCCGCCCGAGCCGCAGCAGCAGGTCGCCGTTGCGCGCGCCGCCCCCGCAGATGATGAGCCGATACTTGCGCACACCGCTATTCGCGATCGCCGCGACGATCGTTGCCGCCGTGAGCTCGGCGAGCGTGGCTTGCACGTCCTCAGGAAGCCGTGCCTGCGCGGTTCCCGCGTGCTGCTCGAGCCACGCGAGATTGAAATGCTCTCGGCCCGTCGATTTCGGAGGACGTGAAGAGAAGTAGGGCTCGCGCAGCAAGGCGCGCAACCATTCGTCGTCGACGTTTCCGCGGCTCGCCCATGCGCCGTCGGCGTCGTAGGCCTGTCCCCGGCAACGCTGGATCCACGCGTCGAGGAGTGTATTTCCGGGACCCGTATCGAAGCCGATGGTCGGCTTGCCCGGCCGAATGATGGTGACGTTGGCGATTCCGCCGATGTTGACGATGACGCGCGTTTCCCGAGGCGTGCGCCAGAGCCAATCGTGAAATGCCGGAACCAATGGCGCCCCTTGCCCGCCGTGCGCGATGTCGCGGCGCCGGAAATCGGTGACTGTCGTGATTCCCGTGAGCGCGGCTACGCTGTTCGGGTCGCCGAGCTGCATGCTGAAAGGCTCGGCACCCGTTGGTGCATGAAAGACGGTCTGGCCGTGATGGCCGATCGCGGCAATGTCACTCGGAGCAAGCCCCGCGTCGCGTATCAGGGATAACGCGCAGGCGCCGAAGAAACGCCCGAGTGCGATGTCGACGCCGCCGATCTCCCGAAGCGCAGCTTGCGGCGCCGTGATCAGCGCTTGAACACGCTCACGGAGCTCGATCGGGTAAGGAGTCGTGCGCGCGCTGACGATGCGGCAGCGGCGCGCGCGAAACTCGGCAACGCAGGCGTCGACGCCGTCGACGCTCGTGCCCGAGATCAGTCCGAGATAGCGCGTGCCCATCCCGCTGACTCGTGCCCTAGTCTGCCGCGGCCGCGACGTGTACTTGCTGATAGATGTCGAGTTGCCGCCAGAGTGAGGCCGCGTCGACCTCGAAGTCGGACTTGTCCTCGGCAGGAACTGGATCCGCGGCCGGCAACGGCACGGTTCGCGGATTCTTGTGGATGCCGCCGACGCGATACTCGTAGTGCAAATGCGAGCCGGTAGCGAGGCCGGTTCTGCCGACGTAGCCGATGACCTCGCCTTGCCTGACTCGGCTGCCGATGTGTTGATTGCCGAAGCGCGAGAGATGGCCGTAGAGCGTCGTTATATTGCCGCCATGTTGCAGCACGACGGCGTTGCCGTAACCGCCGTCGACTCCGCGCGCAATGACTTTGCCGTCGCCCGATGCGATCACGGGCGTGCCCGTGGGCGCGGCGTAGTCGACGCCGCGGTGCGCGCGAATCGTGTTGAGCACGGGGTGGCGTCTGCTCGGATTGAAATTCGAGCTGATTCGCGTGAACTCTACCGGTGCGCGCAGGAAAGCCTTGCGGACGCTGCGACCGTCGGGCGTGTAGTAGTCGGTTCGACCGTTCGAGTCGCGATAACGAGCCGCGCGATAGACAGTGCCCTGATTGATGAACTCCGCGGCAACGATGTCGCCGTTGCGCAGCTTCTCGCCGTCGCGCCAGAGCTCTTGGTAGACGACAGTGAACGAATCACCGACGCGCACGTCCTGAATGAAATCGATGTCCCACTGAAATATGTAGGCCATGTCCATCGTCACCGAATCGGCCATGCCGGCGGCGACGCCGGCCTCGAACAGGGACGTATGGATTACGCCGTGAGCCCCGACGGTCCGTGTATCGATCGCACGCTGCTCGATCTTCGCCGCGAAACCCGTGTCCGTACGTGCCAGTGACAGGAGCTCCGCTTCGCTGAGCTCGCGCTGCAGCGTCGCAACGCGGCCTTCATCGTGCGTGACCACGATATGGTCGCCGGGTCGAATCTGACGCAAATGGTCGCGTGCCTCGGGCACGTCGGCCATGGCGGCAAGGTCGGTGACGCTCAAGCCGTTACGCCGAAACAAGATCTCGAGCGTGTCGCCGCGGCCGACGAGCAGGTCGAGCGTGGCCGTCGAGACGTCGACCGGACCGGCGAGCCCCGATTCGGCAATGCCGGGCTCGGGGGCCGCGTCGGCGACTTGCGGCATCGCGAGCGCCACCGGCTCTTGGGCCGTCAGAAAAACTTCGGCGGTCGCGGCCGCCGTGCGCGCCTGCGCCGGTGTCGGGATCTTCGATTCGTTCCGCTGGCTGACGAGGAGCAAGGACACGCCCGCAATGGGTACTGAAAGCCCGAGGACGAACCAAGGAATTCCGTGCCGCCGTGACGAAGGTGCCGAGACCAGCGCGTCTCGCTTGTAGTCGTGGCGAATGCCGCTCGGATACGACTTCACTCGGCACCTGCGTTCGAGGTGCGCGTAATGTAACTGCTCGCGTACCGAGCGTCAAAATTATGTTCTTGAAAGTCAGAGGGCTACGCGATCTTGTGCAGATTTCTCATGCTATTCTTCTCCACCTTTCGATGCGACTGGAGCGCAAGTGGCCTCGGTAGCGGAACAATTCGACGAACTTGCGCGCGGGGCCGACGAGATTCTGGTTGAAGCAGAGCTACGGGACCGCCTTGCGTCTGGCCGAAAGCTCATCGTCAAAGCCGGCTTCGATCCGACGGCGCCGGATCTCCATCTTGGACACACCGTGCTTCTGAACAAGATGCGGTCGTTCCAAGAGCTCGGCCACAAGGTCGTGTTCTTGATCGGTGACTTCACCGGAATGATCGGCGACCCGAGCGGCAAGACGGCGACGCGGCCGGTGCTCACGCGCAAAGAGATCGACGCGAATGCCGCGACGTATGCCGAGCAGGTCTACAAGATTCTCGATCGTAAAAAGACGAAGCTGGATTTCAACTCGCGGTGGATGGCCAAAATGGACGCGGTCGGCCTTGCGAGCCTCATGGCCAAGCACACGGTCGCGCGGATGCTCGAGCGCGACGACTTCAAGAAGCGTTACGAGGCCGAGCAGCCGATCGCCATTCATGAGTTCGTGTATCCGATCGTGCAAGGGTACGACTCCGTCGTCTTGAAAGCCGACGTCGAGCTCGGCGGCACGGATCAGAAGTTCAATCTGCTCATGGGCAGGCAAATGCAGCAGCTCTATGGGCAAAGACCGCAGGTCGTCATGACGATGCCGCTGCTCGAGGGCACGGACGGCGTCAACAAAATGTCGAAGTCTCTCGGAAACTATATCGGGATCGCCGAGCCGCCGGGCGACATGTTCGGAAAGATAATGAGTATTTCCGACGAGCTCATGTGGCGGTATTACGAGCTCTTGAGCTTCCGCCCGCTCGCCGAGATCGACCAATTCAAGCGCGCTGTAGCCGCGGGCGGAAATCCCCGCGACGTCAAATACGCACTGGCGCTCGAGGTCGTCGCGCGCTTCCACGGCGCACCCGCCGCGCGTGCGGCCGAGGAAGGGTTCATTGCCCGCCATCGAGACCGGGCTTTGCCGACGGATATTGAGGAGACCGTTTTGACCTCGGCCGAGCCCCTTGGGATTGCCTATGTTCTCCACGGCGCCGGGCTTGCGAGCAGCACCTCGGACGCGATCCGCATGATCAAGCAGGGCGCCGTGCGCATCGACAACGAGCGCATCGAGGACCCGAAGACGCTCATCGAGGTCGAAGGAAAGGGGCGCGTCTATCAGGTCGGTAAGCGGCGATTTGCACGGATCCGCGTGGCCCGTCCCAAAGCGCGCAAATAGCGCTTGCGTCCGCGCCGCGCCCGCCTATAATGGCGCGCCCTCCCGAGCGCCGGGCGGATCCCGTACTTAGGTTCGCTAAATTTTCGAGCCCAAGGCTTGGAGGAAGGGTATTGGCCGGTTTATACTTCCCGGTCTGCCCGGCAGTCGTCGGGATGCTCTTTAAAAACTAGTCTCAAGCAACTTGTGTGGGCGCTCGCAAGAGCAATAGTGCCAGAGCTCCGACCGGCGGATGCTTGCATCCAAAGGAAAGGGCTCGAACAAGCTCACAATCTTCGTAACTTAAAGCGAAGAGTTTGATCCTGGCTCAGATTGAACGCTGGCGGCATGCCTAACACATGCAAGTCGAACGGTAACGCGGGGGCAACCCTGGCGACGAGTGGCGGACGGGTGAGTAATACGTAGGAATCTACCCATGAGTGGGGGACAACCCGGGGAACCCCGGGCTAATACCGCATACGCTCTACGGAGGAAAACGGGGGATCGTAAGACGTCGTGCTGATGGATGAGCCTACGTCGGATTAGCTAGTTGGTAGGGTAAAGGCCTACCAAGGCGACGATCCGTAGCTGGTCTTAGAGGACGATCAGCCACACTGGGACTGAGACACGGCCCAGACTCCTACGGGAGGCAGCAGTGGGGAATATTGGACAATGGGGGCAACCCTGATCCAGCAATGCCGCGTGTGTGAAGAAGGCCTGCGGGTTGTAAAGCACTT
>DATBLZ010000113.1:0-10268 GCA_036555065.1 Gammaproteobacteria bacterium
GATCGGCTTCGTCGTCGCCGAAATGCCGACACGCGTCGGCGGCTCCGGGCAAAGCGCCGCGAGCCGCTCCAGCGACAAGCTCAGGTGCGCGCCGCGTTTGTTGCCCGCGACCGCGTGAATCTCGTCGACGATGACGGTACGAACCGTCGACAGCATGCGTCGGCCCGAGCCCGACGTCAGCAATATGTACAGCGACTCCGGCGTCGTGACGAGAATGTGCGGGGGCTGCCGGCGCATGCGGCTGCGCTCGCTCTGCGGCGTGTCGCCGCTGCGCACCGCCGCGCGGATCGGCGCGTCTTGAAAGGGCTCTACGCCGCACTCGCGGCGAATGCCCTCGAGCGGCACTTGCAGGTTCTTTTGCACGTCGTTCGACAACGCCTTGAGCGGCGAGACGTAGAGCACTTGCGTCGTATCGGTCAACGTGCCTGCGACCGCCTGTTTGACGAGGTCGTCGACCGCGGCGAGGAAAGCCGCGAGCGTCTTGCCGGACCCCGTCGGCGCACTGATCAGCGTGTTGCGGCGCGAGGCGATCGCGTCCCAGGCCTTCCGCTGGACGGCCGTCGGGGCGGCGAATGCACCCGCGAACCAACGGCTCACGGCCGGATGAAAATGCTCGAGCGACATGTGGGAAGGATAATTCAACGCGGCCGCGCGCGGCCAGCGAGCGCTAATGCCTCAAGGCGACGATGGGCTCTCGATCGGCTCGAGCCTCTGCACCGTGCCGTTCGCCTCGCTGCCGCCGGACGAGAGCTCGGTCGCCACGTAAATGTATCCGTCAGGACTTTGTTGCACGTCCCGAATCCGGAGATTGAGCGACCTGAGCAGCGGCTCGCGGCGCTCTGCCTGCGACGGCTGATTGAACGCGACACGCTGCAACGAGAGGCCGTTGAGCGCGCCGACGAGCATGTTGTTGCGCCATTCCGGGAACTTGTCGCCCGTGTAGAACGCGAGGCTCGATGGACTGATCGACGGCACCCAGAACATGCGCGGATCGTCCATGCCGTCGCGGTGGAACGGCTGCTCGGAGACGAGCGTGCCGGTGTAGTTTCGGCCCATCGACACGATCGGCCAGCCGTAGTTGTGTCCCGGCACGAGGATATTGACCTCGTCGCCACCCATCGGCCCGATCTCGGCTTGCCAGAGCGCGCCGGTTTCAGGATGAAATGCGAGTCCATAACCGTTGCGATGCCCGTACGTGAAGATCTCGGGCGCAGCACCCGCGCGGCCGACGAACGGATTGTCGGGCGGCACGCTGCCGTCGTCGCGAATACGCAGCGTCTTGCCGACGTGGTTGCCCAAGTCCTGCGCTTTGAGACGCAAGCTGTTGTCGTCGGTGCCGTTGCAGCAGAGACGATCGCGGTCGCCGACCGTCACGTAGAGGGTCGCGTCGGGACCGAACAGGATCTTGCCCGCCATATTGCCGCCCGTCTCCCAGGCATCGGCGACGAAAATGTCGGCCACGTCGACGAGCGAGGTACCGTTGAAGCGCCCGCGCGCGACGGCGAGCGTCGTGCCGCGCTCCCCGCTCACGGGGTGAGAGAAGTACACGAGGCGGTTCTCGGCGAACCGCGGGTGGAGCGCGATCCATTTGAGCCGGTCGTCGGCTGGCGCGGGCGCGTCCGGAGCCGGGGCTCTGGCTTCCGCCGGAGCTGTCCAGACGGGCTCGGGATCGAGCACATCGTTGCGAATGATCCGCAGCCGCCCCGCCCGCTCGGCAACGAAGAGCGTCTGCCCATCGGGCAAGAACGCGAGGCTCCACGGGTGCACGAGGCCCGTCGCGACCGTGACGACGCGGACCTGGCCGCCTTGGACGTCGACGATCGAAGGTGCCGAGAGGGCTGCGCCGTTGTCCGCCGGTTGAGCACGCGCGTCAACGCAGATGACAGCGAACAGGCCAGCGGCAGCGACGGCCGCGCAACGACGCAACGCCATGGTCGGCTCCGGAAATCTCAAGTACAAAACATCGTAGCACGCAAGCGGAGCGCGGCGGTCGCGTTCCGCGGGGCAACGTATAATCGCCGCACGCCCGCGTACCGGTGATGCCATGCGAATGACCCGTGACGAGTTCCTGCGTTGGCCGCACAAGGCAATCACGCTGCTCGGGATGTCGGGTATCGGCAAGACCACCCTCGCCTACAAGCTGCCGAAGAACAAGTGGTTTCTCTATTCGGGCGACTATCGCATCGGCACGAAATACTTGGCTGAGCCGATCTTGGACAACATCAAGCGCCAGGCGATGAAAATCGACTTTCTGCGCGATCTGCTGCGCAACGACTCGATCTACATCGCAAGCAACATCACGTTCCACAACCTCGAGCCCGTCGCCTCGTTTCTCGGCAAGATCGGGCGCGCCGACTTGGGCGGTCTCGACGTCCCGGAGTTCAAGCGGCGCCAGCGCCTGCATCGCAGCGCCGAAATCCAGGCGATGCGCGACGTCGCGGAGTTCATCGAGAAGGCGCACGCGATCTACGGATACGATCACTTCATCAATGACGCGGGCGGCAGCGTCGCCGAGCTCGACGACGAGAGCACGCTCGAAACCCTCGCGGCGCATACGTTGATCCTCTACCTCAGTCCCGACGAGAAGCTCGAAAAAGAGCTCGTGCAGCGCGCGATCGACGACCCGAAACCGCTCTACTACCAGGAGCCGTTTCTCGACACGAAGCTCGCCGAGTATTTGCGGGAGAAGCGCATAGAGAGCCCGGCCCAGATCGTGCCCGACGACTTCGTGCGCTGGATTTTCCCCGCGCTCGTCGCCCATCGCCGGCCGAAGTACGCAGCGATCGCGAACAAATACGGCTACACCGTGGACGCGCGGCGCGCTGAAGCCGTCGCCAACGAGGACGATTTCCTCAAGCTCGTCGCGAGCGTGCTCGGCTGACGAGCGGCGGTCGGCACGAACGGCCGGGATCCGCGCGGCCGCGCTGGCTGCTCAACTCGTCGCGAGGATTCCCCACGCCCAGGCGCCGGCGACCAAGAGCCACGCCGCCGCCCCCGCCGCGACTTGAATGCGTGCGGAGGTCGGCAGCGGCAGCCGCGCCGCGCCAACGCCGATGAGGAAACCGACGGCGAAACCGAGCAAGTGCGCGCCGAGATCGGTGTTTTCTCCCGCCGTGCCCGTGAACGCCAGGAGCCCGACGCCGGCGACGACCGGAGCCAAGCGGCTGCGGCGCGACGTCCCGCGCGGGAAGCCGCGGCGCCACGTGAACGCACTCAGGAGCCCGAGCGCCCCGAACACCGCGGTCGAGGCGCCGATCGAGCGGTGCTCCGGTCCCGTGAGCCAGCCGTTGAGCGCATTGCCAAGCGCTCCCGAGGCGAGAATCGCGATCCACCCGACGCCGCCGCCGAGATAGCGGCCGACAAAGTACGTAAAGAGTGCCCCGAAGGTCACGTTGCCGAGCAAATGGATCGTATCGGCGTGCAGCGTCAAGGCCGTGAGCGCGCGCCAACCTTCTCCGCCGAGCAACCGCGCCGCATCCATGCGGCCGATCGCGAGCCAGTCGATCCCGAATGCGAGCTCGTGCGCGAGCACGGCGATGAGCAGGAGCACGGCAACGAACGACGTGACGCCGAACCAGCCTCCGCCGATCATCACCGGCGGCGCGGCGACCGCGCTGCCGCGCGCATTCTCGCGGCGATACGCGTTGAGCTCGCGCGCGGCCGCGGCCGCGTCCTCGGCGCGAACGCTCAAGAGCCACTGCCCCGCGCCCTGGCCATGCCGCCAGGCGATGCCGCGCGCCTCGAGCACGAGCGCGAGCTCCGAGCACCCGCGCTCGTCGGCGCTCTGCCCTACTGGAATCCAAATCTCCTCTTGCCCATTCACGGGGTATAGTGTGCCGGGAACGAGAACGCGCGGGCAACGCGGAGGGATCGGTGGCTGCAGGCTTACGCTGCTATCGCTGCGGGCAGTCATTGGCGGATTTGTCGCTGCCGCTGCGCCGTCTCGAGGAATGCCGGAGTTGCCGCGTGCATTTGCATGTCTGCCGCATGTGCACCCACTTTGCGCCACGCCTGCCTACGGGTTGCGACGAGCAGGACGCGCCCGAAGTCCGCGAAAAGACGAGCGCGAATTTTTGCGACTACTTCAAACCGAGCGCGACCGCGTTCGATGCCGCGCAAAGCGGCGTAGAGAAACGGGCACGCGTCGAGCTCGACGCATTGTTCGGCAAGGGTCCGAGCAGCGATAAAGACCCTGCCGCGCCGAGCGCGGCGGATGTTGCGCGCGCGCAGGCGGAGTCGCTGTTCAAGAAGCGTAGCTAATGAGTCGCGGCTAAAGCCGCTCCCACATGCTGTGGCGTCGGTTGCTACTTCTGATTCTGCGAGGCTTTGCGGCGCGCCTCGCTGAGCGGGCGGCGCATGTCGATGGCGATCGTGTGCTCGGGCGCGGCACCCGCGACATCGGTTCGCTCAAGCTGTTGCAGCGCTGCGACGTCCGTCTGCGACAGCGCCGGGATCTCCATGGACGTCGCGCCCGGGTCACGGCTGCGCAGCTCCTGGTACTTCCTGCGCCAAATTTCACCGGAGCGCTTGAGCTCGGCGATCGTCTCGACGTGTTTATTGATGGACGCCTCGAGCTTCGCAATGATGTCGCGCTTCTCATCGAGGCGCGTCTCGAGCGCGGCGAGGCGATCCGCGTCCGCGCGTAGACTCTTGATCAGGGTCTTGCGCGCGTCGAGCTCGGCACGCACGGCCTCGAGCTCGGTCTTCTCGTGGGTGCCTGCGTTCTCCGCGGCGTCGCGCAGTGAGTCGAGCTCGACGTTGAGCTCGCCGATCCGCTTCTCCGCCTGCCGCTGCCCCTTGTGCAGACCGGCAATTTCTTTGTCCTTGACCTTGGCTTCGGCCTTGAGACGATCGGCCGCCTCGGCGTCCCGACGCAGCGCCCGCACGAGCTCTTGCTTGCTTTCGATCTCCGATGCGAGACGCTCGATCTCGAGGTCCTTCGCACGCACCTCGGACCGCAAGTCCGCCGCGGAGCTCGCTTCGCCTTTGAGCGTCTCGATGAGCTCCGCCTGGCCGCGGTTTCGCTCCTCGAGGGTCTTGAGCTCGCGGCCGTGATTGGCCGTCTTCGAGTCTTGGTCGGCCAACTGCTTGCGCGCGTCGTCGAGCTCGCGGAGCAACATCGACATCTCGGCGCCCCAATCGGCAAGCAAAGCCGTCAAGCGCTCGCGAAGCGCATCCGTGGTCGTATCTTGTCGCGCCATAAGCCGTGCCGTGATGAGGTTACAGAATGGCATTAAGGTGCCTCTTTTGGCCGCCAAATACGGTGATCTCGATCACATCGGCGGCCCGCGCGGGCGCGCCCGCCGCCATTGAACATTCTCGGTCTCGGCGGGAACGACGTTGGATCACCGGCTGCTATGCGCAGCCCGCAAAGGCGCTAGGAACTTGGTTAGAATGCCGATCATGGTGCGTTTCGCCGGGGCCCTCATCCTCCTCGCCACGGGGTCATGGCAGGCGGGCGCGCATGCCCAGGACGCACCGCCGCCCGCCGCCGAGGCACCCGCTGAAAACCAGCCGGCGCAGGAGCCCGAGGCGAGCGCGGCGACTACGACGCGGTTCGAAGCCGAGATCGAGGTGCGCCGTTTGCTCGCTGCCGAGCAATACGCCGAAGCTGCCGGGCTCGGCCCCCAATGGATCTCGCTGACGGAAACCGAGTTCGGCCCACAGAGCCTCGAAGCCGCAGACGCCTATGCAACGCTCGCGGCTGCGCAGAGCAAGCTCGGCGAGCACGACGAGGCCGAGGACAACTATCTGCACGCGCTCGGCATCTATCGCGAGACTGCGGGTCCATTCGACGTCGCGCTCATCGAGCCGCTGCTCGGTCTCGGCGACACCTACCAGGCGAGCGGCGCGTACACGAACGCCGTATCGATGTACAACGAGGCGCGTACCGTGAATCGGCGCGTGTACGGGCTGCAGAATGAAGGCCAGATCGAGATGCTCGACCGGCTGACTGAAGCGTACGGAAATTTGAACCAGCCGCTCGAGGCGCATGAGCAGCAGCTCGAAGCGCTGCAGCTCGTCGCGCGCAATCACGAGCCGGGCTCGCCGGAAGCGCTCGAAGCCGTCTACAAATATGCACTTTGGTTGCGCGCGGCGCACCGGTACACGGAAGAGCGGGAGCAATACTTCCGTGCCGAGCGCATCATCATCGATAGTCATGGCGAGGACAGCCTGCTGCTCGTCCGCCCGCTGCGCGAGCGCGCGATCAGCTTCCGCGTGCAGGGCAGCGCGGCGCCGCAGGGCATCGGCGCGCTCCGTGACGCGCTCGCGATCGTCGAGGCGCAGGAAAATCCGGACGCGTTGACGCTCGCGGAGATCCTTCGCGATATCGGCGATTGGGACGTCGCATTCGGCCGGGTAGGGACGCTGGGCACGGAGTACGTGCGTTCCTGGAACCTGCTCGGCGACGTGCCGAACGGCGCGGACCTGCGCACGAGTTGGTACGGTGGCATCGAAACCGTGCTCAACGCGCCGCTGAGCCCGCGGAGCCTGACGAATGACCCGAGCGCGCCGCGCGGGCACGTGTTGGTCCGTTTCGACATCGATCCGGCCGGGCGCAGCCAGAACGTCACGGTCGTATCCTCAGATCCCGTCGGGCTCAAGGATGAGGCAGTCGCGCGCCATATACGGGAGTCGCGGTTCAGGCCGAACCTCGTCGACGGTCAGCTCGTCGTGACGCGCGGACGTGCGCTCGACGTCGTGTTTCGGTACACGCCCAGTGAGCCTTCAGCCTCGCAAAACTAACGGGACGGTCGCGGCGATTCGACTTCTGGCCTTGATCGCTGCTGCCGTAGGCACGGCAACGAGCTCGCTCTCCCAAGAACAGGGTGCATTGCCGGAGCAGCCCGTCGACGTCGCGGTCTTGCGCGCGGCACGCGATGCACTCGCCGCCGCGGCCGATTTCACCGGGGCGCGCAACCCCGCCGAGCAGGTCGTCACGACGCTCGACTCGACGGCCGAGGGTCCGAGCACCGAGGATCTCTTGCTCCTGGCGCGCATTCAGTCGGAGCTGCGCGAATTCGACGCGGCCGAGCGCAACTATCTGCGCGCGATCGCGATGCTCGAAGACGAAAACGCGACCTCCCCCTCACTGATCGGGCCATACCAAGCGCTCGGCCGAAGCTACATCAGCGCGCGGCGCTTTCCCGAAGCCATTGCCGTTCTCGATCAAGCCCGCGACCTGAGCCGTCGCAGCGCGGGCCTCTTCAACGTCGAGCAATCCGCGCTCATCGATGACCTCACGGCGGCCAATCTCGGCCTCGGCAACACCGCCGCCGCTCGCAACCTGCAGCTCGAGCGCCTCGACATTGCAGTTAAGCAGTTCGGCGCCGGTGACCCGCGCGTAGTGCCTTTTCACGACCACCTCGGGGACTACCTCAACGACTCGCGCTTGCGCGGCGGCGCGCGCGAGCAGTACGCGCAAGCACTCGCGATTCAGGAAGCGAGCTTCGGAGCGAGCGACGCGCGGCTGCTCGCAACGCTGCGCAAGCTCGTGCAAATCGATTTGCTGCTCGGCCGCGACGCGGGCGCAAGGGAGCGGCTCGCGGAGGTCCTCGGCCGCAATCCCGAAGCGGACGCCGTCGAGCGCGCGCGCTCGCTCGCGGCTCTCGGCGACTGCGCCAGCGTCGCCGAGGATCTGCCGCTGGCGCGCCGGTATTACATCGACGCGTTCGCAGCCGCGGAAAAGAACAGTCGGGCCGAAGCCGAGCGAATGTTTGCCGCGCCCGAGATGATCGATTTCATACCCCCGCTGAGCCCCGTCGACCGCGGCACCCGGTCGCGCCCGTATTTTTACGGCTCGATCGTGCTCGAGTTCGATCTGACGCCGGACGGGCGCGCCGCGAACGTGCAGAGCGTGGCCGCCGAGCCGCCGGGCCTCATGGAGTCAGACTATGTCCGCAGGATTCGGGAAACGCACTTCAGACCGCAGCTCGTGGCGGGCGTGCCGGCGGGGGCGACGAACGTGCGCTTCACGCACTACTTCCGAGTTTACGCGGCCAAAGAGAACTAGCCCGCCCCCTTCCCTGGGCAGCGGGCCAGTGTTCCGGGCTTCAGGCCGCTGGGCGGCCCGGCCGGGCGTCGAGGCGTCGATCGATGCGCGCACCGCGACGGTCGAGCCGGCGGTCGGTGTGCTCGCCACGCCGGTCGAAGCGTCGATCGAGGCGGTCCCCGCGTCGATCGAGATGCTGCGCGACGCGCTCGCGACCCGCTGCGTCGGCGCGGTCGGAGGCACGGTCGAAGCGACGATCCAGGCGATCGCCGCGCACGTCCAGGCGCTCCTCGATGCGGTCTCCACGACGGTCGAGGCGCGCCTCGATACGGTCCCCGCGCACGTCGGGGTTCACCGAACGCACGGTGTTGACCTCATCGGCCAACGCCGCACCGACGGCGAAGAGCGCCACCAGTCCCACTGTCGTCACTATTCCTTGTCTCACGGCCTGCTCCTTTGGCTATTGCTCAAAACTTCAACGCCAAGAACGCCGCGCCGCCCGGCCGCGTTGACGCCGCGGGGCTTATGTCAACGTGATCGAGTCTGTATTTTTCTCAAATCGGCGCCGCCGCACGCCCGTGAAGCTTGGGTTGCCCCTTGGGTTATGGCAACTTGCGGCGCAGAGATGACGCCGTGACCACGAATCGCCTGTTAATCATCGACGACGATGTCCGCCTGACCGAGATGCTGACGGAATACTTGGCCGCAGAGGGAATCGAGCTGCGTTCGGCGTCGTCGGGCGCCGTCGGGCTCCGCGAAGCGCTGCGCAGCGATTACGATCTCATCATTCTCGACGTGATGCTTCCGGGCTTATCGGGATTCGAATTGTTGCGCCAGCTCCGCGAGTCGGGCTCGCGCGTGCCCGTGCTCATGCTGACGGCACGCGGCGACGACGTAGACCGCATCGTCGGGCTCGAGATGGGCGCCGACGACTACCTGTCGAAGCCCTTCAACCCGCGCGAGCTCGCGGCGCGCATCAAAGCGGTGCTGCGCCGGACTTCCGACGATTTGAGCCAAGACGTCACCGAGATCGTAGTGGGTCCGTTGCGCGCGAACCTGCCGCGCCGCGACGTCACACTGGACGGCCAGCCGCTCAAGCTCACGAACGCCGAGTTCGTCGTACTAGTCACGCTCATGCGTACACCGGGACAAACGGTATCGCGCGATGCGCTCACCCGGATCGCGCTCGGGCGGCAACTACTGCCCGATGACCGCAGTCTCGACACCCACGTCAGCAACCTGCGCAAGAAGATCGGCGAAAGCGCCGAGCGCGGGCTGCAGATTCGCAGTATCCGCGGCACGGGTTACGTCTTAGTGCCCCCGGAGAGCGCCGGATGAACCTTTTCTGGAAGAACTTCATCACGTTCGGCGTCGCGATGACGCTGACGCTCGTCGGCGCCGTGTTCGTGAGCTTTCGTCTTGCCGGTCTCGCTTTCGATCAGCTCAACATCGAGAACCGTGAGCAGATCGTCGAGCAGGCCGCCGCCGTGCTCACCGAGGGCGGTGAAGAGCAATTGCGTGTTTGGTTGCGCCACAATCTCGCGCCGTCGCCCAACATCGAGCTCATGATCATCGACGCGGCGGGCAAAGACCTGCTCGAGCGACCGTTGCCGCAAAGATTCGAGATGCTGTTGAACTCGCCGTCGCAGCGACCGCCGAGCTCGCCGCGCAACTTTCGCAACCCGCAATTCACGGCGAGCCTCATCGCTCCCGATGGCTCCGAGTACAGGCTGTTGTTCGTTCGCACGCGCGTCACGGTGCTCGGCGTGCTCACGTGGCCGGCGACGCAACTTGCGGTGCTCACGATCTCCATTCTCGCGGCCGCTGCGACGTCTCTACTGCTTGCGCGCTATTTGTCGTCGCCGATCGTCCGCCTGCAGCGCGCGAGCCGCGCGCTCGCGGCCGGCGCGCTCGAGACACGCGTCGGCGGTCCATTCAATCGGCGCAAGGACGAGGTCGGCACGCTCGCCCGCGATTTCGACACGATGGCCGCGCGGGTTCAGGCACTCGTCGACGATAAGGACACGTTACTCCGCGACGTCTCGCACGAGCTACGCTCGCCGCTTGCGCGCATCCGTGTCGCGCTCGCGCTCGCGCAACGCAAGGCCAACGACGCCTCCCAATCCGACTTGGCCCGTATCGAGCAGGAGACGGAGCGGCTCGATGCGCTCGTAGGCCAGATCCTCACGCTCGCGCGCCTGCGCTCGCCGCTATCGGGAAAGCGCGAGCCCGTCGATTTGAGCGAGCTCGTTCGCGAGATCATCGCGAACGCGCG
>DATBLZ010000124.1:0-57103 GCA_036555065.1 Gammaproteobacteria bacterium
ATGCCGAGCGCCGGCAGAAACGCGAACAAAACCATCAAGCCGAGCGCCTCGGCCTGCGCGCCCGGGCGCCCCGCGAGCCAGCCGCCGCGGTTCAATATCTCCGCCGCGAAAGCGAGGATCGGCCACACGGCAAGAATGCAGAGCACGACCTTCGTGACCGGCCTCAGCAAGGGTCGGCCGAGCATCACCAATCTGAAGGCGACGATGAAACCGATCGGCCCGACCATCGTGATCGAGAGCATCGTGAAGAACCACTCGTCCATCGGCAGAAGCCCCGTGAAACCGAAGTAGAGACCGCGCGTCGCGAGCGCGACGAACATCAGTGAGAGCCACATGAAGCACATGATCATCTCGAGGCCGAGCACCCAACGTGAGACTCGTAAGGTTCCGAAGGTCATACGATCAATCCTCTCTGTGTAACTTGCGACGACACAGCCGAACGCCCAGCGAAGCGCTTCCGGCCCCATCGGTAAATGCTCGATCTCGCTGCGCATCGCGCGCGCCCACTCGGCGCGCCCGGACGGCAACACGCGCGCCGCATGCGCAGCGAGCCGTGCAGCGATTCGTCGAGACAGTGTGATGCGGTCTTTCATGCCCTGCGTCGAACGCCGCTCACGCGGGGCTCGCGATCGGTCCCCGCTCGAGCGCTTGAGATGCGGCCTGCTCCTGCGCTAGCGCGACACCTCGGAGCGTCAACCGGTACACGTGCCGCGGGGGTCGACCTGCCTGCGGCGAAGGCTCCCACTTCGATTCGAGCAGCCCCTGGTCGCCGAGGCGCATGAGGACCGGATACAGGGTGCCGGACTTGAGGCCGGTCAGCTTCGAGAGCTCATATCCGTGGCGCCAGGCCACAGGCGCTTCGAGAAGCGCCGCGATGAGCACCTTTGTCTGCGGGGAGATGTTGCGACGCCGAGCCATAGCAGAAAGTCTACATATATAGGCTTCGATGTCAACGGACTTGCGTCACAGTCCGCGAATCGCCTGCAACCGGCCGGCCGCCTTGGGTGCGGCCCGGGGCCTGGCGGCCCTCAACAGCAGGAGCAGCGCGACGGTCCGTGCCCTTCGCTAAGCACGCGACCGCCGGCATCGGCAAGCGCGATTCTGAGCGCGCGGCCGTCCTCGAGCTCGAGGGTCAAGTCACTCGCGACGAGCCGTGCGGGATCGGGGATGGCGGCGATGCCGATCTCGCCTTCGATGCGGTGGACGCCGGGTACGGGCAATCCCGAAGGGGTCATGCCCTGAAAGCGGCGGATTCGGTAGCGCACAGGGGCAAACCGTTGCTCGCGCCAACCCACGCGGCCGACGCCTGCGCATTCCTCGACGAGCTTCATGAGGCCCTCCGTCATCGAGCGAGTATAGCGTCGAAGGCGGCGGCGGTCCGGCCTGGCGGGGGCTCGCCGGCAGGGGCTAGAATCCTGCTCAAGCGGAAGCCGATCCGAAGAATTAGAACCAAAGACTAAGGAGCCACCATGACTCAGCGAATTGCCCTACTGTTCGGGCTCTCATTGATCGCCGGTCTTGCGAGCGCGCAGAGCGCACAGGAGATCAGAACCCAGTTCTTCGCCGAGGTCGACGCCGTCAAGGCGCAGGCCGATGAGCTCAACGCGAAAATGCTCGCCCCGGAGGTTTACGCCGAGGGTCTCGAGCTCTACGTCGAAGCCGGCGACACGCTCGCGAAAGGCAAGAACCTCGACGACGTTCGCGAGGATCTCGCCGAGGCGAAAGGTCACTTTCAAACGGCCGTCGAGAAAGCGACGCTCGCCAATACGACGTTCGCCGGCGCGCTGACGGCGCGCGGCGATGCCGAGAAAGCCGGCGCGGCGCAGTACGCCGCGCGCGACTGGCAGAAGGCGGAAGAGGAGCTCGTCGAAGCGGCGACGGTCCTCGAAGGCGGTAACCTCAAGCGCGCCGCGGACCTCGCGGGCGACATCGAAAAGAGCTATCGAGAGGTCGAGGCCGACGCTATCGCCGCAAAGGCGCGAGCCGGCGCCAACTAGACTCGGGTTCGACCGCCTCCTCCCGGAGGCGCTGGGCGCGCTCAACGCCGCCTGAAACCGTAGTAGGTATCGTCGAGGTCGGGCTGCGCCTCGGTGACCGTCGGGTCGTCGACCTCATCTGCCGCGCGCCGGCCGACCTTCGTGCTGCGCCGCTCGGTCTCAGCGCGTTTTCCGATCGCAGGCGCACTCGTGCCGCGGCGATCCTCTTTGCCGCGACGGTCCTCGTGATGGCGGTAGCGGCAAGCGCAGCGATCGCGCTTGTCGCACCCCGACAAAGGCAGTATCGGCGCGTCTTTGCTGAGGTAGCGCTTGCCGCGCTCGGCCTTAGCGGCCTCGCACGCATCCTCCGAGCAGCGGATCTCGACGGCGCGGTAGCTCGCGGAACGCGGCTCGGCGCGGCTCGCTTTGTGCGCCTTGGAGGAGACGCCTGGCTTGAACAATCCCATCGCTTCCGTGCTCGGAACGAGTGTGTCACCAAGACTACTCCTCGACGGCCAAGAGGCGCTGATCTGCCTCACAGTTGGACGACGCAAACGATTATGTAATTGCTGCGGTGTGGCTCCCGTTTGCGCCGACACACTACCGTGCGGCGCTCGTGACTGCTCAAGCGCTGACAGGAAAATCCCGGCCGATCTCCTGGATTCGCTTCTGCAGGCTAAGACGGTCGAGAGACCTAATAGGCAAATTCACGAGAGCGCCAATGCGATTGTTCAGCATTCGCAGCGTGTCGGCGAACGCGAGCCGCCGTTGAGCTTCGTTGCCCGTCGCAAGGGTGGGATCAGGCATACCCCAGTGCGCGGTCATCGGCTGACCCGGCCAAATAGGACAGACTTCTCCGGCCGCGTTGTCGCAAACCGTGAACACAAAATCGAGCGGGACGGTGCCGGGCTTCGCGAACTCGTTCCAGCTCTTCGAACGCAAGTCGGCGGTCGCGTAGCCTTGCCGCCGCAACAGCTCGAGTGCGTAAGGGTGGACTTCACCTTTCGGGAAGCTCCCCGCGCTGTGAGCTCTGAAGCGCCCCCGCCCGAGGCGATTCAAAACGCATTCCGCGATGATGCTTCGTGCCGAGTTGCCGGTACAGATAAAGAGCACGTTGTAGACGTTGGCCATGACTGCGGGAGTCTACAACACCTTCCGTTTCATTCCGGTTAACTGCGTGCGCCGACCGGTGACCCGGCCTTGAGAATTGGCGCGCCCGGAGAGATTCGAACTCCCGACTTCCGGCTTCGTAGGCCGGCGTTCTATCCAGCTGAACTACGGGCGCGTCGCAATGCGGCTCGGATCCGAGCGCGGCATTGTAGCGGCTCGGGGCCGCAGCCGCCTAGCCCGAGGCGAAGAGGGAGAGCGCCGCATGGTCACGGACGTATCGCTCTACGTGCTCGCGGTAGTAGCCGCGAACCCGCCGTGTGATCGCGCCGCCGCCGTCAGGAAAGGCCTTCGTGGTCCCATCCTCCATGCGTAGCGTGTAAACCGGCATGACCTCGCGCGTTGCGCTCGAAAGGAAGCATTCGCTTGCGCGCCGCGCCTGCTCCGCGTCAATCTCGGTCTCGTGCGTCGCGAGCCCATTGGCCTTGCAGGCCTCGTGGATCGCAGCTTTGGTGAGGCCGCGCAGGTTCGCGGCCGTCTGCGACGGCGTTACGAGCCTTCCGTCGATGACGAAAAAGACATTGCTATTGGAAGCCTCGGTAATCAGCCCGGCTTCGCTGAGCATGAGGCAGTCGTCGGCACCGGCAGCGCGCGCCTCCATGACGCCGAGCACGTTGTTGAGGTAGTTGCCGCCCTTGATGTTGGGGTCGAGTGCCTCGCGCGGGTTGCGCCGCGTGCCGACGACGGCGACGTTGACGCCGCGCGAATAGAAAACGGGGTTCCACGCCGGCACTTCTTTGACGATGACGACGAGCCGCGTACGCGCCTCGCGACTCGGCAAGAGGTCCATCGGCCCATCGCCGCGCGTGACCGTGAAGCGAACGTATACGTCGCGCTTGGCTTGCGCCGCGCCGCTCGCGCGGACCGTCGCGCGAATCTGCTCCGTGACCGCGTCGCGGCTGAAGCCGATATTCAGGTGAATCAAGCGCGCCGAGTTCTCGAACCTCCGCCAATGCTCCTCGTAAAAGAGAGGCACGCCGTCGTAGGTCCGAAACACCTCGTAAATCGAATCGCCGAACAAGAACCCGCGGTCCATGACGGGCACGCGCGCGTCCGCTGTCGGCGTGATCACGCCGTCCACGTTCGTGACACTGCGAACGTCAGCCACGGTATTCACGCCGCAGGCGTCCGCCTAGACGCGTGAGGATTTCGTAGCTGATCGTGCCCGCGCTCGTAGCGACGTCGTCGAGCGAAATGCCGTTGCCGATGAAATCCACGAGCATGCCTTCCGTCACATCCTGCTCCGGCAACGTCGAGACGTCGAGGCACAAGAGGTCCATCGAGACGCGTCCGACGATCGGCACGCGCCTGCCGTTGATGCTCGCAACCCCTCGGTTGCCGAGCGTACGCGGGTAACCGTCGGCGTAACCGAGTCCGACGACTGCGATCCGCGCCGGCGGCGAGGCGGCGTAGGTCGCTCCATAGCCTATCGTCGCGGGCGCATCGAGCGTGCGCAGCTGCAAGATCGGCGCGCGCAGGGAGACGACGGCGTCGACGGGATTCGGCCGCGCCGCGAACGGATTGCCGCCGTAGAGCGCGATCCCGGGCCGAACGAGGTCGCCGCGGTGCGCGCTGCTCAAGAACGCGCCCGCCGAATTGCCGATCGAGGTCTTCGCTTCCGGCAGCCGCGCGCGGATACTCGCGAACGCCGCGAGCTGATCCCGGTTGAGGTTGTGATCCGGTTCGTCCGCACACGCAAGATGCGTCAACACGCACGCGATCTCGAGCGCGCTCAAGAGCGCCCGATCAGACGCGAGCGCGTCGACCTCCGCGCGCGTCATCCCAAGCCGAGTCATTCCCGTGTCGACGTGCAACGCGGCCGGTCCGCCGATGCTGGCCCAACCCCGAACTTGGCTCAGCGAATTGAGCACCGGGATCAGCGCCGCCGTCTTGAGCGCGCGCTCAGTCCCGGGGATGGCGCCCGAGAGCACGAATATCCGCGGCCTCGGCAAGACGTCACGGAGCTCATGGCCCTCATCGAGCGTCGCAACAAAAAATGTGCGGCACCCCTCAGCGAACAAGCGGCGCGCGACTGGAGCGAGGCCGAGCCCGTACGCATTCGCCTTGACGACGGCGCCGCACTCGGCGGGCGCCACCGTGCGCCGCAAAAGGCCGTAGTTCCGCGCAAGCGCATCGAGATCGACGACGAGAACGCCCGTGGCGCCGGAGTGAGGCTGCATCGCTACGATTCTAACGGAAGGCTTGCCTTCACGACCTCGGCAGAGGTCTCCGTGCTGATCACGTACGCGCCGACGCCGATCGGGACGAGCGCGGACTCTCCGCGCACAAGCGCCCGAATCGGGCGGCCGTCCGCGCCCGCGACGACGACGTCGCCGGAGATGACGTGGAGACTGTGCGGCAACTCGCGCGGGACGGCCACGGGAACCCGCGGCGTCGGCCGCAAGTGCTCGACGCGGAAATATTCCGAGTCTACGGAGCGGTAGACGCCGGGGCGCCCGGGCACGGCACGCGGCTCGGCAATGAAATCTGCGCCGCGTGTACCCTTCAAGCTCAGCGCCGCGATTGCCGCATCGACGTCGACCGTGCGCAGCGGAAAACGCACGTTGTCCCACGCGCGAAACGTCGGCCCCGGACGTCGAATCTCGAGCGCGAGTATCTCACGCGCTTCGGGATTGCCGAGCGCGTGCACCTCGGCCGAGGGCGAGCGGTCCGTGTCCACGAGCACGCGCGCGGGAGTGGCGTTGTGAATGACCTGCCCCGCGGCAACGGGAATGACGTTGAGCCCGTCGAGCACGCGCCAGTAAAGCGATTTGAGCTCGGTCAAAAGCGCCGCGACCTGCGGCCACGCGCCACGTTCGCGGAGCCGATCCTGCAAGGAAGCTCCGAGACTCGCCACGGCGGCTTTGCGAGCCGCAAGCCAGGGGCCGACGACGGCCTGAACCGCGTGGGCATCGAAGTCCGCGGCAAAGCACGCGAGGAAGTCGCGTTGGCGTTGCAGGCCGGTCGTCAAATCCGCACGCAGCGCGGCGCCGTCGACATCGGCGGAGAACCCGACCCTGATCGTCGCTCCGGGCTCGGCCTCGATGATGACGTAAACCTCTGTGCAGCCTTGCGGGTGTCCCTGAACGGACAAAAGCTCGCGAATATCGAGCGTCTTCGGCAATAGCGGAAAACGCGAACCGTAGCGAGCTACGAGCTCGGAACCCAAGAACGCTTCGCCGTGCTTCGCGAGCAATTGCGGCAGCGTGAGCTCGGATCCATCGCCGAGCTTGAGCCGGCTCGGGTACTTGGCAGCCTCCGCATCTTCGTCGTATGCCGCAATCTCGAAGGCTTCACCGAGCCCCATGCCCGTGGCCTCGAGCTGCCCTGGAAGCTCGCAGAGCCCTTTGAAGCGCCGTATGCCCGTGCCGCCCCACGGCCGCTCCACGAAATTGTTGGATCTCGGTGTGATGAGCGTCGCAGCGAGCTCTCTCGCAACCGCGACATCGCCGCGCAGCAATCGCCCGGCAAGGGACTCGGAATGCGCCAAACAATCCTCCCTGGATTTTCGCCAGCAGTATGCCAGATCGCTTATGTCAAAACGTGACTGGTTACCAAGTCCGCCTTGTGTAAAGCGGTTAACCTTCGCCGAGCTACTCAGGCAACTACCCAGGGACGTATGAGCACGGCAAGGGAATTGGCCGAAAGGGCGTTTACCCTCCTTCAGGACGCGTTTCGCGAGTCGGAGTCGCGGGCCACGGAGCTCGACGCCGAGCTCAAGGCTCGGCGCGATCCGAAAAACCGCACTGAAGAGCGGGCCGATGTCCTGACGCACCGCCTCGAGAACGTCGAGGCCGAGTGCCAGCGCTGGCAGAAGGAAGTCAAGCGTATCGAGGAGCTCCTCGAGAACGAGTACGCCAAGGTTCAGCAGCTGCGCAAGAAGCTCGACGTTGCCGAGTCCGGGCCCGATCGCGTTTCGAAGAAGGAAGTGAATTTCTGGCGCCAGCGTGCCGAGCACTTCGATGAGGAAACACGCGAATACAAGAACAAGATCGCGAGCCTGAAACAGGAGCTTCGCGCCCGAACGGAAGCGGTCGCAGGCACGGGCTTCATGCTGCCGACCGGCTCCGAAGGCGACCTCGTGAGCGCGCTCGAAGCCGCGCGCGAGGAAAGCAAGTCATTGCGCCAACGGCTCGACCGGCAGGCTTCCGAGCTCTCTGCGCTGGCGACAACGGCGGCATCCGTAAGCTCGTCGAGCGCGCCGCTCCAAGGTGAGATGACGCGTCTCGCGGCCGACCTCGACCGGACGCGCCGCGAGCTCGAGCGAGCGCAACGCGAGCTCGCGAGCGTCAATCAATACCAAAACCAGGATCGGGCCGCGGCCAAGGAAGCCGAGACCGCGCGCAACAAGTTGACGGAGACTCTGCACGAGCGCGAGGCGCGCCTCGTCGAGCTCTCGGCCGCCCATGAGAAGGCGCGCGCCGAGCTCATGACCAAGTCCGAGCATGAGCACGCGCTGCGCGCCGACGTCGAGCGCGCCCGGGCGGAGCTTGCCGCAAGCGTCAAGCGCGTCGCGGAGCTCGAGCAAAGAGAGCAGAGCGCTCGCACAGCCAAGGACCAGCTGCAGGCGACGCTTGCCGATCGGGATAAGCGCATTCAAGGAATTATCGGTGAGCTCGAGCAGGCGCGAAATCAGCAGCGCCGCTCGCACGACGAGCTCGCCGAGCACAAAAAGCGCGGCGACCAAGTCCAGGCCGAGCAACAGGCGCGCACGGACGCGCTCCGCCAGGAAGTCGCGGCGAAGGGCGCGCAGCTCACGGAGCTCCAGAAGCAGCGCACTGCCGCAGAAAAGGAGCTCGCGGCGCTGCGTGCTCAGCAGACCGAAGCGCGCGAGCAAATCGCCGGACTCGAGGCCGAGCTCAAGGAAGAGAAAGAGTATTCGGCGAACATGAATCAGCTCGCCAACGAGCGCAAAGACGCGTTGACTCGGATCCAGGAAAAGGTCGAAGAGACCGACGAGCGCTACAAGGAATCCCAGTGGAAGCTCGGCAAGGCGCAGCACTTCGAGCGCCTCATGCGGCGCCGCAAGGGCCTGATCGAATCGCTGATCGGCACCGTCCGCGCGAAGAACAAGGCCAACTCGGCGCTCAAAGCCGGCCTCGACGGCCTGCGCAACTTCAAGGCCGCTTCGGAAGCCAACCACTCGAAGCTCCTAGGAAGGATCGAGGAGCTCACGAACGAGCTACATCAGGCCGAGGAAACCATCAACAAGCAGCAAGGAGAGACGTTCCTCAACGAGGAGCTTCAAGCTGCGCACGCGAAGGCCAAGGACCTCGAGGCACGTCTCAACACACAAGTCGAGGTCATTCAGACGCTCGAGAACGATCTCAAGGTCGCCAAAGCAAATCATCAGGCGCGCGATAACGCGTCGACCGAGCTCGAGGAGCTTCGCAAGGAGCTCGCCACCAAGAGCGAGCACATCGCGAAGCTCGAGAACGACGCCGACGACCAGCAGCGTAAGCTCTCGAAGCTCCGTGGCAGCGAATCCGAGACGATGCGGCTCAAGGCGATCGAGGAGAAGGACAAGAATCTCATCGATGCTCTGGAGCGCGAGGTTTCGCAACTGCGCGAAGCTCTGAAGGGGCACGATTCCGCCTCGGCCGGAGCCGAGCCCGCCGAGCAGAGTGATCTGAGCGCGAAACTCAAAGAGCGCGACGGCTCGATCAATCGGCTCATGGCGACGCTAAAAGAGAAGGACAACGAGATCGGCAAGCTCAAAGAATCCATCGCTCAGTGGAAGAAAAAGTACGAGTTCCTCTCGACGGAAGCCCCGTCGGCATACCAGTAACCGTACACCGATAATCTACAGCACGCCGCTACGATCAGCGACCGCTCCGATGTTCGATGAAACGACAGCGACGCTCGCAAGCCGGGGCATCACACTTGCATCGTTGGGCGGAGCGTATCTAGTTCTGCTCGGGAATCTCGTTGCGGCGATCGGCTGCTTCATCGCGGCGCGCGCGCGATTGGTCATCTCGCCAAACCAAACCGCCAAGCACTATGGCCTTTACGTCGTCATGGTCCTGGCGACGCTCGGCATAGCCACGGCGCTCGAGAACGAGATCCTGCGCGACGGCGCGGTGCTCCAGTACACGGCGCTACCGCAGATCCTGCTCATCGCAATGATTCACTTGTGGATCTACTACGACCAACAGCCGTGGCTCATTGCGCTTGGTGCGTCGGCCAATGCCGGCGCGATCATCGCGGCGACCGTCGCGGCGGCATTCGGCACGCAAGTGCAAATTCCGCACTGGGCCACACTCGCGGTGTTGACCGGACTCCTTGTCTATCTCGCGCGCGGCGCGATTTCGACGCGCGCGGCATTCATGGCAGCAAGCTCGATATATGCCGCATCGAAAGAAGGCGTCGACGTGCGCGCTGCGCCGCAGACGCCGTGGCTCGGCTTGCCGCAGTGGATTGCGCTCGTCGCCGCGAGCATCATCCTGGCGCTCGTGAACGCGCTCCTGCGCGGCGACGATATCGCCAACCTACCGGCGATCAAGGTTGCAGGCGAATCGACTCTGATGCTCGCCGCGACCTTCGTCGTCGGCGCAGTGCCAGCTTCGATCTACTGGCTTGCGCACAAAAATTGGATGCCGGAGCTCACGCGTTTCGTCTGGCTCGTTTGGATGGTCGTCGGTTTCGCGTTCACTTACGGCAATATCCTGACTAGCATGCACGCAGCCTAGCGAGCAAGTGCGGTGTGAGGGCGGCACGGCACCGCTCGAGAGAATCGATCGCGCAGTGATCCGCGAGCTGCGTCACCTCCAAACCCGGGTAACCGCAAGGATCGATGCGTGTGAATGGTTCAAGGTCCATGCGCACGTTGATGGCGATACCGTGGTAGGAGCATCCACGGCGAACGCGCAATCCGACGGCAGCGAGCTTCCGGCCGGCGACGTAAACGCCCGGAGCGTCGCGTCGCGCATACGCCTCGACCGCATGGTCCCGCGCGGTGTCGATCACAGCCGATTCGAGCGCCTGCACGAGGCTGCGCACGTTTAACCCTACGCGCTTGAGCTCGATGAGCACGTAGCAGACGAGCTGGCCCGGCCCGTGGAATGTGACTTGGCCGCCGCGATCGGTTTGGACGACGGGAACGTCGCCGGGATCGAGCAAGTGCGCCCGATTACCGCTGAGACCGAGCGTGAAAACGGGCGGATGCTCGACGAACCAAATCTCGTCGGGTGTGGCAGCGCCGCGCTCGGCCGTGAAGCGCTGCATCTCGGTCCATACAGCCGGCAGCGCGCGCGCGCCGAGATCGCGTATGACGATGTCGCTCACAACACCATCAATATCTCGTCGTGGGCCGAGAGCGCGCGGTAGACGGCATCAGCCTGAGCGCGCGAATCCATCCGCGTGGTAATCGTCAGGCTCAGATAAGTGCCTTCGCGGCTCACTCGTTCGACGACGGCTTCCGCACGAACCTCGGGGCAATGCGCACGCACAATGGCGAGCGCGGCGTCGCGAAGCTCCTGCGCATTACGGCCGAAGACCTTGATCGCGAGATCGCAGGGGAATGTCAGTCCGGAGTCCACCTTACGGACCGAGCCAGAGCCGGATCTCGTCCGTTAAACGCGTCCAGAGCCCGGCCGTGGGCACTTCGTGCAACGACACGAGCGGCAAGACCGCGAGGCTCTGGCCGGCGAACAAGACCTGAACCTCACCGACCGGCGCGGCTTCGTCTATGGGCGCTATCAGCGTCTTCTCGAGCTCCATCGTCGCGGCGAGATCGGGATAGCGGCCGCGCGGAATCGTGACGTACAGATCGTCGTTCAAGCCGAGCGCGACACTCGAGGGTGCGCCCTTCCACACGCGCGTCTTTGCGACTTGCTCGCCCCGCGCATACAGCTTGTAGGTCTCGAAATGCCCGAACCCGTAATCGAGCAGCTCCTCGCTCGCGGCCGTGCGCCCAGCCGCGGTCGGCATGCCCATGACGACGGCGATGAGCCGCATGCCGGAACGCTCCGCCGAGCTCACGAGGCAGTAGCCGGCTGACTCCGTGTAACCCGTTTTGAGCCCATCGACGCTCGCGTCGCGCCAGAGAAGCGCATTTCGGTTGTGCTGCGTGATGCTGTTGTAGGTGTACTCGCGCTCGCTGTACCAAGAGTAGTACTGGGGAAACTCGCGGATGATCGCGCGCGCGAGAATCGCGGAATCATGCGCCGAGCTCAAATGTTCCGCCGCCGGCAATCCCGTCGGGTTGCGATAGGCGGTATCGCTCATGCCGAGTGCCTGCGCGTACTCGTTCATGAGATCGACGAAGGCCTGTACCGATCCGGCGAGATGCTCGGCGAGCGCGATGCTCGCATCGTTCCCGGATTGAACGATCATCCCGCGAAGCAAATCTTGCACGCTGACTTCCGTCGCAACCTCGATGAACATCCGCGAGCCCGAGGCCCGCCACGCCTTCTCGCTGACGCTGACCATGTCCTCGAGCGCGATTTGCTCGGCGTCCAGCGCCTTGAAAACGGCGTACGCGGTCATGAGCTTCGTGAGACTCGCAGGCTCGACGCGTTCGTGCGCGGCCGCTGCAGCGAGGACGGTCCCGCTCGCGGCATCGATGAGGTAATAGCTCTTGGCATCGAACGTCGGCGGCGGAGGAACTGAGTTTTGTGCCTGAGTCGCGCCGGCTACGAGCAGGCTCAACAACGCCCATGCGCGTGCCATGACGTTCCCTATTCCTCGGCCACGAGGCGCGTTTCGGTGAGCCCGAGAGCGCGCAGATCGTGGTTCACGCGATCGAATTCCGCCGCGCTCCCGAGTGGGCCGACACGCACGCGATGCAGCTCGTCGCGCCCCTCCGTGGAAGAGACGATGAAGCTGTTCGCGATGCCGCTGCGTCTCAGGCGCGCCACGAGGTTGACGGCGTTGTCTGAATCGCCGAACGCGCCGACCTGAATGAACAGGTGCTCTGCCTGCAGATCCTCGGGATCGAGCGTATCGGCCTCGGCTTCGCTGATGATCGAGAACGCGCTCTGCCCGGATGGCGCGGCCGCCGTTGTCGCCGACGGTGCGGGCCTGGGCTCCGTGAGAGCGCGCACCTGCACGCGCGCGGTGCCGTGCCGAAGCATGTCGAGGGCCTGAGCCGCACGATACGAAAGATCGATGATCCGATCATCGACGAAGGGTCCACGATCGTTGACTTTGACGACGACGCTCTTGCCGTTTTCGAGATTCGTCACCTCGACCCACGTCGGGATCGGCAATGTCTTATGAGCGGCAGTCATGTCGTTCATGTCGTAACGCTCGCCGCCGGACGTGCGCTTGCCGTGAAATTCTCTGCCGTACCACGATGCAACGCCACGCTCACGGTAGCCCGCGCTCGACTCGAGCACGTAGTAACGTTTGCCGAAGACTTCGTAGAAAGGCGGGTTGCCGAGGCTGCTGCGCTCTGCGCCGTCGCGGACGATCCGGCTCGACGCTTCCGTCTCGACCTGATTCGACGCGCAGCCGGCAAGGAATGCGGCCGCGACAGCGGTATGGGCCCAAACTTTCATTGCGCGAGACTCGCGTGCTCTTGCTCGTATGCAGCGCGAATCGCGAGGCTGAGCTGATGAGCAGCCAGTGCGTACTTGACGCTGCGGTTGTAGCGCGTGATCACGTCGAAATTATGAAACCCGACCCAATACTCCGAGGAAGTCGGATCGTGCTCGAGGGAGAAGACCATCGCTTCGGACGCAACCGGCAAGTCCGTCGAGAACAGGTAGCCGGCCTCGCTCAGCGCGCCGACCGTCGCGTTGAGCCCGAGACGCTCGCCGGGCTCCGGTCCCGACCACGTGGGGCCCTTGACCGCCTCGGCCGCGACGGGCTCGCCCGCTCGCCAGCCGTGCGCCTCGAGGTAGTTGGCGACGCTCGCCAAGATGTCCTCCCAATCCGCCCACACGTCGCGGCGCCCGTCCCCGTCGGCATCGACGGCGTAGGCCCGATAGCTCGACGGTATGAATTGTCCGGCGCCCATAGCGCCCGCGTACGAGCCGAGCGCGCCGAGCATGTCGGGATCATCGCGGCTCAAAAGAAGAAACGCTTCGAGCTCCGATGCAAAGAACGCCGAGCGCGGCGGATACGCGAACGCGAGCGTGCCGAGCGCGTCGAGCACGCGATACCTTCCCATGCGCTGGCCGAACAGGCTTTCGACCCCGACGATCGCGAGCAAGAGCTCCGGTTGCACCGGATAGCGGTGCGTCGTCGCCTCGATGGCCGCTTCGTTGGCGCGCCAGAAGGCGACACCGGCCGAAATCCTCTCGGGATTCAGGAAGATGTTCCGGTACTCGTACCACGGCGAGACGCGCTCCGCGGGCCGCGAGATGGCCTCGAGCACTTTGACGTCGATCGCGACATCGGTGAGCGTCGCGGCGATCGCGTCGGGATCGAAGCCGTGCTTCGCGACCATGCGCTCGATGAATGCCACGCGCGCCGCCGCGACGGCCGCTTCATCGACGACGACGTCCTGCGCCGACGGCGCCTGCGCACAGCAAAGCGTTGCCGCAATGAGAACCAGTCGCTGGGCTTTTCTCATGTCGCCAATAGTTTCCTGTGCCCGTTGATCGCAGCGAGGATGCCGAAGCCCGCCATCAGGGTCACGAGGGATGTTCCGCCCGCGGACACGAGCGGCAACGGCACTCCAACGATCGGTAATAGGCCCGACACCATGCCCGCATTGACGAAAACGTATACGAAGAACGTTAGGCTTATCGTGCCCGCGAGCAACCGTGTGAAAGTGTCCTGGGCGCCGATCGCTATGTAGAGACCACGCCCGATGAGCACGAGATACAACGAAAGCAGCAATACGAGCCCGAGCAGACCGAACTCCTCGGCCATCACGGCGAAGATGAAGTCCGTGGATCGCTCGGGCAAGAATTCGAGGCGCGCTTGCGTGCCGTTGAGCCATCCCTTGCCGAACAGCCCGCCCGAGCCGATCGCGATCTTCGATTGAATGATGTTGTATCCGGTCCCGAGCGGGTCGGATTCGGGATTCAAGAACGTCAGGATGCGCGCACGCTGATAGTCGCGTAGGAACGGCCAGATCGCGGGCCCCGCAGCCAACCCGGCAATGGCGACCAACGTCACGGCGCGCACGCTGATGCCGGCCAGCAGGATCGCAAGCCCGCCGGCCGAAAGCACGAGCAGCGCCGTGCCCAAGTCCGGCTGCTCATAGATCAACGCGGCTGGAATGAAGACGACGATCAGCATGACGAGGAGCTGACCGAACGACGGCGGCAGCGGCCGGTCGTGCACGAGCCAGGCGACCATCAACGGCACCGTAAGTTTGGCGAACTCGGAGGGCTGAAAGCGGATGATTCCGAGGTCGAGCCACCGCTGCGCCCCTTTGCCGATCTCGCCTTCGACGGCGACGCCGATGAGGAGCCCGAGCACCGCGACATAGATCCACGGCGTCCACATTCGCAGATAACGCGGCGGAATTTGCGCGAAGACCAAGAACGCCGCGAACCCGACGGCGACGCGCGTGCTTTGGCGTATCAGGAGCCCGGTATCCGAGCCGACGGCGCTATATAGGACGACGAAGGCGAGCGCAGTGATCGCGAGCAGAGTGAGCAGCAGAGGCAAATCCATCGTGAACGCGCCCGCGCCGCTGAAGCCGGTCGCGCGAAAACCCCGTCGCCGGCTGTGGCCAAAATCAAGGGTTCCGAGCGACATACGCCTTCGTCTCGAAATAGGCGTCGAGCACCGCGCGCGCGACCGGGACGGCTGCAGCCGTGCTTCCGCCGTTCTCGATGATCACGGCGACGGCGATCGTCGGCGCCTCTGCAGGGGCGTAGGCGAAGAACCATCGGTGATCGCGAAGCCGCTCGTCCAACTGCTCCTCGTCGTATTCCTCCTCCTGCCCAACCGTGAACACCTGCGCCGTTCCGGTCTTACCCGCGACCGTGTAGGGCACTCCCTGCATCGCGGCTCGAGCGGTGCCGCCGATCTCCGTCGTCACGCCGACCATGGCGGCGTGAACGGTCTCCCAATGCTCGGGAGCAACCCCTTCGATTCCCGGTTGCTCGGCCGGGTCGAGCATTCGAGCGTCACGGCTCACGGCGTTCTCCGTCCCGATCAGGAGTCGCGGGCGGAAACTCTTGCCGCGCGCGGCGAGAGTCGCGGCGGCATGCGCGAGCTGTAGCGGCGTGATCTGCGTGAAGCCTTGGCCGATGCCGGTGATAACGGTTTCGCCGGGAAACCAGACCTGATCCTCGGGCCGCGCGAATTGCTCGCGCTTCCACGCGCGCGACGGCACGACGCCCGGGCTCTCGCCCGCGATGTCGAGCCCCGTCGGCGCGCCGAAGCCGAAACCTTTGAGGAAGCTCTCGATGTTGTCGATCTCGAGCGCAACGGCGAGACGGTAGAAATAGACGTCGCAAGACACGACGATCGCGCCGTGCATGTCGAGCTCGCCGTGTGCGCGCATATCGCGATATCGATGGGTGTTCCCGGGCAACGTGAAATATCCAGGGCAATAGTGCTCCTCGGTCGCCGTCGTCGCCTCGTGGTGCAAGCCGGCCAGTGCCATGAAAGGCTTCACCGTCGAGCCCGGCGGATAGCGGCCGCCGAGCGCGCGGTTGAATAGCGGCCGATCGATGTTCGTATTGAGCTCGGTGAACTCCGCTTGGCTGATGCCCGTCGCGAATCGATTCGGATCGAACGACGGCATGCTCACGAGCGCGAGCACATCGCCGTTGCGCGGGTCGAGCGCAACGATCGCGCCGCGCAGATTCGCCATTGCCTTTTGACTTGCGACCTGAAGCTGCATATCGAGCGACAGCACGAGATGATCGCCGGGCAACGGCCAAAGCGTCTCGAGCCCGCCGGTCACGGCCGCGTCCTCCTCGCTCGCGGAATCGCGCGCGGGGTCTCGCAGCACGCGGCCTTGCGCATTGACGACTTGTTGGCGATAGCCGGCTTGCCCGTGCAACGTCGCCTCATAGCTGCGCTCGATGCCAGTCTTACCGATTTGCGAGCTCGCCGCGTAGTTGGCCCGATCGATCTGCTCGAGGTCGGCGCTGCTGATGCTGCCCACGTAGCCGATCGCGTGCGACGTGGCTTCGCCGAACGGATAGTCGCGAACCAACGCTTCCTGAATATCGATGCCTTGAAGTCGATGGCGGCGAACCGCAAACGTGGCGGCCTCGACCTCGGTGAGGTTCCCGAGCGGCACGCGCTCGAAGCGGCGGTGCGAGCCGATGAGCTCGACGAGCACGGGCCGCTCGGCGGGATCGATGAGCTCGAGCTCCTCGAGATCGTCGAGCACCGCGCTGAGGTCCTCGATCTGCTCGGGAACCGCGACGAGCTGCCACGTCGGCACGTTTTGGGCGATAACGACGCCGTTGCGGTCGTAGATAAGCCCGCGTGTCGGTGCGAGCGGCTCGATCCGCAGCTGGTTGTCGCGCGAAAGCTCGCTAAAGCGCTGATAGTCGACGATCTGCAATTGCACGAGACGCGCAACCAAAAGACCGGTTAGTAAGAAAACGACGATCGCGGCGGCGATGACGCGCGACAAAAAGAGCCGTTGCTCCTTCCATGGATCCTTGAACGGTTGCGAGCGCAGCGCCATCGCTTACATCCGTGCGGCAGCCGCCTGACGGCGGCGCTCGAACGCCGTCAAGATCAACGCAAAGACCACGGCCCCAGTAATTACGGGACCCCAACGCTCGATGAGCGGCACCGTGCGCCCGGCGACGCCGTCGATCCAGAACAGCGTGAACTGATAGAGGCTCAGCAACAGAACCACCGTCACCGCGAGCTGCGATACGGGAAATACGCGGATTCGCAGGTAGAACCGCTGGCTCAAATAGACGACGATCAGGAGCGCGAGCGCGTGTTGGCCGAGCAGCGCACCCGACAGCGTATCGAGCGCTAAACCCATCCAGAGCGCGGTCAAAAGCCCATACCGGCGCGGCGCGATCAACGACCAGTAGAGCAGCACGATCACGGCCCAGTCCGGGCGGAATGCGGCGACCGACTCGGGCAGCGGCAACGCCGCAAGAATGAGGGCGCCAACCAATGTCAGCGCCGGCGTGAGCCAATCGTAGTCGCGGTGGGCCATCACAGTTCCCCCGCGAGGCGCGCAGTCTCGGCCGGCGGCGCGTTGTCCTCGGTCCACACGAGCAGGACTTCCTGATCGCGGTCGAGCTTCGACACAGGCTCGGCAATGACTTCGGCGAACGATTGGCCCGGCCGCACCTGCACTTCAAGCACCCGGGCGACGGGATATCCCGACGGGAATACGCCGCCGAGCCCCGACGATATGAGGAGGTCTCCGGCAACGACGTCGGCGCTGTTCGTCAAATAAGGCAGGCGGAGCCGATTGCTTTCGCCCGTGCCGACGGCAATCGTGCGCAAACCGTTGCGATTCAGCGATACCGGCACGGCGTGATCGGCGTCAGTGATGAGCACGGCCTCGGACGTGAACGGACCCACTTCGACGACCTGGCCGACGACGCCATCCGCATCGAGCAGCGCCTGACCGACGAATACGCCGTCTTGGAGCCCGCGATTCAAGTTGAATCGCTGCCGATAGGGATCGAGGTCGACGGCAAGAACCTCGGCGATGAGCACGCGGTGACCGAGGGCTTCTGTCGAGTCGAGCAGCTCGCGCAATCGGCGGTTTTCCGCCTCGAGCGTGTCGAGGCGTTGGAGTCGGAAATTGACGCTCAGCCGTTCGCGTTTGAGCTGCTCGTTCTCGGCCAACAGAGCCTCGCGCTCCGTGACCCAACCGTGCAGCGACTGCCACACGTCGGACGGCACATCGACGAGCATTTGAATCGGGTAGACGATGATCAAGAGCGCCTGGCGCACGCGCGCGAGGTGGTTGGCTTGATGGTCCAGAAGCATGAGCGCGAGGGAAACGATTGCGAGCAACGCGAATCGTGCGCCGAGCGAGACCTCCCCTCGCCCCTGACTTCCCGAATACTGTCCTGGCGCACTCATTTAAATAGCGAGCCCCCGCGCCGTCTCCCAGGCGTTACCGCTACTCGACGGCGAAAGTGCTCGGGCCGTACTCGTCAAAGAGCTCGAGAACTCGTCCGCCGCCGCGTGCAACGCACGTCAGCGGGTCGTCGGCAACGACGACCGGCAATCCTGTTTCCTCGGTCAAGAGCTTGTCGATATCGGTCAACAGCGCTCCGCCACCGGTCAATACGATGCCGCGCTCCGCGACGTCGGCGCCGAGCTCGGGCGGCGTTTGCTCGAGCGCGACCTTCACGGCGCCGACGATGCCCTGGAGCGGCTCCTGCAGTGCTTCGAGAATCTCGTTGCTGTTGAGCGTGAAGCTGCGCGGCACGCCCTCGGAGAGATTCCGGCCCTTGACCGAAATCTCTCTGACTTCTTGACCTGGGTAAGCAGACCCGACCTCGTGCTTGATTCGCTCCGCCGTGGCCTCGCCGATCAAGATTCCGTAGTTGCGGCGCACGTAGTTCGTGATCGCTTCATCGAAGCGATCGCCGCCGATGCGCACGGATGCCGCATAGACGATGCCGTTCAAAGAAATGACCGCGACCTCGGACGTGCCTCCGCCGATGTCGAGCACCATCGACCCCCGCGCTTCGTGCACGGGCATGCCGGCACCGATCGCCGCCGCCATCGGCTCTTCGACGAGGTAAACCTTACGCGCACCAGCGCCTTCGGCGGACTCGCGGATCGCACGGCGCTCGACCTGCGTCGAGCCGTAGGGCACGCAAACGAGAACTCGCGGGCTCGGGCGAAAGTAGCGCGAGCCGTGCGCCTTCTTGATGAAGTATTGCAGCATTTTCTCGGTGACGCTGAAATCGGCGATGACCCCGTCTTTGAGCGGCCGAATCGCCGTGATGTGGCCGGGCGTTCGGCCGAGCATGTTCTTCGCTTCGACGCCGACGGCCTCGAGAACCTTGCCGCCGCGACCGGACTCTTCGCGAATCGCGACGACCGAGGGCTCATTGAGCACGATTCCCCGGCCGCGGACGTAGATCAGGGTGTTGGCCGTCCCCAAATCGATCGACAGATCGTTGGAGAAGTACCCGAGAAAACTCTTTAACATCGAGGGTCTAGGCTGCTGATTTAGAACTAAAGAGCGACTTTAGCAACGGGTAGGCCAATCCACAAGCGACGTGTATAGTTTCGTGAAGTAAATCACTCCCGACCGCCGTGCTGACCATCGACGACATCCGCAAGCTCGCCGACCTGGCTCGCCTGGAAATCACTGCCGGCGAGGTCGCCGACGTATCCGCAAAGCTCACCGCCATTGTCCGGCTCGTCGACGAGCTCCGGTCGGTGGCCACGGCCGGCGTCGCGCCGATGGCGCATCCACTGGATCAGAAGCAACGGTTGCGCGCCGACGTCGTCACCGAGCGTGACGCGCACGAGCGGTACCAGCGCAACGCCCCTGCCGTCGAGCAAGGCCTCTATCTCGTTCCCAAGGTCATCGAGTAAAGCGCGCCTGAGGATGCACGATAAGACGCTCGCCGAGCTCACGGATGCATTGCACTCGCGCCGCATCTCCGCCGTCGAGCTCACGCGCCACTTCCTCGACCGCATCTCGCGTTTCGACGATAAGCTCAACGCGTTCATCACGGTGACCGAGGATCTCGCGCTTGCGCAAGCGCGCGCTGCGGATTCGAGGATCGCTCGCGGTGAGGCGACGCCGCTGACCGGCATTCCGATCGCTCACAAAGATATCTTCTGCACGGCCGACATAAAAACGTCGTGCGGTTCGCGCATGCTCGACGGCTTCATCTCTCCGTACGATGCAGCCGTCGTCGAGCGTCTTTACGGCGCAGGCGCCGTGATGCTCGGCAAGACGAACATGGACGAGTTCGCGATGGGCTCGTCGAACGAAAATAGCTATTACGGCCCGGTGCGCAATCCCTGGAATCACGCGCTCGTTCCCGGCGGCTCATCGGGCGGCTCGGCGGCTGCCGTCGCTGCGCGCCTGTGTGCAGGAACGACGGGCACGGACACGGGCGGCTCCATTCGCCAGCCCGCGGCGCTCTCCGGAATCACGGGCTTGAAGCCCACTTACGGTCGCGTCTCGCGCTATGGCATGGTCGCGTTCGCTTCGAGCCTCGATCAGGCCGGCACACTGACGCAGACCGCGGAAGACGCGGCGCTGCTGCTCGAAGCGATCGCCGGCGTCGATGCACGCGATTCGACGTCGCTCGATAGCGAAGTGCCCCGGTATTCGCGGCTAATAAATGAGCCCTGGGAGAACGTGTCGATCGGCGTTCCGGAGAACTTCTTCGAAAAAGGCCTCGATGCAGGGATCGCGGCAGCTATCGAAGCGGCATTACAAGAGCTTGCGAAGCTCGGCGCCAAGCTCAAGAGAATTCGGCTCCACAACGTCCACCTTTCGATTCCCGCCTACTATGTCGTCGCGCCCGCAGAAGCGTCGTCGAATCTTTCGCGCTTCGACGGCGTGCGCTACGGATACCGGTCGCCGGATGCGCTGCGCGGCGACATCAACACGTTCTTCAAGCGCAACCGCGGCGAAGGCTTCGGCCCCGAGGTCAAGAGGCGGATTCTGATCGGCACGTACGTGCTCTCCGCCGGTTACTACGATGCGTACTATCTGCAGGCGCAGAAAGTGCGCCGGCTCATTAGCGATGACTTTGCGCGCGCCTTCGAGACGGTCGATTTGATCGCCGGGCCGACGACGCCGACGCCCGCGTTCCCGATCGGCCAGAAGACGGGCGATCCGATCGCGATGTATCTCAACGACATCTACACGATCGGCGCGAACCTCGCGGGGATCCCGGCGCTGTCGATTCCTTGCGGCTTCGTCGACGGCGCGCCCGTCGGGATGCAGCTCGTCGGGCCGCCGCTCGGCGAAGCTGCGTTGCTCAAAGCCGCGCATCGCTTCCAGAGCGCAACGGATTGGCACCGCCGCATTCCGCGCGGATACGAGTGATAACGCGCATGAAATGGGAGCTCGTCATAGGCCTCGAGATTCACGCGCAACTTGCGACGGCGAGCAAAATCTTTTCGGGCGCAGCCACGCGGTACGGCGCGCCGCCGAACACGCAAGCGTGCCTCGTCGATTTGGGCTACCCCGGAGTCCTGCCCGTGCTCAACGGCCGAGCGATCGACATGGCGATCAAGTTCGGGCTCGCGACCCATTGCGAGATCGCGTCCGTTTCCGTTTTTGCGCGAAAGAACTACTTCTACCCCGATCTGCCCAAGGGTTATCAAATCAGCCAATACGAGCTGCCGATCGTGCATGGCGGCTACGTCGACGTTGTCCTCGATGCGGGCGCCGTAAAACGCATCGGCATCACGCGCGCGCATCTGGAGGAGGACGCCGGTAAGTCCCTGCACGAGGACTTTCACGGAATGTCCGGCATCGATTTGAACCGCGCCGGCACGCCGCTGCTCGAGATCGTTTCGGCGCCGGACTTGCGTTCGGCCGCGGAAGCCGGCGCCTACATGCGCACGATTCACACGCTCGTCCGCTATCTCGGCATTTGCGACGGCAACATGCAGGAAGGCTCGTTTCGCTGCGACGCCAATGTCTCGGTGCGGCGCGCGGGCGAGCAGAAGCTCGGCACACGCGCGGAGCTCAAGAACCTGAATTCGTTCCGGTTCGTCGAGAAAGCCATCGAGGTCGAAGCAGCGCGCCAGATCGAGATCCTCGAGAGCGGGGGCCGAGTGGCGCAGGAGACCCGGCTCTACGATCCCGACAAGAACGAAACGCGCCCGATGCGCGGCAAAGAAGAAGCGAACGACTACCGATACTTCCCCGACCCCGACCTCTTACCGGTCGTGATCGATGCAGAGACCATCGCCGCGATGCGCGCGGAGCTCCCGGAGCTGCCGGCGGACAAGCGCCGGCGTTTCATGAGCGCCCACGGACTCTCCGCGTACGACGCCGACGTGCTCACGACCTCACGCGAGCTCGGCGACTATTACGATGCGCTCGTGAAGAGCACGCGCGCCGGAGCGAAGGTCGCGGCAAACTGGGTCATGGGCGAGCTCACGGCAGCGTTGAACCGCGACCGCCTCGAAGTCGCCGCCGCGAAGATCTCTCCCGCCGGGCTCGGCTCCCTGCTCGATCGAATCGCCGACGGCACGATCTCGGGCAAGATCGCCAAGGAGATTTTCGAGACGATGTGGAGCGGCGGCGGCGACGCCGACACGATCATCAAGGGCCGCGGACTGGAGCAAATCAGCAACACCGAGAGCATCGAAAAGCTCGTTGCGGACGTGCTCGCCGCGAACCCCGAGCAAGTCACGCAATTCCGCGCGGGCAAGATGCAGGTGCTCGGCTATCTCGTCGGTCAAGTCATGAAGATTTCGGGCGGGAAAGCAAACCCGCAGCAAGTCAACAAGATCTTGCGCGCCAAGCTCGGCGCTTGATCGTGAACGAAGTTCAGTCTTTCCTCTTCGAGCATCACGCGATTCGCGGCGCCGTCGTCCGTCTCACGGAAACGTGGCAACAGATCGTCGCCCAACATCGGTATCCGATGCCCGTGCAGGCCCTGCTGGCCGACAGCGTCGCGGCGACCGTGCTGCTCGCGAAAGGGCTCAAAGACCGCCCCAAGGTTTCGCTGCAGCTCCAAGGCGAGGGCGCTCTGCGCCTCCTCGTCATCCAATGCTCGGCGGACTTCAAGGTCCGCGGCATGGCCCAGTGGCGGCCGTTCGCGGAGGGCGATGCGCTGCTCGGCGAAGGCCGGCTCAGCGTGTATCTCGATACCGGCGTGCGCAACGGACTATTTCAGGGAATAGTGCCGCTCGTAAGCGAGCATCTCGATGCGTGCCTCGAAGCGTACTTCACGCAATCCGAGCAGCTTGCGACGCGCATCGTGCTCGCCGGCGATGCGGCGAGCGCCGCGGGGCTGCTCGTGCAAGCGGTGCCCGGGCGCGAGAGCGACGCGGAGACCTTCGCGAACGTCGCGGCGCTCGCGAAAGCCGTGTCGGGCCGCGAGCTCATCGCGGCGCCGGCCGACGAATTGCTGCCGCGATTGTTCGGCGACTACATGATTCGGCTGTTCCGGCCGCGAGCCGTGCTCCACGACTGCCGCTGCACGCCCGAGCATCTCGCCGGAATCGCGCGCATGCTCGGCGCCGACGAGCTCCATTCGTTACTGGACGATCAAGGCAAAGTCGAGCTCACGTGCGAGTTCTGCAACCGCGCGTTTCGCTACGACGCCGACGGCGTCGCGGCGATTCTGCGCGGCGAAGCGCCGGGTGTGGCAGTCCACTGACCGTGTGGGAGCGGCTTCAGCCGCGATTCCTCGCAGAGTCGCGACTGAAGTCGCTCCCACAGAAGACTGCGACGCGCGGGATCCGGGCTAGATCATCGTGCACGGCTCGGAGCGCCAATCCATGCGCGGCCGCAAGCGCGAGCACGGCAGGCCGCTGGTCGTGGCCGTGCTCGAGCAACAGAACTCCACTCGCAGTGAGGTGTGCGGGCGCAGCGCACATGAGCACGCGATAAGCGGCGAGCCCATCGCTGCCGCCGTCGAGCGCGCCGCGCGGCTCGAAGCGCAGCGCCCCCTCGAGATCCGTGTTGGTGCTCGGCACATACGGCGGGTTGCTGATGACGATATCGAAGCGCTCGCCGGCGAGCGCATCCAGCCAGTGCGACTGCACGCAACGGATCTCGAGGCCGAGGCGCGTCGCGTTAGCGCGCGCGACCGCGAGGGCTGCGACGTCGCAATCGAGCGCAGTCACCGCTGCGAGCGGCCGCTCGCGCTTGATTGCGAGCGCGATCGCGCCGCTGCCGGTGCCGACATCGAGCACGGAGCATGGCTTGGCTGCGTCGATATACTGCAAAGCCGAATCGACGAGAAGCTCCGTGTCGGCGCGCGGGATCAGAACGCTCGGCGTCACACGCAGGGACAGCGAGTAGAACTCCTTTTCACCGCGAATGTAGGCGACGGGCTCGCCGCACGCCCGGCGCTCGACGGCAGCAGCGAAGCGTGCGCTCGCGTGCGCACTTATGCTGCGTTCGGGAAACGCGAGTAACGTCGACCGTGGCAAGTCGGCGCAGTACGCCAGCAGCACCTCAGCGTCGAGGCGAGCCGTCGGGCTGTTCGCGGCGAGAGCGCGCGCGGCGCTGGCCAGCAGATCGCCGATCTGTGCCGTCACTTCTCGATCCCGATCGCCGCGAGCTGCTCGGCGTGATGTTCTGCCATGAGCGGCTCGATCACGTCGTCGAGGTCGCCATCGAGCACGTCTGCGAGCTTGTAGAGCGTCAATTCGATGCGATGGTCGGTCACGCGCCCTTGCGGGAAATTGTAGGTGCGGATGCGCTCCGAGCGATCGCCCGTGCCGACGAGGCTGCGGCGCTTCTCGGCAGTCTCGGTCTCGCGCTTGGTTATCTCGGCGTCACGCAGGCGCGCCTTGAGCAGCGACATCGCGCGGGCGCGATTCTTGTGCTGCGAGCGTTCGTCTTGGCACTCGACGACCGTTCCCGTCGGCAAGTGCGTGATGCGGATGGCCGAATCCGTCTTGTTGACGTGTTGTCCGCCCGCGCCCGATGCGCGAAACGTGTCGACGCGCAAGTCTTTCGGATTGAGCTCGATCTCGCCGAGCTCCTCCGCTTCAGGAAGCACGGCGACCGTGCACGCCGACGTATGCACACGACCCTGTGCCTCGGTTTCCGGCACGCGCTGCACGCGATGTGCGCCCGACTCGAATTTGAGCCGCGCGTACGCTCCAGACCCGACGACTCGGCTGATGATCTCCTTGTATCCGCCGTGCTCGCCCGCGCTCGACGTCAGAACCTCGAGCCGCCACCCCTTGCGCTCCGCGTAACGGTTGTACATCCGAAACAGGTCGCCCGCGAAGATCGCGGCCTCGTCTCCGCCCGTCCCGGCACGAACCTCCAAGAAGAGATTCGCATCGTCGTTCGGATCCTTCGGCACCAGATGTGCAGCCAGCGTCTCTTCGAGAGCGCGGCTCCGCGCTTGTAGAGTCTCGAGCTCCTCGGTCCCGAGCGTGCTGAGCTCCGCATCGTCGCTCGCGGCGAGCTCCTGTGCCGCGCGGATGTCCTCTTCGAGCGCACGGAATGCGCCAAAATCTTTGGCGAGATCGGTGAGCCGCGCGTACTCGCGCGACAAGTCGCGGAATCGTCCCTGGTCCTTGATCGTTTGCGGATCGCTTAGGAGATGGGCGATTTCCTCGTGGCGCTCGGTCAGCGCCTCAAGTTTGTCGCGAATGGACTGTTTCACGCGGCACCTGCTGCTCCGGAAACGAGCTGCACGGCGCGGTGCGGCACGGAGAATCCATTCGTCTCGAGCGCGCGCTTGAGCTGGCTAAGGAGCTCGCCGCGCACGTTCCAATATTCAGCCGTATCGACCCACGGGCGCACCGCGATGTTGACACCGATCTCGCTGAGATCGAGGACCATGACCTCGGCCGCAGGGTCGGCGCAGACCTTGGCGTGCGTTTTGAGCACTCCTTTGATTATCTGCATCGCGCGCTCGATATCGCCGGCGTAGCTGATCGCGATCACGAGATCGATACGGCGCCTCGCTTCCGCCGAGTAGTTCGTAATGAGGCCGCCGAATATCAATGCGTTCGGAACGATGATAACGCGATTGTCGGGCGTTTTGAAAACCGTGCTGAAGATGCCGATGCTGTCGACTGTGCCGCTGACACCTGCAGCCTCGACGAAATCGCCGACACGGAAGGGCCGAAAAAAGACGAGCATGACTCCCGAGGAGAAATTCGCGAGAGAGTCTTTGAGCGCGAGGCCGATCGCAAGACCCGCTGCGCCGAGGATCGCAAGGAAATTGGTCGTTGGAACGCCGAGCGCGCCGACGGCGGTCAGAATGACGACGACGAGCATCGTCATGTAAATGAGGCTGCGCAGGAAGCGCGTCAGCGTCGCGTCGACGCGCGCCTTCTCTAGAATACGGCCGCACCAGCCCGAAAGCGCGAGTGCGATCCATCGACCGACGAGGAATACGACGAGAGCCGCGAGGAGGCGACCGCTCCACTGCAGCAGTATGTTGCCCAGGAGCTCGGGGTTGAACCAATTGCCGAGGTTCGCCAATAACTCATTCATTTTTTGATTGTCCGAAAATCAGCAATCGTTCACAAGTTACTCTTTCGGGGGACTCGGTTATAGTGCATGAGTGATGGGCTTCGCCTCCAGGACACTCGCGGTCTTGCTGATCGTCGGATCGGTCGGCAGTGCCGCGATTGCCGCGCCTACGCCCGAGGAGCAGCGCGTCATCGTCGACTCGTATACGCTGCTCGGTGATATCGCGCTCGAAGATCAGCGCCTCGAAGAAGCCACGCAGCACTACGTCGACGCCGCGCTCGCATCCTCGAATCCCGAATTCGCCGAGCGCGCCACGCGGATGGCACATCGGCTGGCGTTGACGCCGCTCGGCCTCGAGGCCGTGGCGCGTTGGCGCGAGCTCGCACCCGACGACGAGCGCGCGCTGTGGTTCTCGGGTGTTCTCGAGACACGCTCAGGGCAAGTCAACCGCGCGATCGAAGACTTCGCGGCGCTCATCGAGCGTGCGCAACCCGACGATCCCGGCGCCGGGCTTACGCTCGTTCTCGAAGCGCTCGGCAACGAGCCGAACCCAGGGACCGCGACGATCGTCATGGCAGCCCTCGTCGAGCGGTTCCCCGATACGCCGCAAGGTCACTATGGGCTCGCGCGGTTGGCGCTTCGCTCCGGCAACTTCGATGTCGCGCTCGCGAATGCGGAAACCGCAATGAAGCTCGAGCCCGATTGGATCGACGCCGAGCTTCTGTATGCGCGCGCCCTGCTCGTCGCCGGACGAACCGAGGACAGCCTCGCGCTCGCCGAAAAGCTCGCGGCCGAGCACGACGAGCTCGAGGTCCGCCTGCAGTACGCCGAGCTCTTGCTGTCCGCCGGACACGGCGAAGAAGCCGAGGCGAAGCTCAACGATATCCTCGCCGCCAATCCGGGCCTGCCCGAAGCAACGCGCGCCCTTGCGTTCCTCGCGCTCACGAACGAGCAGCTCGATGTGGCCGAGCAACGGTTCGGCGAGCTGCGCACGAATGAGCGCTACCGCGACGAGGCGTTCTACTATCTCGGGCGCATTGCCGAGATGCGCGGCGATCATCTGCAGGCGACACGGTCGTATGCGCGCGTTACGCAAGGTACGCACGCCGTCGAGGCTCAGGTCCGAACAGCATTGATCACGTACTCGCAGATGAACGATCCCGAAGGCGCGCTGCGGCATCTGCGCGAGTTCGGCAACGCGAATCCTTTGTTCAGCTCCGAGATGCTGCTCGCTCAGGGACAACTGCTGTTGCAAATGGGCCGTCGCGAGGAGGCCGTCGATCTTCTCGACGGAGCCGTTGCAGCGAGCCCCGCGGACGTGGCGCTGCGCGCATCGCATGTGGAGCTCTACCGGGAGCTCACTCAAGATGCCGTCGATCGGAAGAACCTCGATGAGGCCGAGCAGTGGCTCACCGAAGGGCTCGATCGCTATCCCGGCGATGTGACGCTGCGCTACTCCCAGGCGTTGTTGCTGCAGGAGCAGGGGCGTCTGCGCAAGTCGGCAACCGTGCTCGAAGCGCTCGTCGACGAGCACCCCGATGACCCGACGTTCCTGAATGCGCTCGGCTACCTCCTCACGGACCGATTCGACCGCCATAGCGAAGCGCGCGGGTACATTCAGCGGGCCCTCGCGATGGAGCCTGACAGCCCGGCAATCATCGACAGTATGGGATGGGTCCTATACAAGCTCGGCGACTACGAGGCTGCCCTAGATTATCTCGAGCGTGCGTATCGGCTTTTCGACGACCCGGAGGTCGCGGCCCATCTCATCGATACGCGGTGGGCGCTCGGCCAGCACGACGCCGCGCTCGAGCTGCTCAATACCGCGCTCGCCGCGGCGCCCGACGACCCCCACTTGCAGGAAGTGAAACAGCGGCTCGCCCAATGAGGTCCCGCAGCCGACTCGCATGAGGTCTCTCCAGGAACGCCGTGAATCCGTCCCTGGAGGCTCCGGCGCGCGCGTCCTGCGCGCGACGGTCCTGGAGAGACCTCATGCGAATCATCTGCGGGACATATTGTTATTGCTTGGCGCGCTCGCCGTGCTTGCTGCCTGCGCGCACGCACCGCCGGCTGAGGACGGCCTCTCGGCCGCCGAGCGGCGCGAGCGCCTCGCCGCGCTTCCCGGCTGGGACATGCGCGGCCGTATCGCGATCGATACCGGCGAGCGTGCGTTTCAGGCGCGCTTTCGGTGGCTCGAGGAGCCGGACTCGTTGTTGCTCAACGTGCGCGGCCTCTTCGGCGCCGGCAGCTTCGAGATCAAGGGCAACGACGCCGCGCTGACGTTGCGCACGCGCGGTGAAACGTGGTCGCTCGTCGATCCCGAGACCGAGCTTTCGGCCCGGTTCGGCTGGTGGTTGCCCGTCGGCAGCCTCGACGCTTGGCTCGTCGGCCTCCCCGACGACGCCTATGCCGCGCGTGCCGAGACCGGGGCCAACGGCACGCTCGCGACGCTCGAGCAACGCCTTTGGACGCTCGAGTACGCGGACTACGAGGTCACCTCAGGGTTGCTTTTGCCGCGCACGATCGACATGCACCACGGCCAGCTGCGCTTGCAGCTGACCGTCGACAGTTGGAATCCGCTCGCTGCCGCGGCAGATGTACAATAAATATGTGTCGATGTCGCCGCTGGGGCGTAGCCAAGTGGTAAGGCAACGGGTTTTGATCCCGTCATACCTAGGTTCGAATCCTAGCGCCCCAGCCATTCACGCCAGCTCAAGGAAGCCGTCTTGGATTCGACCACGAGCACGCTGACGCTGTTCTCCGGCAACGCCCATCCGGCGCTCGCGCGCGAGATCGCGCGCCACCTCGGCATGCCGCTCGGACGCATCAGCGTCGGCCGGTTCAGCGACGGCGAGGTCAGCGTGGAGATCATGGAGCACATACGCGGCCACGAGGTCGTCGTCGTCCAGCCGACGTGCCCGCCCACGAACGACAACCTCATGGAGCTGCTGGTCATGGCGGATGCGTGCAAGCGCGCCTCCGCTGTTCGGATAACGGCGCTCGTTCCTTACCTCGGTTACTCGCGGCAAGACCGCCGGCCGCGCGCCGCGCGCGTGCCGATCACGTCGAAGCTCGTCGCCGACATGATGGCCGCCGCCGGCATCGACCGCGTCATCACCGTCGACGTGCATGCCGATCAGATCTCTGGCTTCTACGATATCGCGTTCGACAACGTTTACGCGTCGCCTGTTCTACTCGGCGACGTCTGGAAGCAGAAGTACCAGAACATGGTCGTCGTCTCTCCCGATGTCGGCGGCGTGCTGCGCGCGCGCGCGCTCGCCAAACGCCTCGACGACACAGGGCTCGCGATCATCGACAAGCGCCGGCCGCAACCCAACCAGTCCGAGATCATGCACGTGATCGGCGAGGTCGAAGGCAAAGTCTCCGTGCTCATCGACGACATGGTCGATACGGCCGGCACGCTATGCCAGGCGGCGAAGGTGCTCAAGGAGAGAGGTGCAAAGCGTGTCGTCGCGTACATTACGCACCCCATTCTTTCGGGACCGGCCGTCGAGCGCATCGAGAGCTCCGATCTCGACGAGCTCGTGGTTACGGACACGATTCCGTTGAGTCGCGCGGCACTCGGCTGCAAGCGAATCCGCCAGCTCAGCGTCGCCGAGCTTCTCGCCGAAACCTTAAGGCGTATCACGCAGGCTGAGTCGGTAAGCTCCCTATACCTCGACTAGCGGTGCCTGGTATCATGCGCGCCCTGCCGGAGGTACTTGAGCCGTGAAATTCGAAATCAGCGGTGAGCCGCGCACAGTCGGGAACCGTGGGAGCAGCCGCCGGCTGCGCCGCACGGGGCGCGTTCCCGCCATCGTCTACGGCGGGGGCAAAGCGCCGCGCGCAATCTCGATCGACCACAACAGTCTCGCTCACCAGATGGTGCACGAGGCGTTCTACACGAGCATTTTGAGCGTCAAAGTCGGGGAAGAGGCGCAGTCCGTCGTCGTCAAAGACGTGCAGCGCCACCCTGCCCGGCCGCTGATCATGCATCTCGATTTTCAGCGCATTGTCGAGGACCAGGAAATCACGCTGCGTGTCCCGATCCATTTCCTCGGCGAGGAAGTCGCAAAGGGCGTCAAGGAACAGGGCGGCGTCGTCGAGCACATCGAGACGGACGTCGAAATCTCTTGCTTGCCGCGATACTTGCCCGAATACCTCGAGCTCGATGTCACGAATCTCGAGCTCAATCAGATGTATCACCTCGCCGACATCAAGCTCCCGGAGGGCGTAACGTCGATCGCGCTCAAGCACGGCCAGAATCTGCCTGTGGTCGCCGTCAATTTGCCGCGCGAAGAGGAAATCGAGGCGCCCGTCGAGGCCGTGGCGGCCGAAGTGCCGACCGTCGGCGCCGAAGAGAAGGCCGCAGCCGAGGCTGCCGCCGCCGCGCTCGAAGGCAAGCCCGGCGAAGAGAAGGGCAAGGCCGCAGCCGCCGAAGAGCCCGCCAAGAAGAAAGCCGAGGAAACGAAAAAGAAGGGCGACGAGCCGAAGAAAAAGGGCGGGAAAGAGAAAGACTAGGATCGCGCCTCGAGTTTTGTGGGAGCGGCTTCAGCCGCGATTCCTCAGATGGCCGCCTCGATGACGCAGCCAATCGCCTTGATCGTCGGTCTCGGGAATCCCGATCGCGAGCATCTGACGACGCGGCACAATGCCGGGTTTTGGTTCGTGGATGCTCTGGCCGAACGTCACGGCGGCCGCTTCGCATCGAACCGCAAGCTCGAAGGCGACATCGCCGAAGTCGACATTTCGGGCCACCGAGTGCGCCTCCTCAAGCCCACGACTTATATGAATCAATCCGGCAACTCGGTTGCAAAGACCCTCGCGTATTACAAGATTGCGCCGACGCAATTGCTCGTCGTTCATGACGAGCTCGACTTCCCGCCGGGACACGTCAAGCTCAAATTCGGCGGCGGCCATGCCGGGCACAACGGCATGCGCAGCGTCATCGAGCATGTCGGCGCCGACCTCTGGCGTCTGCGCATCGGCGTCGGCCATCCGGGACCGGGCCGCAAGGACGAAGTCATCGATCACGTTTTGCGGCGTGCATCGCGCGGCGACGAGGAGCTCATTGTCGAAGCGATTGCCCGCGCGCTCGACTGCGTTCCGGCGCTGCTTGCGGAAGGGCCCGAGCGCGTAATGAACCGATTGCATGCGCCCAAACCCGACGCGCCCGGCGCCGATGACGAATCGGACAGCGATTAATGGGCATCAAGTGCGGCATTGTCGGCCTACCGAACGTAGGTAAGTCGACGCTCTTCAACGCGCTGACGGCCGCACAAATTCCGGCCGAGAATTATCCGTTTTGCACGATCGACCCGAACGTCGGCGTCGTCAGCGTTCCCGATCCGCGCCTCGACGAGCTGGCCGCGATCGTGCAGCCCGAGAAAGTCATCCCGGCGATCGTCGAGTTCGTCGACATCGCCGGCCTCGTCAAGGGCGCCTCTCAGGGCGAAGGTCTCGGCAACCAATTCTTGGCGCACATTCGCGAAACTCATGCGATCGCTCACCTCGTGCGCTGCTTCGAGGACGACGACGTCACGCACGTTTCCGGCCGAGTGGACCCGCTGCACGACATCGAGATCGTCGACACCGAGCTCATGCTCGCGGACCTCGACACCGTTCAGAAGAGCCTGCTGCGCGCGGAGCGCAACGCGAAGACGAACGAGAAAGCGGCCGTGATCAAGCGCGACTCCCTACGCCGCGTGCTCGAGGGCCTCGAGGCGGGCCGGCCTGTGCGCGACGTTGCCGTTGACGCAGACGCGCAGGAAGCCATTCGCGAGCTCTTCTTGCTGACGGCAAAGCCTGTGATGTACATCGCCAACGTCGACGAGAGCACGCTCCAGGGCAACGCGCTCGCGACGCGCGTCGAAACGTACGCGCGCGAGCACGGGTCCGTCGCGGTGATCATCAGCGCGCGCATCGAGGCCGAGCTTGCGCAGCTTGCGTCCGCCGAACGTGCGGAGTTTCTTCGCGAGCTTGGCTTGGTCGAGCCGGGCTTGCACCGCGTCGTGCGCGCTGCGTACCGTCTGCTCGGCTTGAAAACGTTTTACACGGCGGGCCCGAAAGAGGTGCGCGCGTGGACCGTGCGCCAGGATGCGACGGCGCCCGAGGCAGCCGGCGCGATCCACACCGACTTTCAGCGCGGATTCATTCGCGCCGAGGTCATCGCGTACGACGCCTTCATCACCCGCCGCGGCGAGCAAGGCGCACGCGAAGCGGGCGAGCTGCGTCTCGAAGGCAAGACCTACGTCGTTCGCGAAGGCGACGTGATCCATTTTCGATTCAACGTTTGAGGCTCGGCGGCCTCGCGAAGTTTCCTATACGGGCGAGTGGGCGCGTCGGCCCCCGGATAACCACAACCACGCGAGAACGACGATGCCGAGCGCAAGGCCCGGAAACACCGCGACTTGCACGGCGTTCCAGCCGTGACTGTTGAGCAGGGCCCCCGAGCTGAATGACGCGATCGAGACGAGGCCAAGAACGAGAAAGTCGTTGCAGCCCTGCACTTTCGCCTGCTCCGCGGGCGAGTGGGTCGTAGCCAAGAGGCTCGTCGCACCGACGAACGAGAAATTCCAGCCGAGACCGAGGATGATGAGCGCCGCGTACGCCTGATTGCGCGCGAGCAACGCACCGGCGAGCCCGCCGAGAATGATGTGCACGGCTCCCTGCGCACCGAGCAATGCTTGGGCGACGAAGAGCACGGCGACATTGCGTTTCTCGTGTGGTGAGCGCACGCCCGAGAGTCTAGCAGAGCAGTTGACTTCGCCTTGTCGACCTGGGAAAAAGACGCGCATGAGCTCTCGGCGAAAGTCGTCGCGCGCGTGTGTGCCGCTTGCGATCGCGTGCATTACTCTCGCTGACGTCAGCGGTGCGCATCACAGCATCAGCGGCGAGTTCGACAACACGCGCCAAGTCACCGTCGAAGGCAAGGTCAAGGACTACAAACTCATCAACCCCCACACGTATATCGTCGTTAGCGTGGAGAGCGAAAATGGGAACGAGGATTGGACGCTGACTTTCGGACCGGCGACTAAACTCATTCGCGGCAGCGGCTGGAATGCGGCGACGCTGCGACCCGGCGATCGAGTCACGGCGACGGGGCGCCCGGCGCGCGAAGGGCTCGGCCTGTACCTCGCGGAGCTCATCAAGGCCGATGGCACCGTGCTCATCGATGAGCTCGAGGAATAGCCGGCCCTTCGGGCCGTGCCGACTCGGCGGTTTCGCCGCATGCTCGGCTCTCGCGCTCGCCGCGCCCGCAGCGCCGGCGCAACCGAGCGCTGAAGGCGCCGCGCGCCTCGCCGCCGGGGTTTGGGCGTACGTCAACGCCGAGGGGGACGTTCTCGTCTCCGGCAGCTTTACGGGTGCTCCGCCCGATGACGCGCTCCTGCCGGATGCTCTGGCGGCACGCCAACGCTTCGACTTTCGCACCGACGACCCCGTGCTCGGCTGCGGGCCACCGGGGATGCCGCGCGCGCTCACGGCCGGCAGTCCGATGACGTTTGCGTGGACGGACGGCCTTCTCACCATCCACTACGAAAGCATGGATGTCGAGCGCGTCGTGACCATGGAGGGCGCACCGCCCGACGCGAGCGTTGCGCGCACGCCGAACGGTTACGCAACGGGTCGCTGGGACGGCAGCACGCTCGTGATTTCGACGTCGCGACTCGATGCGCGCGTGGTCGACCTGCTCGGCACTCCGAAGAGCGATGCGCTGACGCTCGAGGAACGGTATACGGTCGATGCGGGCGACGGTGAAACCTATCTGCGCGTCGATCTCGTCATGAACGATCGTAAGGTCTTCCGAACCCCCTACGTTTGGCACTTCGATTTCGTCTTACGCCCGGATTGGGAGCTCATGGAGTACGATTGCGTCGAGCGACCGGTAGAATTGACCCCCGGCGTGGTTCCGGACTGAGCGTTCTCGAGCGATGAATTCACACAACACGATCGCTGTCGACACCCGCGCAGCTCAGGCGTTCGTCGCCGACGCGTTCGAGCGCTCGATCATTCCCGCGCTCGTTGAGTACATCAAGATTCCGAACAAGTCCCCGGCCTTCGATCCGGATTGGGAGAAGAACGGCCATATGCGCCGAGCGATGGATCTCATCGTCGCCTGGTGCCACGAGTATCGCTTGGACGGCATGCAACTGGAGGTAGTGCAGCTGCCGGGCCGCACACCGTTGCTCTTCATCGAAGTGCCCGGGGAAATCGACGACACGATTCTCCTCTACGGCCACATGGACAAACAGCCCGAGACGACCGGCTGGCGCGAGGGTCTCGGACCGTGGAAGCCGGTCCTGCAAGGGGATCGGCTCTATGGTCGCGGCGGAGCTGACGACGGCTATTCGACGTTCGCATCGCTTGCGGCGCTCAATCTCCTCGCGCGCCAGAACCTTGGGCATGCGCGCTGCGTAATCCTCATCGAAAGCTCCGAAGAGAGCGGCAGTCCCGACTTACCCTATTACGTCGATCACTTGCGCGCGCGCATCGGCGCGCCGAGCCTCGTCGTCTGCCTCGACTCCGGCGCGGGAAACTACGACCAGCTTTGGTGCACGACGTCGTTGCGCGGCTTGGTCAACGGGAATTTGCACGTCGACGTCATCCACGAAGGCGTTCACTCGGGCGACGCCAGCGGCATCGTGCCGTCGTCGTTCCGCATCGCGCGGTTGTTGCTGAGCCGTCTCGAGCGCGAAAGCGACGGCGTGATTCTCCCCGAGCGATTGCATGTTCAGATTCCACGTGAGCGAATCGAACAGGCAAAACGCGCAGCCGAGGTTTTGGGCGATCGAGTCTGGGACCACTTCCCGTGGCAGGAGGGCGCACGGCCTGTCGTCGCCGACTGCGTCGAGCTGACGCTCAATCGGACTTGGCGACCGGCGCTCGAGATCACGGGCGCTCGTGGCCTGCCCGACGTCGGCAATGCGGGCAACGTCATGCGCCCGAGCACGTCCGTTCGCGTGAGCCTCAGGCTACCGCCCGGTGTCGCAGCGGAAAGCGCCCTACGCCTGATTACAGACCTGCTGACCAAAGACCCGCCCTACGGCGCGCGCGTTCGCTTCGAGCCGGAGAACCCCTCGACCGGCTGGAACGCGCCACCGCTGGCGCCGTGGCTCGAGGGCGCGATCATGGAGTCATCGAAAGCCTACTTCGGTAAGCCCGCCATGTATCTCGGGGAAGGCGGCACGATTCCATTCATCCACATGCTCGGCGACACGTTCCCTAGTGCCCAGTTCCTCATCACCGGTGTGCTCGGGCCCGAAGCCAACGCGCACGGACCGAACGAGTTTCTACATCTTCCGACCGCACAGAAGCTCACGTGTTGCGTCGCGGACACGATCCGCCGCCATGCATTGCGGCCCGAGAAGCGCTGACCGGCGAACGGTACGGCGGCGTACCTAGCCCTTGATCACGCGTGCGGCCGGCAGCTCGTAGGCGGGCGCCGGCATGATGTCGGTTTCCTGGGTCGCCGGCACGTCGGCGACGTTCTCACGGACCGGCTCGCTGAGCTCCACCTTGATGCGGAATTGCCCGAGAGCCAGAACGTCGCCATTGAGCAAAAGGCTGCTCGCCACGGACTTGCCGTTCACGAGCACGCCGTTCGCGCTGTTCAAATCGACGACGTAATAGTGGCCCTGCTCCGTCGGCAAAATCGCCGCATGGTGGCGGCTCAAATAGCGGCTCGGCAGGTGCAAATCGTTATCCTTGCTGCGGCCGATCAGCATCCGGCCCTGCAGTGCGACAGTGCAGACGACGCGATCATCGCATGTGACAATGAGCCGTCCGGCGCGCGGCGGCACGGGAGTTTTCTCTACCATGCGCTCGAGCGCCGCGCGCGCGCTTTCCTTCATCGAGGCAAGCGAATTGGCCGCCCTGTCGACCAAGCTCGCGTCGATGACCTCGGCCTGCGCGCGCGCTTGCTCGACGAGCACGACTTGGCAGAGGATGTTGACGAAATTGAACCGGCCTTGGCTCACCGAATTTATCAGCGCGCAAGCGTCGGCGGAAAATGCATTGTGAATACCGAACTGCGCGAGCCGCCAGTCGATATACGCGGCAACGTCCTCGTCGGTTGGTGACGGCAAGAAGTGCGGATGCAGCGCATCGTCGGAACGCACGAGATCGGCGAGCGGCGCGCGGACGGCATCGACGTCGGCGCCGACGATCGCGAGCTCGACTGCGCGCTTGTCCATGACCTTGAAGAGACGCAAGCGCTCGATTTCTCGCCACGCGTCGGGTGAAAATCCGGCCACGTTGTCGATACAGACAACGGCGCGCTTTCCTTGCGCTTGGCGCTCCTGGACGAATACGCTGAGAAGATTGCGTTGCTCGACCTCGGAGAGGATCCATGGACCGAGCTCCGCCGCTTTCAATAGCGCCGCGAGAACGCTCGCCGCGCTTTTTTGCGGACCCGTGACGGCGAGCACGACGGCGCCTTTGGCCTGATGCCCGAAGAATCGGAGTAACGTCGATTTACCGCTCGAGGCCGGCCCGAGCACGACGCGCACCGACTCCTTGCGCGCCAGATAGTCGAGCGCCGACTGCTGCTCGGCGCCGACCCAGATGACTCCGGACGTCGACCGCGCGAAAATCTTCGCCGGCGACACGTGTCCCGCTTGCGCTGGCAAGTGCTGTTCTCCCGTATCTACAGCAACTTATTATTGGTTCTTAAGAGTGTTTATTATGACAAACGGAAGTGTACCCTCGCGCGACCGGCATGTAAATTCGCCGCGCGGCAGGGCCTTGGCGCTGCTTCTGGCAGCCTGGCCGCTCGCGGCCGGCGCTCCGGCCTTCGCGCAGGAGACCGCACTCGACGTGACCCTCCAGGTGCTCGATGACGTCAGCGCCATCGAGGGCGTCCTCATGCCTCTCGAGGAGGAACCCGCACACCCCGCCGATACCGAGACGGACTCGACACCGCCACCCGCCCGCTCGCCGACTGCCGAACCCGTAGACGAGGTAGTTCGCTAATATCCGCGTATGTTCGGTTTGCTAAGGAACCGGCGTCGCCGGCAGGTGCTCGCGAGCGCCACGATCTCCGACGCGCTTTGGAGCGCAACGCTCGCAGCATCGCCCGTGCTCGCGCGCCTCGACGCCGAATCCGAGCGACGGCTTCGCGATCTCGCCCTCTTGTTCCTGCACGAGAAGAATTTTGAAGCCGCCGGAGGTTTGTTGCTCGAAGATTCGATGAAGGTTCGCATTGCCGCGCTCGCGTGTCTGCTCATTCTCGAGCTCGGCATCGACAGCTACGGCGGATTCGTCTCGGTCATCGTCTATCCAGACGAGTTCCTCGTGCGCAACCGCGAGTACGTGGACGAAGATGGCGTCGTGCATTCGAGCGATGACGTCTTGAGCGGCGAGGCATGGGAGCAAGGCCCCGTCATACTGGCCTGGAAGGAAGTAGAGGCAAGCGGACACGGCGACGGGTTCAACGTCGTCGCGCACGAGTTCGCCCACAAGCTCGACTTGCTCGACGGGAGTTTCGATGGCATGCCGCCCCTGCATGCGGACATGCGCGCAAAGGATTGGATAAAGGCTTTTCAAGACGCCTACGAGGACTTGCACGCACGCCTCGAGCGCGACGAAGAAACGTGGCTCGATCCTTATGCTGCAGAAGAGCCCGCCGAGTTCTTCGCCGTTTGTACCGAGATGTTTTTCGACGTGCCCGAAGAGTTTCGTGCGGAGTATCCTGACCTTTACGCGCAGCTCAGCGCGTTCTACAAGCAGGATCCCGCGCGTGTCGCTTGACGAGGCCTGGAAATTCGCCGCGGATCACGCCGCCTGGCTCGTCACGGGCTCATTGTTGAGCCTCGTGATCAGCGCGGTTCTCGGCCCCGCGTTGATATTGCGGTTACCGGCAGGGTACTTCACTTATCGCCACCGGCATGCCGTCACTAAGCAGCGCCGCCACCCGGCGCTGCATCTGGCGCTGACGACGACGAAGAATCTGATCGGCGCCCTGTTCGTCGTCGCCGGTATCGCGTTGTTGGTCCTTCCCGGACAGGGAGTCATTACGCTCTTGGCGGGCGCAGTCATCATGAACTATCCGGGGAAGTTCGAATTCGAACGCTGGCTCGTGCGCCGGCCACGTGTCTTGCCGGCGCTCAATTGGCTGCGCACGAAATACGGCCGCGAGCCGCTGCTGCCGCCGGACCGCGGGCCGGATTCGCCGTGAGCAAGTAGGCAACGAGGAGCTTCAGTGCAAGGCAAAATCGCTTTCGAGGAGCATTTCGCGATCGCGGATACGCTCGAGCAGACGCGCAGCTTCGCCGGAGACTCGGACGTGTGGGACGACTTCACGCGCCAAATCCTCGATCTCGGCAGTGAGCGCCTCGGCCATATGGACGAGACCGGGATCGAGCTTGCGATTTTGTCGCTCAATGCGCCGGGCGTGCAACGAATTCTCGATGCCGACGCGGCGATGAACGTCGCGAGAAAAGCGAACGAGCGCATGGCCGAGGCCGTTGCTCGGCATCCACGTCGCTACGCAGCGCTCGCGGCGCTGCCGATGCACGATGCCGACGCCGCCGCCGCCGAGCTCACGCGTTGCGTAAGAGAGCTCGGGTTCAAGGGCTGCATGGTCAACGGCTTCCAGCAAGTCGGCGATGCCGAGAACGTGAAGTACTACGATTTACCGGAGTATCGGAGCTTCTGGGCGACGGTGGCGGAGCTCGACGTGCCCTTCTACCTCCACCCACGGATGCAGATTCCCTCGCGCGCGCAGAACTACGAAGGCCACCCGTGGCTCATGAGCTCGCCATGGGGCTTTGCCGTGGAGACGTCGATTCATTCCCTGCGGCTCTGCGGCTCGGGGGTGTTCGACGATTACCCCAACTTGCGGATCTGCATCGGCCACCTCGGCGAGAACATTCCGTTCGGCCTGTGGCGCCTCGATGCGCGCATGCGGTTCTCGCGCCGCAGCTATCGCGGCAAACGCCCGCTCGGCGATTATTTCCGCGAGCACTTCCACATCACGACGAGCGGCAACTTCAACGACGCGGCCTTCCGTTGCACGCTCGAGGTGCTCGACAACGACAAGGTCCACTTCAGCGCCGATTATCCATTCGAGAGAATGGAGGACGCCGCCGCTTGGTACGATTCGACCGCAGTCGTATCTGAGCAGCAGAGGCGCAAGATCGGCCGGACTAACGCACTCAAGCTCTTCAAGCTCGATCTCGAGGAATAACGGGCTACGTAACGAGCGCGGCGCCGAGCACAAACCCTATCGACAGCCGTCGGCCACGGCGAGCAATTCCGTCCCCGGGTCGGTGGCACCGCCGTTCCTGCTGGCAACGGGTGGCGGCGCGACCGGCGGGCTCGACAAGTAATTGCCGGGCGCTGCGTTGATATCGATGCGTTGCGCGACGGTCAAGCTACTGCGCTGCGCTTCGAGCTGAGGCACGCAACGCTGCCTCGCGAGCGCATCGACGTCGGTCGGCGGCGTGTCGAGCGGCAGCACCGTGCCCGTGATCTGATTCGGCGAATCGATGAGCACGTTGCCGTCGATGCCTTGGCTCGACGAGGCATCGAGGACCGTGCCTGCCGACGCGATGAAAAAGCCAGATTGAATGAATATGTTTCCGCCGTTGCCGGCGTTCGCGCGCGCGACGATCTGGCTTTCGTCGAGCACCACCCAATCGGGGTCGATCGTAACGTTGCCGCCGGTGTCCGTCGCGGTGACGCCGCCCGCTTCGGCGCTGATTGACGAATTCCTGAGCAGAACGCTGTCGCCGACGGCGACCTCGATGTTGCCGCCCGCAGACGCGGCAGCGCTGGTCTGCACGACGGCGGCCGTCATCGTCAAGGTCTCATCGGCCTCGATGACAACGGTGCCGGCGTTCCCTGCGCCCGTGCTCGCCGCCGATAGGTGCCCTGCGCTCGCGAGCTCGATGCGAGTCGCACGCAGCACGACGTCGCCGCCCGCACCCATGCCCGTGGTCGAGGCAAGAACCTCGCTATCCGTGATTACGCGTATGTCGTCCGCGCGCAACGTGATCGAGCCGCCGGCGCCGTCGATGTTGGCCGCCGACACTCGCCCACCGTTCTCGAGAACGATCGAATCGGCGTCGATGGTTACGGCGCCGGCCGCACCTGCGCCCGCCCCGGTCGCCGTCGATTCGCTGGCGATTCGGGCAGCCGATATCGCGAGCGCACCCACGCGCACGTCCACCGCCCCGCCCGAGCCCAGCAATGCCGTGTTGCTCACGATCTCCGCGCCGTCGCTGAGCGAAAGGGAGTCGGCTTCGATCACGATCGTGCCGGCGTTGCCGTTGCGCGGCCCCGTGACTTGGCCCGCCTCTTCCGCTTCGATCTCGGTCGATGCCTTGATCGCGGTTCCGCTGCCGTCCGCGCGCGCACCGCTCAACGTGACCGCGCCGGTCGCGATTATTCGCAGCGATCCACCGGCGCCGATTCCCGACGTGCTCGCCGATATGCGCGCGCCGTCTCCGAGCTCGACGTCGCCGGCCACAATGTCGATCGAGCCCGCATCGCCGGTCGCCGTGAAGAAACTCGACGTTGTTACGCGTACGCCGCGATTCTGCGCCGGATCGGGATTTCCATTCGTGCCCGTCGCAATGAGCGCATCGGGAGCAACGATGACAATGCTGCCGCCGCGCCCGCTCCCTTGCGCAATGCTGCCGACACGCGCGCCCGTGAGGAGCTCGACGCGCGGCGCTTCGATGTGGATCTCGCCGCCGCGGGCGGCCGAGGCCGTCGAGGCGTTGATCTGCGCTTCGCCGGTCACGGCGACGCGCGTAGTGCCGCGCATGCTGATGCCGCCGGCGTTGCCCGCGCCGCTCGTGCTTGCGGCGACTTGCGCGCCGTCGCGGATTTGGATCGTCGGCGCTTGAAGCTCAACGCTGGCTCCCACGCCCGTCGCAGTCGCGCCGACCTCGGAGAAAAAGCCTGAGGCCGTCGTGTCGATCGCGCCGGGAACGCCACCGCCACCGCCCCCGCCGCCGCCACCGCCACCACCCCCGCCGCCGCCGCCACCACCACCGCCACCACCGCCGCCGCCCGGAGCTGTCGGGCCGGCGCCCGATGCGTCGATGAGCGTCGTCGCGGTAACGGCGATGCGGCCGCCGCTCGCGCTGCCGAGCGTGCGGGCGCGAACCTGGCTGCCGCCACGCAACTGCACCGTATCGGCCTCGATGCGCACGGTGCCCGCAGTCGCGCTCGCGCCCGTGCCCATTGCCTCGGCCGTGATCGTCGCAGCATTACGCATGATGAGGTCGCCGGCGCGCACGTACACGTCGCCGCTGCCGCCACCCGACGTCGAGAGCGAGCTGCCGTCGATGTTGATCGTCCCGTAGGCCTGCACGGGATTGGCCGGCGCAGCCGCGCCCTGCACACCGACGTCGCCCGCGCCCGCGGCGCTGCGCAAGTCGAGCCGCCCGCGCGGCGCGCGAAGCGCCGCTGCGCCGCCGATGCGGATTTCGCCGCCCACGAGCGTGAGCGACCGGTTGTTCGGCACGGCCAATTGCGACCCGTTCACGGCAACCGGCGCTATGCTCGCGTCGAGGAAGCCGAACGCCACTGGATTCGCGATCGTCAACGTCGAGCCGCCGGGGTCGACCGCCGAGTAGCGGCCACCATCGGCGAGCATGATCTGATCGGCCGTGCTCGCGTAGAACGAGCCTTGCACGTTGAGCGAAGCTCCGGAGCCGAATACGAGGCCGTTCGGGTTGATGAGCCAGAGATTCGCGGCGGGGACATCGCTACGCAACAGCCCGTTGACGGTCGAAAGGTTCGGCCCCGTGACGCGTGCGATCACATTGTTCGTGACGCCCGCGAACGACGACGTGAACACCGCCGATTCCCCGGTGTTGACGTTGAATTCGCTGAAGCTGTGAAACAGATTTGCTCCGGCCCGCGTGCCGACCGTGTCGGGAATCGTATAGGCGGGCCCCGTCAACGGACCGCTCGGGCCCACCGTACCGTCCAAAACGACCTGCGCGTGGACATCGAGGGCCGCGCCGATCAGCAATGGCAGTGCCGCGACCGTGAGGCGGCCTTTTGCCGTACGCGTTGCTGGGTCGGGCGTCATGGCGATCCGAAAGCGCGGTTGAAGCTCAGGCGGTAGTGGATTCCTTGATCCTGGAGCGAGCTCGACGGATTGCCGACGTCTTGCTTGGCTGCACCCCAGTAGACCTCCGCATGCAATCCCGGCAACGGGTCCCAGAGAACGCCGAGACCTGCGCTGCCGATTTCCTCCTTCGCCGAGGTCGTGAGCGCATCGTTTTCGTCCCAACTGGCGCCGTAGTCGGCGAACACCGCGAGGTAGACATTACCGCGCGGACGACCGGCGGCATCGACGACGACCGGCACTTGGTATTCGATCGACGCGATGACGGCGTTGTCGCGTACGAACTGATTCTCTCTGTACCCGCGCACCGTGTATCGGCCGCCGACCGGGAACTTGTACATCGCAAGCAACGGGTCGTGAGTCGCTTGCACCAGGCCTCGGGCGATGAAGCGGCTGCCGTCGTCGAGCGTCTGCAGGAACTGCAACTGGCCGACGAACGCGACGAACTCCGAGTCCGGCCCTACCGCGTTGACAGTCGCATCGAGCGCATCGATGCCGATCTGCAGCATTCCGCGTGCAGCCCACGCGCGCGGTGAGGCGTTGCGCGACCAATCGACGCCCGCGACGACGGTGCTGCCTTGCGCACGCCCGTCGACGTCGCCCGGCGAGAACGAGAACGGCATGTCGAGCAGCGTGCTCTCGCTGTGCTTGTGCTCGAAGCCGACAATTCCGGTAAGCGTATCTGCGCCCTCATGGATGAACGGATAGCTCGCCGTGAAGCTCAAGGACTTGAGCCGACTCTCGATATCGACACTCGTGAAAGGCTCCTCGACGATATCGGCCTGCTGATCGATGCCGACAATCTCGAGCACGACCCCGCCGGCCGTCAGCGGCACGCGATAGCTCAGGAAGTCGTCCTCGACGCCGTCCGTGAAACCGAATCGGGCACTCAAGACGTCGCCGTTGCCGATCAGGCCCCGGTACGTGATGCCGACCGTGCCGCGGTCCTCGCCGACGCTCGTAGAACGGTCGTTGCTTGCCACGGCCTCGATCTCGAGCGGTGGCCGCTCGGTGATACCGAGCCTGAGGTAGCTCTGCCCGAGCTCCTCGCCTGGGAGCAACTGTGCATCGATGCGCTCGACGAGCGGGTCTTCCCGGATCGTTTCCAGGCTCTCCTCCAGATCGTCGATATCGAGCGGCTCTTGCACACCTCGCTCGATGCGCTTCGCGAGCGCGGCTTCGCGAAAGCGGTGATTGCCATGTACGTCGATCTCTGTCAGGTCGCCTTCGATAGCCTGCAGCACGACTGTTCCGTCCGCCACGCGTTGATCGGGGATCACGACGCCCGAGCTCACGTATCCACGGTCGACATAGGCGCGCGACAACGTGTGCCTGAGCTCATGGAGCTCTTCGACCGACACGTCGCGGTGCTCGTAGGGCGCCGTCATGACCATGAGATCCGCGGCCGTAAACACGGAGCTGCCGCGAACCTCGATCCTCTCGACGTAGATCGACCCGGGCCTCGTCAACGCGTCTGCCGGTGGAACGGACTCGGCGGCTCCCGCCGCGCTCTGCCCGCCTTGCGCTAGCGCAGCCGGCGCGATGCACGTCAGAACCAGCGAAACCGCTACTACCTTACCGTTCATCGTCTACTGCCAATCGCCGATCATGAGAAAAGGCGCCCAGTAAGCCGGGTGCGAATATCGCTGATCGTTCTTGAGCATCAGCTGGGCGCCGCGCAGCGATGCGGCCTTGTTGTTGCCACTCGCCAACTGGCGGTAGAACTCGGCGATCAGCTGCGAGGTCGATTCGTCATTGATGTGCCAGAGGGACGCGAGCGCGCTGCGTGCACCCGCTTTGACGGCGACCCCGGCGAGTCCAAGCGCGGCCCGATCATCGCCCGCCGCGGTTTGGCAAGCGCTGAGCACGAGAAGGTCGACGGGTGCCGTCGTGAATCTTTGACTGCTCATGACGTCTTCGAGCTCGTCCATCGTGATCAGATGGTCATATGCGAGCAAGAACGAGCGCTCGTAATCGGACTCGAACTGGGCATGCGTCGCGAGGTGCACGATGGTGTAGCCGCCTTGCAAGATCTCGCGCTTCAACGTATCGCTGAGAAACTTCTCGTCGGCGTAAACCTCCGTCGGAAATGTATCGGCAATGCTCTGAAGCTCCGTCGCGACAAACGGTAATGCAGGAAAGCCCTGCACCGGATCCACGATGCCGTTCGCGAGGACCCGTCCGGCCGGCGGCGACTCGCTAACCGTGACCAGCGAGAGCCCCGGCGTCGAAGCGACTGCAAAGCGTTCGATCAGGAACTGCTGTCCGTCATTCAGCGCCCCGAGCGGAATCGATCGCAGCGGGCCGTCGGGCACGAATACGAGCGCTTCCGGCTGAGCTGCCTCGACAACCGGCAACAATGGCCCGATGAGCCAGTCGAACAGACGTCGCGCAGGCGCAAGATAGGCGGCCCCGGAATCCGCGTCCTCGAGCGCTGCGCGCAGCAAACGAGTCTCCGCAGTGAGCTCGGTGAGCCCGACGGGCGCAGTGAATTGGAACACGTCAGTTTGCGTGGTCACGAGAAGCTCGGTTCGATCCGCGAAGATGACAGGATAGATGATGACGGCGCCGCCCGTACGCGCGGTACCGACATCGAAGACCTCGGGGACCGCACATTGGTTCTCGAAATAATTGAGGACCTCGGCGAGCCGTAGTCGCTCCAGGGCCTGCTGAACCTCGAGCAGCGTTTCGCGCGCAACGGCCGCCGGTAACCCCGCCGTGCTCGCAAACATGACATCCGAGTACTCGCGGTAGAGCGGGAGAATCTCGGCGCGAAACCGCCGCGAAGAGGTTACGAGCGTCGATTGCATTGCCGTGAGCGTATCGACCGCGGAACGGTAAGCGGCCAGCGCCTCGCGCCTACGCCCCAACGCGCGCAAGGCGCGCCCGCTCGTCCACTCCGCGCGATACAAGTTGTCGCTCGCCCCGTCCTGCTGCGCGGCGAGCACCGCCTGGCGAGCCCATGCAAGCGCGTCGTCGAATTCGCCCCGCGCGAGGTGCCACTCGCCGAGCTCGTTGTAGGCTGCCGCGACCAGGCGCTCGTCGGGGAGCTCGCGGGCGACCTCGAGCCCCGCAACTGCCAATTCGCGCGCACGGCCTTGCGCCTCGCTCGGTGACGCGCCGCTCTGGCTCGACTCCCGATAGAGGTTCGCGAGCTCCAAGAGCGCGGCCCCTTTCGCAGCCGACGTCGGAAGCGCGAGCGCCTGGTTACGCAGCGGCTCGAGCTGGCCGCTGGCGGCGGCGCCCGCTCCCGTCTCCTCGAGCGCGCGGGCGAGATTGATCCCCGCCGTGACTGCAAGCGCGGACGCCTCCGGCGCAAGCCGGTGGCTATCGGCGAATGCCGCAATCCCCGACGCGTCATCACCCGTGGCCATGTAGTTCGTGCCGAGATCGTTGAGCAGCGGCGCAGCCTCAGCGAGACGCCCCGCGCTCGTCGCAATGTCGATTCCGCGCAGCAGGTAGTCGCTCGCGGCGCGATACTCGCCGAGCGACGCGAGAACGGCCGCGATCCGCGCGTGGATCGCCAGCGTTCGCGGCTCCGTGCCCGCGACGGCCGGCGTAGACTCGAGCTCCGCATACAGCACGTCGAGTGCGCGCGTGGGCTGATGGCTGGCGCTATAGCAATCGGCGATCGCGAGCGGATCCTGCGCTGCGGCGCCTTGCGGCCCGGCACAGTCGAGGTCAGCAGAGGCAGGTTGGGCCGCAACCAGAACGCCCGCCAGCAATGCTCCGCCGACGCCACGATTCGCGCGGAGCTCACGTCGCCGGGTGCGGAGCGGATTTATCATGTTCAATTCTTATGGGCCCCTGCCTGCATACAATACCGGAAAGATCTCGCAAACAGCATCGAGGCCGCGCAGAGCCGCCATGAGCCTATGAAACTCGACCGTGCGCTTGCAGAACGAGCGGGATTGTGCGCGCTCGCCGCCGTGCTTGCGTGGCTCGCTGCGACACAGATCACCGCGCTGCGTCAATCCTCGGCATGGCTCGACGATGTCGGACTTGCCTACCTGTCGCCGCCGCGGCCGCAGTTTCGCGACATCGTCATCCTGGCCATCGACGAAGCAACGCTCGCAGAGCTCGCATTTCGCTCGCCGATCGACCGCCACTACCTTGCTGCAATCGTCGACGAGCTCGCGCGGCGCGATGTACGCGCTCTCGGAATCGACGTCATCTTCGATCAAGCTACGCACGAAGCGGACGACCGCGCGCTGCTCGCCGCGCTCGACGCGTTCCCGGCGCCCGTCGTCCTCGCATACGGCGGCGCCGACAGCGGTCTCACGCTGCGGCAGCGCGTGTTCCAGGAGACCTACTTGCGCGGCCGTAAGGTCGGCTCGATCGCCGTCTACATGACCGACGGCATCGTGCGCGAGCTCTATCCCCACGATCCGGGCGAGGGCCAGACTTTGCCGAGCTTCCCGGTCGCTTTGGCCGAGACGCTCGGCATCGAAGTCCCGGCTTCGCCGCAGCGCATCTACTTCCACCGCGGTGGCGCGAACGATACTCCGGCGATACGCAAATTTCCGATTCACAGGCTCGCAGCGCTGCCGGCGCAATGGTTCGAGAACGCGATCGTGCTCATCGGGGCGGACCTCCCGAACGACGACCGCTTCCGGACGCCGCTGTCGGTTCTCGGCGGCAACCAGTTGACGATGTCAGGCGTCGAGATTCACGCACAGGCGCTTGCGCAGTTGCTCGAAGGCAGCGCATACCCCGGCGTCACCGATTGGACCTCGACGCTCATTCTTCTGATCGCCGTCATCGCCGGGTTCACGCTGCCGGCGGTGAGCATGAACGTCGGCTGGAAGATCGTGGTTGCCGCAGGCTTCGTCGGCGCGTATTGGGTGGCGGCGCTCGAGCTCTTCGCCGACGGCGGACCGCAGGCGCCATTGCTGCTGCCGACGCTGGGGTTCTTGTTGAGCATGAGCTTCGGCACCGCGTACGGACGCCGCGAAGAGCGCCGCCAGAAACGACAGCTGCGCAACGCCTTTCAACATTATGTCGCGCCCGCGGTCATCGACGACGTGACCAAGGATCCGAGCAAGCTTGCGCTCGGCGGCGAGGAACGCGAGATGAGCTTCGTGTTCTCCGACCTCAGCGGCTTCACGGCGATGACGGAGAAACTGACGCCCGGTGGCACCGTCTCGCTTCTCCAGGGCTACTTCGAAGGCATGCTCAAAATCGCCCTCGATTTCGGCGGCACGGTCGAGCGAATCATCGGCGACAGCATTCTCGTTTTCTTCGGCGCTCCCGCAGCACAGCCCGATCACGCGCGCCGCGCCGTCATGTGCGCGCTCGAATGGGATAAATATTGTGAGCGGTTTCGACGCGAGCAGCTCGCGCGCGGAATACCGATGGGCTCGACGCGCATCGGTGTGCATACCGGGCTCGCGGTCGTCGGCAACGTCGGCACCGAGCAGCGGTTCCACTACACGGCGCATGGAGATTCCGTCAACACCGCGGCGCGCCTCGAGAGCGCGAACAAGCATCTCGGTACGCGCGCGTGCCTGAGTGCCGAAGTCGCGCGCCACTACACCGAAGGGCGGTTCAGGCCGGTCGGCCAGCTGGTTCTCAAAGGGAGAAGCGAGGCACTCGAGTGTGTCACCGTCGACGACGACATGCCTCCCGAGCTTCTGCAGGAATATCGTGCCGCTTTCGGGCTCATGCAGGCTCGCGACCCGAAGTGCGTGCAGCGGTTCGCCGAGCTTTTCAAGAAGCTGCCCAACGACGCGCTCATCGCATTTCATGCCGCGCGGCTTGACCGTGGCGACCTGAGCGCCATAATCCTCCTCGAGGAGAAGTGATGGTTACCGCGTTTCGCACATCCCTCCCTGCATTCATGTGCTTAGTACTCTGCGCAGGCGCGGCCGTCGCCGAGGAGGTCGCGATCATCGAGTCGAGCGCACCGGCCTACGAGCCCGGCCAGACGCTCGATCCCGCAAGTCCGCTCATGCTCGCGGCCGAGCAGTTCATCGTCATTGCGACCGAGGACGGGCGCATTCTGCGGCTCGAAGGGCCGCGCAATGCGCCGATAGCCGCCGAGCTCGAAGGCGACGAGCCGGCGACGGCAGAAGTCATCGGCGCGCTCTCACGTTTGGTCGGCCAAACGGGTCCGGAGCCGGGCGGGCTCGCGGGCGTGCGCGGCGAGGAAGACGAAACGCCTCTGGACACGCGGCCTGAGGCCTGGCTCATTCACACCGGGCGCCAGGGCAACCAATGCTTCTTGAGCGACGCACCGGTCGAGTTGTGGCGCGAGCTCGGCCGTTCCGCAGCGGCGAGCGAGATTACGGACGTTACCGGCGGCGGGACCGCGAAAGTCGAATGGGCCGGTCAGGCGCAACGCGCGCCGTGGCCGGCGAGTCTCGGGCCTGTCGACGGCCGCGTCTATCTGCTTCGGCGCGACGACGCAGTTCGTTCCATTGCGGTGACATTGCGTGCGCTGCCGCCCGAGATCGACGATCACGAGCTTGCGGCCGTCGCTTGGCTTGCGGCCGAAGGCTGTGCACGACAAGCACGGCTCTTGCTTGCGCAAGTCGTCGAGAGCGAGCAACCCCAATAGCGCAGCGACTACACGAGCAGCCCGCTAGCCCGCAGACCCCTCGAGCGCTTGTCGATAACGGTCTCTTGGTCCGTGAGCACGGCCATGAGCTCCGCGTAGAAAGTCGGCGTCATGTGCCGGTTCGCCGCCATGCAGCGCTCGGCGGTTGCGCGTGCCGCCTGAGCTTCACCGAGACGGCCTAAGACGTTTGCGTAGCTCATGAGCCCCAGCGAGAAGCCGGGTTGCTCGGCGACCGACTCCGCGGCGTGCTCGCGCGCCTCCCGGCAGCGGTCCTCGCAGGTCAGCGCGACCGACTCGTGGAACAGCCAATACGGTCGGCCCGGATGGCGTGGAGCGCTCGATAGCAGTCGCCCTATGATCAGGTGCAGCTCCGCGAGATCCTCGGCGCGTCCCGACGCGACGAGCGGCCAACCCATGTATCCCCATGCGCCGAGCTCGAACGGCGCGAGCTTCGCCGCGCGCCGCAGCAGCACAAGCGACCTTTCGTAATTGCCCGTGTAGGCGTGAACACCCCCTGCAGCCCGCAGCACGATGGGGTCGTTCGGCGCCTCTCTTTCGGCGCGCTCCGCCATTTCGACCGCGGTGCGTCGGTCCGCCGCCCAATCAGCGCTAGCGCCGTTGAGCGTCGCCTCGGCGATGACGAGACCGAGTGCCGCTTGCGCGTCGGCATAACCAGGATCGAGCTCGAGCGCGCGTTGCAATAGCGTTTTCGCCTTGGCGATCGTCGACGGGCCGTAGTCGAGCACGTACGCTCGCGCCTTTTGAACGAGCTGGCGCGCGCTTTCGTTGCCCGTTGCGTCACCCACACGCTGGATCTCCGCGCGCATGCGCTCCCCGCCGAACGTGCTCACGACGGATTCGGCGATCCGCCGCTGCGTGTCCCAGACGTCGTCGATGCCGATCTCATAACGCTCGGACCAGAGCACCGTGTCCTTGAGCGAGTCGTCGAGCTCGACCGTCACGAAGAACTTGTCCTTGCGCAAGGCGACGCTTCCCGTAATGACGTACTGCACGTCGAGCTGCGTTGAAATCTCGCGAAGCCCGCTGCGCGCGAGCGCATGCGCAGCCGAAGACTGGTGGGAGACGACGCGCAAATCGTGGCACCTCGAGAGCAGCGAATGAAGCTCGATGGTCATCGCGTCGGCAAGGTACGTGTGCTCGCCGCTCGCGATGAGGTTCTGAAACGGCAACACCGAGATCGACGCAGCAGCAGTCTCGGATGCCGGCGGCCCGGCGAGCGCAAGATGCGGCTTCGGCCCGGTCACGACGACCTTCTGTCCCTCCGCAGCGAGGTTCCCAGGCACGGTGAGCCGGACGCTTTCGGGCGTGAGCTCATAGGCCCATGCCAACACGATCGCGATCGGAAAGCCGATGATCAGGAGGACGATGACGAACGTCACGGTCCACGGCGGCAGCAACAGGTTCGGAAATACGTTGACTGCAACCTGCGCCAGCAGCCAGCCGACGACGGCGTAGATCAGCGCGACCTTGAAGACGCTGCGCCTTCGGAGCTCTCGAAAGAACGCCCTGATCTTCATTTGATGCGCAGTAGTCGAGCGATCTTGCGACGGAGATAAGCGTTGTTCCAGCGTTCTCGCCAGCTGCCCCACCCGTGGTGGAAGCCGTAGGTCATTCCGCTGTTGATGTAGATCTTTTTCTCATAACGCCCGTGGACGCGGCGCGGGCTCAACACGGGCTTCGGCGTAAGACGGACGCCTGAATAACGTTCGCGGTTGTGCAGATAGACACGCGTCAGCAACATCGGCCCGGTGACGATGCAGACGTCGGATGCGCTCGCGGCGAACGGTGGGCTCGCCTGGACGTCGGCCAACAGGTCGCGCCACAACGCATGGCCCGGCACCGATGCGAACACGTAGTTCGCGAGTTGATCGCCATCGTCACCGTAGACACGATCGTACTCGAGCGACAACACGACTTCCGCATCGCCGTAGTCGTAAGGCCGTACGAACTCGTAGTCCAAGTCGCAATACAGACCACCGAAGTCGTGCATCAACAAGCAGCGGAAGATATCCGCGCGCATGATGACCCGATCGAAGCCCGCGAATATGGGGTAGAGCTCGGGATGCGCGGCCTTGACGTGAGCGTCCATGCGCTCGTCGGTCCACAACCGGTATTCCCACCCCTTATGGTACCGCTTGACCGAATTGACGGCCGTTTTCCACCGGTCGGGGATTTCCTCGCTCTTCCACAGTTGGTGAACGATTGGCGGAATGCGCATCAATCAAGGCCCGTAGCCGAACTTCTGGATGATCGCGCGAGCCTCGGGCCCTTTGACGAACGCGAGGAAGGCGCGCGCGGCGGGCGTGTCCTTGAGTAGCACGGCCTGCTGCTCGATCGCCGTATGCAGCTCCTCGGGCACGAGCCAAAACGACCCCTCGATCGGAGCATCGCCACGGACGAGCTGCGAGTACGCGACAAACCCGAGCTCGGCGTTGCCCGAGTATACGAAGCTGTAGGTTTGACCGATGTCCTGCCCCTGCACGATTCGATCACGCAACGTCTCCCACAATCCACGGCGCTCCAGGACCTCGCGCGCCGCGGCGCCATAGGGAGCGAGGTCCGGATTTGCGATCGCAATGTGCCGGAAATCGCCGCTCTCGAGCACGTGTCCTTCGGCGTCGACAAAGCCCGCGCGTGGGCTCCAAAGCGCGAGCCGGCCAATCGCATACGTAAACCGTGAGCCGCGCACGGCAACGCCGTCGTCCTCGAGTAACGCCGGACGCTCCGCGTCGGCCGCGAAAAAGAGCTCGAACGGCGCGCCGTTCTTGATCTGTGCGTAGTGTGCTCCCGTCGAGCCGGCGCTGACGGCGACGGTGTGCTCGCTCGATGCTTCGAAGCGCGCGACGAGATCGTTCATCGTCGTTGCGAAATTCGTCGCTACGGCGACGCGGATCTCGTCTGCGCGGCCGGCGTCGAGACCTGCCAACCAACACGAGGCCACGAGCGCGATCGAAACAAGCCTCTTCATGCTAGCCGTAACGGCGCGTTAGAACCGCGGCGTCGTCGGCCATCGGCGCGACCCGACCGGTTGCGGTTGGCCTTGCGGGACAGCGGCACGCTCGGCCCCAACGGCGAACCGGTATCGCGGCAAGAAGCTCAAGAGCAGCGCGCTCGTCGCGAGCACGCCGGCCGCAATGTAGAGGCCCGGGTCGTAGTTGTTGCCCGACAGCTCGTAGCTCTTCGCCAAGCCCGCGATCCCGAGACCCGACCCCAAGTAGAACATGCCGAAGATCACGCCATAGAGCCTGCCGTAGGCAACGTTGCCGTAGTAACGCTTGATCAGAAACGCGAGGACGTCGAACTCGGCGCCGAGCAGAAGCCCGAGCAGGATCGCGCTCACGATCGCGGCGTCGGGAAAAAGCGCATAGAGCAGGCACGCGACGGCCCCGCCGATCGACACGGTCAACATCACGAGCGGCGCGAAGATGTGATCGATGACGAAACCGACGAGCACGCGCGCGAACAGCAATGCGAAACCGAACAGCGACGCCACGTACGCGGCATTGGCCTGCTCCCAACCCGCGTCCCGGAGCAGCGGCACCTGCTGGGTGACGAGACTCGTCGCCGTCATGCCGAGCATGAAGAACGCAGCCGTCAGAATCAGGAACGACGGCTCACGCACGGCCGCCTGGAACGGCACACCGAACGCCTTCTTCTCCGCATGCTGTTTGGCGCTTTCGGCGGTTTCGAGCGGCTCCTTGAGACAAAAGAAAACCGTCGGCCAACTCACGAACAGGATGATCAGCGCAAGACCGAGGAACGCCGTTCGCCAGTCGAAAGCAGCGATCAGCGCAGTGACGATCAGCGGCACGATCGTCGTCCCGACGCCGATGCCGGCGTTGGCGCAACCGAGCGCCAAGCCGAGACGACGGTCGAACCAGCGAGTCACGGATTGCAGGAAGCCGAGCGGCCACAGGCCGACGGCCAACACGGGGACCAATCCCCACAGCACGTAAAACACTGTCAGGTTCGCGGGCTGGAAGTAGAAGGCGCCGATGCCGACCGCGAACAGCGGAATCGAAGTCAGGATCACGCGTCGCGGCCCGAAGCGGTCGACGAGAACTCCCTGGAGCGGTGAGACGAGCACGATCATGTAGGAAACGATCGTGACGGCGAGCGATACCTGGTACCGCGACCAGCCGAGATCCTCCTGGATCGGCGGGATGAACGGGCTGATCGCGAGCACCGCAATGACGCTCGGACCGAATGCGAGCCCGACCATCGAGCCGAACGTCGTCAGGATGCCCGAGACCGTTGCCTCGGACGACTGCTTTGCCGATTCCATATGAGTACTTTCCCCCGCCGCTGCGCCGCCGCCCTCGTGCCGGCGCAATATTAGCCCAAACAGGTCGTATGCGAGCGCGCTCGAAGCCGGACGTCACTGCTCATTGGGCTATGTGCACGAACAGATCGTGCATGGAATTCACCTTCGCGAGGTAGGCGCGAACGTCGTGGGCGCCGCAGTGCTGGCCCGGCGCCGGACGCAACGCGTCGCCGACATAGAGCTCGCCCGCACCGGCACCGCAGAGATGTATGACGGCGGCGAGCATTTGCTTCTCGTGCAACGTGGCACTCTCGATCCCGGCCTGTCCCAGCGCCGCCCCGACGTGCCGGTCGAGATACGCCGACGTGAGCTCCACCGCATGCGAGGGAATCACGCGGGAGTAGAGCCCGTTGAACCAGCACGAGCGCAAGTCGTGCCACGGTCCTTGCTCGATGGCGACATGGTCGCGAATGCAGTAGCGCCTTGCCTCGGCGAATGTGCCATCCGTCATTTGGTACATGCCAACGGCGCTCGATGCCGGCCGATAAATCTCGAACGGCTGCTTCGTCATCGACCAGCGCCAATAGGTGCGTGCAAGCGGATTGCCGGAAGCTTCGACCTGGGCGAGCGCGGCCAGGAACGTCGGCGTCATGACGTTCGTCGCGTGGCGGCGGAACAGCGGCCCGTACGTCAGCCAGGTTTCGGTCGGGGTCTTGTACAGAGTTCCGCTGACGGGGAAAAGGAGCTCCGAGGGCTTACGCGCGACTTGATAGGTCCAGTTGACCGCAAGGGAGATCGTCGCGACCAACGCGACCGCGATACCGAGCTGGACGAAGGCCGGCGTCTTTCTGAAACCTCGCCAAAGGCGCTTGCGCGTACGTGAGCTCGGCAGCCACTGCAGCCATCGGGCACCGTGCTTGCGGCGGGCGCCTGAGCGACTGCTCTTCCCTGATCGTCGCACGCAGTTGCCACCCTAGCAGAGCGCCCTACGGCGCGATGAACGGCGCGCTTTCCTCGATTAACTTCTCGAAGCGCAAGAGATCCTCGTTGCTTTCGATGCATTCGTATTCGCGGATTCTCTCGTTCGCGCGCAGCCGAAAAGTCTCGTACAGCGTCCACGGCTTCGTGAACACCGCGGGGTCTTCCATCGTGACCGCGTAACGAATCGTATCGAACGTATCGCGCGTATAGCGCTCCGTGACGCGCAGTTGCTCGCTATGGATCGTGCCGACGCCTTGGAGCCATGTGCCGGTGTTGAATCCCGTGACGTCGACGACGAGTGTGTCGCCTTCCCAATGCGCGACGGAATCGCCCAAATACGTCGGCTCCATGTCATCGGGATGCCCGCGCCCGTCCGTTGGAATGATGCGAAACGCGTGGTGAATCTCATAAAGAATGACGATGCGGTCGGGAAGCTGAATGATCTCGAACGGCAGCGGCCGGAACTGGATGCGCGGCACGCCCGTGAGCAGGCACCGTGCCATCGGGTCATCGATGCCGAGGCGCGCGAGATACTCCTGCCGTTTCGCTTCGGCCTCGGGCCTGTACGGCGGCGGCTCGGCCGGCGGATTGGGTGCACGCCCGATCGCTGCGTCAGCAGCCCGCGCAGCGGCGGCCGCATCCTCTCCGGCGTAGAGCATCAGCGCGCCGTTGGCGATCCAGATTCCGGAAAGATTCGGCTTGCCGTCCGCCGTGCGCGGAATCGGCGATACCTCTGGCGGCGCGCTCGCGGGTTGCGCGCCGAGGAAAAACGACCAACAGACGCCGACAAGCGCCACGGCAGCGATCGAGGACCACGTGCGAATACTCGAGCGCACTTCAGTGCCTCGTGCGTACGCGCAGCGTCATACCGTCACCGCCCCCCGGTGCCGGCGGGAGGACCTGCCGCGAGTTTGCGACCGTCGGCGAGCGTGACCCACCGCGCGAAGCCGAGCTGTGGCTCGACGCGCGCGAGCCATCCGAAGACAGTGACGGTATCGCCGCGCTTGAGCGTGACGTCGCGCTGCCACCCTTGGCGCACGAGCATGTTCGGCGGATAGCCTTCGAAGCGCCACTGCGTAACGGTGCCGTCCTCGCCCGTGACGTCGATCGAGAAGTGAATGTGCGGATTCGTCCACTCGACGCGCGTGACCGTCCCGCTCATCGTGACGGCCTTCTCGCCGTCGTAGATCGCGGCGAACGAGTGATGCGCGTGGGCGGCGTGCCCGGTCACCAACGCGGCGGCACACACGAGAAGAGTCACTCGAATCCCCATTGTCGTGGTCCGCTGGTGGCCCGGCCCACTATGCTACCTTTTGACGAATCTCCTCACCAGCCAGAAACCCGTCGTGACGAGGGCGCTATTTGCGACAGCGACGGCCGCAAAAGCAAAGAATCCACCGACCGTCCACCACTGCCGCGAAAGCCAGTCCAGCGCAAGAATTAGATCGATCAAGGGAAGCGTGAGGAGCCTACTCAGTTGTCGAGCAATGAGGAGCCAAGTCGGAGCAACACCGCTACCGTCCGCGAATCCCTGCGCCATCGCGGCGATGAAATACCAGATCACGACGGTCAGTAAAAAATGCACGCCGCCGAAGAGAATGTAGCGTCTCATCGGCCGAAGTAGCTCGCAGGCACAGGCGAGCCTCCGCCGACCAAGTCATCGAAGTCCTTCAAGAACGGCGCCATGGGTATGATCCGACCTTCGGTGGCTTCAACGAGCCCCTGGACGTAGCTGTTCGAATTGTACTGGGCGCAGAACCCAAGACAGGGGAATTCGGGTAGGGCATCGTACGGCGCCTTTTGCGCGAACGGCAGTTCTCTGTAGTGGTTGTGGGCGGGAAGAAGTCCGTCAAAAAAATAGCTGAAACGCGGCCCATCGTGTGGCGGTATGACCCACCCGAGAGTGAGTCGCATCAACAACGGATTATCGCGCTGGTCATTCGTCTCGGCTACAAGAGTGCCATCATCGAGTCCAGACTCGGCCTCAGAATCGAATCCGCTAAGCCAGGTCGGTAGACCGACGCCTGGCGTCGTATATTGCAGCGCCGAATGGATGCCTCGCTCCTCCGCGGCGAAAATGTACCGTCCGACCACATAAATGACGTCGGGCGTGCGCGGTACGGGGGTTGGCGCTTCGTCCGTGTCGACCTCTTGGGCGTTAGCATCGCCGATGCCGAGGATTGCGAGGAAGATTTCGAGGCCTCGTCTCTGGTCTAGATCGGAGTAAGGGCCATTTGTGCCCGCGACTTCCCCGACATCCCATCCACCGAGAACGACACCCAGGATCTGCTCAACGGCCGCTTCGATGGCGCTCAGGGCTCCGTCTTGTGTCGTCATACCGGCATGGAACGTCTCCTCGGTGTTCCAGATCGATACGGCGGCCGAGCTGAACGCACTGTAGTCGCGATAGTAGCCCGCGACATACAGATAACCGACTTGGCAAGCCCGAAAGTAGTTCCATCCATCCCAGACACCCGTGAGCGAGTTCCAGTCGCACCATACGACGGGGAGGTTTCCCGCGACATATTGAATACTTGCGTATTCCTCGAAGTAATTGGGATTGACGATGTAATCCAACACGTTGCCGACGAACTTCTTGAGCGCGGCATCGACAGCGCGAACCCCGAGCGGCTGCGCCTGAAGCGGAACGCCCGAAGAGAAGACGATTTGGTCGGACGCCGCGGGCACGCCGATCGCCGCCGCGACACCTTTGACCTCGACGTCGACGAAGCCGTCCACGTTGAAGTCGGTTACGACGACGTTCGCGCTCGAGAGCGGCCAGCTCGATGCGAGGCTCGCTTCATACGCGGTCGGGGCCGCGACCGTGAATGTGCCGTTCGACGCGTTTTGCCGCAGAATTGCGCTGTCGAGCACACCGTTGCCGGCGGCGCCACCCGCGGTCCGCCTCACCCAGAGGTCGGTTCGCCCGTCGAAGTTGATGTCGCCCTGTCGCGCCTGAAACTGATAACCCAGCTGCGTCAGCAACGGATCGCGCGGCGGTGGCGTGCCGACGGTGACACTGGCGGGGCCATCGATTATTTGTTGATCCCCATAACCGTACGTCTGATAGACGTAGTAGGTATAC
>DATBLZ010000152.1:0-12151 GCA_036555065.1 Gammaproteobacteria bacterium
AGGAAGACAAGATGAGGTTATCGATGTCCGCCAGAATCGACAGCGCGTCGAATTGCTGACCGAGGCGTTTCGCCATGTCGTTCATCGCATCCGCGAGCTCGCCGAACTCGTCGTCCCCGCGAATCTCGACGCGGGCCGAGAACTCGCGCCGCGCAATCCGCCGTGTTCCCGAGACGAGCTGCGCCAGAGGTCCGAGGACTCTGCGAATTTGCCGCATCGACAAGAGCACGATGACGATCACGCTGATCGCGAAAGCTTGGAGAAACACACGGTTGAACGCCGTCAACGACTCGAGCGCGAGCGCCCGCGGCTGACTCACGACGAGCGTCCATGGGCGCGTCGTGAATCGCGACGGCAGGAAAAGCTCCCAGCGAGTCGCGAGATACTGCCCCTCCTCCGATTCCCACGTGATCGCGCCGTCGCCAGCCTGGATGCCGGCGTCCGGAACGCTGTGCGTGCAGAACAAGGGCTCCTCGTAACCGAACTCGAATGCGCAGAGCCCGAGTCCATACGGCAACAGGCCCGCCGTCTCCCAGACATAGGCGCCGTTTACGCGCCCGACGAGCGTCCCCGCCTCCGAGCGCACACCGAGCAGTAGCTCGGCTTGGCCATCGATCCGGCGCACGACGAGCTCGGGTTTTCCGCCGGGCGCAACCTCGATTCCGCCCACGACGTCCAACGAACCGCGCAACGGTAGGACCCCGCCCGCGTCTGCCGCGAGGTAGGCGGCATCGATGATGGTTGCGTTGCTCCTGCCCGCGGGCACGGCGAGTTGCTCGAGCGCGGCGTGCGCGATGAGCAGTCGATCTAGGATCTGCTGGCCGATGCCTCGGCTCGCCGCTTCCAGATCGGCGAGCGCGCGCCTCTCGAGCGTAGAGCTGACTTGCAGAAATGCGAGCCCGGCAGCGAAACTGAGCGGAATCAAGCACGCGACGACGAATGCCGTCAGCGTGCGCCGAGCAACGCGGCTCCCGAGTAGATTCCGGTCGAACCCCATGCTGGCGGGGTCAATAGTCTGCAGCGAGACCTATGAAGGCCCCATTGCTAGCCCGCACGATATCGTCACGCGCCTGCTGCGCCGTGAGTGGTCTGGCGGTTACGCCGTCCTTGCCGGCGCTGTAGAGGTCGAAATCCGTATTGATCGGCACGAGATTCTTGTCCTTCCGCACGTCACCCGGATTGGCGGTCGATAGCTCGAGATAGAAGTAAGGTCGCCCCCAAGGGTCCAATCTGCCAGCGAGCCCCGCCGCGGCGAGGCTCGGCGGAAACGCCCCGATGTTCGTTTCCCAGCGATAGAGATGGAGGGATAGCTCGCCGATATCCGCGATTGCGCGATTGTTGTTCGTGCGGTCGACGACGCCTCGGTACGCGGGAATCCCGATGCCTGCGAGGATCCCGAGGAGGGCAACTGCAAGCATGACCTCGAGGAGCGTATATCCCGAGTCTCTGCGCATTACGGCGACCGGTCACAGGGGCGCTTCGCCCACCACGCCGCACTCTAATCATCGGCCGGTCCGGCCGCCGTGCTCCGGATCACGGTTCATCGCGCGGAATGCGGCTGCGGGCTAAGCCCCGTCTGGCTTGCGCAACATAAGAACGTTGCGCCGGCAGGATGCGACGAGCACGTCGCGTTGATTGAACCCGCGATGCTCGAACGTCACTATGCCGTTGCTCGGCCGCGATCGGCTCTGCCGTTTCGCGACGACTTCTGTCTCGACGTGCACGGTATCGCCGACGAAGAGCGGACTGGGAAAGCTCGCTTCTTCGAGCCCTAGGTTCGCGACGGTCGTGCCGAGAGTAATGTCGTTGATCGAGATCCCGACGATGAGGCCGAGCGTAAAGAAGCTGTTCATCAGCGGCTGGCCGAATTCCGACACGTTGCGCATGTATTCCTTGTCGATATGCAATGGCGCAGGATTGTGCGTCATCGCGCTGAATAGCACGTTGTCCGTCTCCGTGACCGTGCGCCGGATCGCGTGCTTGAACATCTGCCCGACCGTGAACTCTTCGAAGTAGAACCCTGGCATTGTGACCTGCCTTCGAGGCTTCCAACCTCAATCCACCGAGAGCTCGCGGCTGCGCGCAGTCGCGGCGCGAACGGCGCGTTTCATGAGCTCTGCCAGACCTTGCTCCGAGAGAAGCACATCGAGCGCGGCTTCCGTCGTGCCCTTCGGACTCGTGACGCGGCGCCGAAGCTCCGCGGCGGGCAATTCTGCCTCGCGCGCATAGACGCCTGCGCCCGCGACCGTCGCGGTCGCAAGCCGAGTAGCGACATCCGCGGCGAGGCCGACTTCGCGCCCCGCCTCCGCGAGGCATTCGATCAACAGGAACACGTAAGCCGGTCCGCTTCCCGAAACGGCAGTGACCGCGTCCATGAGCGCCTCGTCGGCAAACCATTCGACGCGGCCGACCGCGGCCATGAGCTCCTCGCAGGTCCGCCGCTCTGCCGCCGTGACGGACTCGCTCGCAAAGAGCGCCGTGATGCCTTCGCCGATCGCCGCAGGGGTATTCGGCATCGCGCGCACGACGGCGGTTTCCTTCCCGAGGAGCTTGCGCAGTCCCGCCGTAGTCTTGCCGGCCGCAATGGACAAGACCACGCAATCGCGCGAAACCTTGCCGAGCGGCGCAACCGATTCGGCAACCTGCGCCGGCTTGACTGCAATCACGATGACGTCCGCGCGGTGCGTGCCCAGCGCGTCGGTCGGAATCACTGTTAACCCGAGCGCACGAGCAGCCGCTTGCGCTGTCGATTGCGGTTCCACGACGGCGATGTCCGTCGCAAGAACGCCGCGCGCGAGCCAGCCTTTCGCGAGCGCTTGGCCCATGTTGCCGAAGCCGATCAGCAATATCCTGCTCATCAACATAGGTTATCATGCGCACGCGAGGCGGCCCGCCGGGTTGGGCCGCCGGCGTAGGTCTTATCGGGGAATGGCGTGAGAGACGTCCACATCGTCGGCGTGAGCCAGACGCCGGTCAATCGCGACCCGCAGGTCCGCACGCGCGAGCTGGCCGCCACCGCCGTGCGCGACGCGCTCGCCGCGAGCCAGATCCCGAAATTTCGCGTCGGCGCACTCTTTGTCGGCAACATGACGGGCGGCATCCTCGAGCAGCAGCTCCAACTCGGCAGCCTCATCGCCGACTACGCGGGTCTCGCCGGCATAGACGCCGTCAACATCGAAGCCGCGTGCGCATCGGGTGCCGCGGCCGCACGCATGGCGTACATGACGATCGCAGGCGGCATGCACGACGTCGTAATCGTTTGCGGATTCGAGCGAATGATGCACGTCGAAAAAGACACGGTCACGCAAGCGCTCGCGACCGCCTCCGACTGGGAGCTCGAAAGTAGCCGCGGCGAGTCGTTCCTATCGCTCAACGCGAAACTCATGCGCGCATACATGGACGAATACTCCGTTGCGCCGGAGGATTTCGCGCCGTTCTCGATCAATGCCCATCGCAACGCGCTCGACAATCCCAACGCCGTGTTTCACAAGGCGATCGGCGTCGCCGAATATCTCGAGTCGCGCATCGTCGTCGACCCAATCCGCCTCTACGACGTCTCGCCGGTCTGCAACGGCGCGGCCGCGGTCGTGCTTGCGTCGGACACGGTCGCCGCGGAGATCCGCAACGGCGCCGCAGAGATCGTGATTGCGGCGTCGGCCGCCGCGACCGCGCCCGTGGCGCTCTCGCGGCGCACGAACGTCCTGCATCTTCAGGCCGTCGAGGCCGCCACGCAGGATGCACTGCGGCGAGCACGAATCTCGCGGTCGGATATCGATCTCTTCGAGCTCCACGACGCGTACACGATCATGTCCGTGCTCGCGCTCGAGTCGGCGGGGTTCGCCAAACCCGGCACGGCGCTCGATTTCGGCAAAGAAGGCAGAATCACGCTCGAGGGCGATCTACCCGTGTCGACGATGGGCGGCCTCAAGGCGCGCGGTCATCCCGTGGGTGCGACTGGCGTATACCAGCTCGTCGAGGCGTACTTGCAACTCAGCGGCCAGGCCGGCGCCAATCAGGTCCGTGACGCCGAGGTCGCGCTCGTGCAAAACGTGGGCGGCACGGCCGCGACCGTCGTCAATCACGTCCTGCGGCGCGTCGCCTAGCGCTGCTCAGAGCGCAGGCTCGGATCGTTCCTGCCAGAGGTCGCGGTCGAGGCGCCATTCGCCGCTCGGCGCGCGCGTCCAAATGTGCGCGAAACGTCCGAGCCCTACCTTGCTGCCGTCCGTGCGGTCGATGACCTGATAGTTGCCGTGCACGAGGATCATGTCGATGCCCTCGACGGCGTGCGTCACGTCCAACAGCGTCAGCGGGTTGCCGGCTTCGAAATCCTGGGCCCAGAACGCGCCGATATCTGCGCGGCCGACGAAGGTCGGCGCGCCATGCATCATGAGGCGCGCATTCTCCGTGTAGACGGCAGTCAACGCCTCAGCGTCGTGCTTGTTATAGGCTTGAACCCAGCGGTCGGCGAGGGTCTGCACCTCGTTGTCCATGGCGCCCGGCACATACGGATCGAACGGCTCGTTCCAGAGATCGCGATCGAGCAGCCACGGGCCGTTTCCGGCGCGCGTCCAAATGTGCGCAAACCGGCCGCCGCCGAGCTCCGTGCCGTCGTCGCGGCTGATCACTCGATAATCGCCGTGCACGAGCATCATGTCGCTGCCCTCGACTGAGTGCGTCACAGTCAGGAGCGTCAGCGGATTGCCTTCTTCGAAATCTCCGGCCCAGAAGTCCTCGATAGCGTCGTGCCCGACGATCGTGGTCGACCCATGCATCATGAGATGCGCGTCCTGCGTGTAGAGCGCGCCGAGTGCCTCGCGGTCATGCTTGTTGTAGGCTTCCGCCCAGCGTTCGGCGAGTGCCTGGATTTCGTCCTGGGCTCGTGCGGCGAGCGGGCCCGAAGCAAGTATGGATGCAAGCACCGCGCGCACCAAGATTCGAGATTTCATTTCAGGTCCTCGCCAACAATGAGACAGCGCGGATTCTTGCCCCAGCGAAGGCCAGCGGAAATACGTAGATACCCTAGTGCCGCTGCGCTCACGAACCGAGCTTGCGCGCCGCGTCCTCGGGGTAAATGGCGATGAGGCCGTCGCGCGGCGCCGCGGCGCCTCCGTCCGGCCAGTGGCTCCGCGGCGCAGCCGCGCTACCTCCTGCGCCGGGGTGCTGAACGGAAAGAAAGATCGTCCGGCCGTCGGGCGTAATCTCGCAGCCGCAAATCTCGGCGCCGATCGGACCGCTCATCAATTGGCGCGCGGCCCCGCGCCACTCTCCCGTCGTCGGACAGGCGAAACAGCCGTTGTTGTTGCCGTTCGGCTGCGCGCCGTCCGTGACTATCCAGAGATTACCGTAGCGATCGAAGCCCAGGTTGTCGGGATTCGCAAAGCCGCTTAGCTCCGCCGCATCGGCAAAGCCGGCGTAGTAGGTCGCGTCCGGCGGCAGAGGCAAACCCTCCGTGCGCGGAAGGGCCGTCAACAGCCCGGCGTTCGGATCCCCGGCGAGCACGAAGACCTCCCACCGAAAACGCGTCGCGGCGGCATCGTCGCCGTCCTCGATGAGCTCGATGACGTGGCCGCTCGGATTCGGTGAGCGGGGACTCGAAGCGTCGGCATGCGCGCGCGCCGTTGCGGCGTCAGTCCGCTGCGGGTTCATCGTGCACGAGAGATACGCGCGGCCGTTCAGCGGATTCACAGCAACGTCCTCGGGCCGGTCGAGCGGCGTCGCACCGACGGCATCCGCCGCTTCGCGGCAACGCACGACGACGTCGCCTTGAGAATCGAAGCCGCCCTCGGGCGTGAGCGCCGCATGCTCGTGCCAGACCAACGGCAGCCACTCGCCCGTGCCGTCGGCGAAGAACTTGGCTACGTACAGCGTTCCACTATCGAGCAAGTCGCGATTGCGCTCGGGTTGCTCTGGGTCAAAGCGTTCTGCCGTCACGAACTTGTAGAAATACTCGAACGCCTCGTCATCGCCCATGTACGCGGCAACGCGCCCGTCATGTGCAAGCGTCGTCGTCGCGCCCTCGTGCTTGAATCGACCAAGCGCGGTTCGCTTCTTGATCGGCTGCGCCGCGTCGCGCGGATCGATCTCGACGATCCAACCGAACTTGAGCGGCTCTCCAGGCGTGCGCGCCACATCGAAACGCGGATCGGCCGCTTCCCAGCGATAAACGCTGTCGCGACGGCGCGCGCCGAAACGTTGGTAAGCTCGTGCCAGCTCGGGTGCGAGCGCAGCTTGCTCGAGGTTCCCGAAAAAGTCGTCGGTGTTCTCCTCAGCCGTGAGGTAGGTTCCCCACGGCGTCGTTCCCCCGGCGCAGTTGTTGAAGGTGCCGTCAATCGTCACGGGGGCGCCTCCCGGTCGGGCACCGAACAAGGCGTGCCGCGCGGCCGGACCCGCGAGCTGCATCGGCGTGTGCGCCGTAATGCGCCGGTTGAATGGAGAGTCCGCTCGCAAACGCCACCGACCGGCCCACTCGATCTCCGCGATGCTGACGCCGACCGATGCCTGCATGTAGCGCACGCATTGGCTATTCGCCGCCGCAAACTCGCGGAGCAGGCGGCTCTGCCGCGCCTCGGACCAGCCCGGGAACATGGCGTCCGGTTCCGGCGTTTCGTGGTTGACGCAGACGATCGCGCGATCGTCGGCGAGCGCGAAAAACCCGATGCCATCGCAGCTTGCGCCGACTTGGCGCGCTTGGTGGGCCGCAGCGTCGGGCGCGAGCAACGCGCCGGCCGCGACCGTTTCGGGGTCGATCGATTCGGTGCCCGCGAAAAGCGCGTCGCCCCAGCGCAGCACGACATCGGCGCGATAACCCTCGGGGACGATCACCGTGTCGGCCCGCGAGGGCGCGATCGGCTTGAATGCGAGTGGCGGGGCCGAGCGCGGGGTCGCGCGCAGTGGGGTCGCCGCGAGCACGGCGAGACCTGCGGCACCGCGTACGACCGCCCGCCGGCTCAAGCGGCGCTCGAGCAGGTCACGAAAACTCTCGGCGTGCGGCGACGTCATTCCCTGGTGCCACGCTGGTACACGATTAATGCTAGCCTATCCGACCCTAAACAATCATGCCGGCCAACGGCCGCATCGCAACATGGCAGACAATCGCGCCGAAGTCGACATCAACATGGACGCCGCGGCTCTGTACCGCGAGGAGACGTTTACCGATCGCCGCGTCGGCACGGTCCAGCGGCTCACGCCGATCGATCGCAGCGGGAATCCCGACTCGAGCCGTTCCGTCTTGTACGTAGGCCAGACTCAAGTTCTAACGCCGGCAGGCTCGTTGCCGCTGAGCTTCGAGATTCCGGCGCAATCGCTCGACGAGGCCGTGCAGAAGTTCGGTGCGCAAGCGGAGGTAGCGCTCACGAGCACGATGCGCCGCCTCGAGGAACTGCGCCGCGAAGCCGCCTCGTCGATCATCGTGCCCGGCGCCGCGCCGCCCGGCGGCCTGAAGATGCGCTGACGGGGGAGCGGCTCTTTTGGGAGCAGCTTTTGTGGGAGCGGCTTTAGCCGCGATTTCCTACTAAGAGTCGCGACTAAAGTCGCTCCTACGGGAGGCTCGCGCCGTGAAATTGGCTTCTTTGAAATCCGGCCGCGACGGCCGCCTCGTCGTCGTCGACCGCGCGCTCGAGCGCGCCGCACCCGCAACCGCGATTGCACCGACCTTGCAGGCCGCGCTTGATCGCTGGTCCGAGACCGAGCCCGAGCTCCGCGCCCTTTCGGAGGATCTCGAGGCCGGACGCATCGAGGCCATGCGTTTCGTCGAAAGCGATTGCGCGGCGCCGCTGCCGCGTGCGTATCAATGGATCGACGGCTCGGCGTACGTCAACCACGTCGAGCTCCTGCGCCAGTCGCACGGCGCGACGCTGCCGGCGTCGTTCTGGACGGAGCCGCTGCTCTACCAAGGCGGGTCGGACGACCTTTGCGCGCCGCACGATCCCATTCGATTCTTGGCGGACGACACGGGCATCGATTTCGAGGCCGAGGTCGCTGTCGTCACCGACGACGTCCCCATGGGCACCGGCGCCGTCGAAGCCGCAGGGCACATCAAGCTCTACGTGCTCGCAAACGACGTGAGCCTGCGACGGCTGATTCCGCCCGAGCTCGCCAAGGGCTTCGGCTTCTTCGTCGGCAAGCCCGCAACCTCGTTCGCGCCCGTCGCCGTCACGCCGGACGAGCTTCGCTCGAGCTTGCGCGGCGACGCGATCGCCCTGCCCTTGCGCGTCGACGTCAATGGCGCGCCGTTCGGCCGCGCGCGTCCGGAGATCGACCGCGTCTTCTCGTTTGCCGACCTCATCGCCTTCGCGACACAGACGCGGAACTTGGGCGCGGGTACGATCGTCGGCGGCGGCACGGTCTCGAACAAGCTCGACGGCGGGCCGGGGCTGCCGATCGCCGAAGGCGGGGTCGGATACTCATGTATCGCTGAGCAACGCGCCGTCGAGAAGATCCGGCACGGCGCGGCGCGCACGGAATTCCTGCGGTTCGGCGATCGCGTCAGCATCGAGATGATCGACCTCGATGGCACCTCGGTGTTCGGACGCATCGACCAGGTCGTGCAGCCGGTGGGGTCACACGATTGACTCGAATAGGGTCTCTCCAGGGCCGTCGCGCGCAGGGACGCGCGCGCCGGAGCCCCCAGGGACGGGTTCACGGCGTCCCTGGAGAGGCCCTATTCGAGGCAGTCGTGTGACGATACGCTAGCGATCACCATGGACGAAGCGACCGAAGACAAGCTCGCGATCACCGAGGTCGTCAACAACTGGGTGCTGTGGAGCGATTCCGGAGACTGGGAACGCTTCGCGACCGTTTGGCATGACGACGGGTGGATGACGGCGACCTGGTTCCAAGGTCCGGCGAAAGAATTCATCAAAGCGCGGCGCGCCGGTTTCGAGCGCGGCGTCAGCATCATCCACCTGCTCGGCGGAACGGTCTGCGATATACGCGGTGACCGCGCGATCGCGCAGACGAAGATGACGATCAATCAACGCGCGTCCGTCGACAACGTCGTCGTCGATGCCGTGTGCACGGGCCGCTTCTACGATTTCTTCGCCAAACGCGGCGGCCGCTGGGGCATCGTGCGTCGCCAGCCCATTTATGAGAAGGACCGTTTGGACCCCGTCTCGCCCGGGACGAAGCTCGAGCTCGACCCAGCGTTGCTCGCGCGCTTCCCCGAGGGTTATCGGCACCTCGGCTACTTGCAAACGAAGGCGGGATTCAACGTGCGTCTCGGACTTCCGGGGCTCCGCGGCCCCGAGGTGCAGACGCTCTACGCGGAAGGAAGAGCCTGGCTCGAGGGCTCCGCGAAAGCAGGTGAGCCCCTGTAAGCATATGCCACTCTCGCCAGGAACTCGCTTCGGTCACTACGAAATCGCGGCGCTGATCGGTGTCGGCGGGATGGGCGAGGTCTATCGCGCCGGCGACACGAACCTCAAACGAGACGTCGCGATCAAGATGCTTCCCCACTCCTTGGCGACCGACGCGGTCCGACTCGCGCGCCTTCAACGCGAGGCGGAAATGCTCGCGGCTCTCAACCACCACAACATCGCTCACGTCTATGGGCTCGAGCGTGCCGACGCTATGACCGGCCTGGTCATGGAGCTCGTCGAGGGGCCGACGTTGGCAGAACGTATTACGCACGGTCCGCTGCCGCTCGAGGAAGCGCTGTCGATCGCACGACAAATCGCGGACGGGCTCGAGGCCGCGCATCAACGCGCGATCGTGCATCGCGATTTGAAGCCCGCGAATATCAAGCTGAGCGCGGACGGTACCGTCAAAGTCCTCGACTTCGGCATCGCCAAGGCGCTTCAACCCCCGCTCGTTGCGAGCGGCCCGGAGCCCATCGTCGAGAACACTCCGTCGCTGACGCAGATGGGGATGATTCTCGGCACAGCCGCGTACATGAGCCCAGAGCAAGCCCGCGGGAAGACGGTCGACAAACGCACGGACATCTGGGCGTTCGCGTGCGTCGTCTACGAGATGCTCACAGGACAGCCCGCTTTCGCGGGCGAGGACGCGACAGTAACGATCGGGCGCGTGCTCGAGCGCGAGGTCGACATGGGCGCGCTACCCAAAAACGTTCCGACCGCCGTGCGGCAGACGCTCAAAGCGTGCTTGCAGAAGGATCCGAAGAAGCGCGTCCGCGACATCGGCGACGTGAAGCTGGCGCTCGAGGGAGCGTTCGAGACAAGAGTCGAAAGCGCGCCCCGGCGCGCCGCTTGGCGGCATCGGATATCGCTTGCGGCCGCGTTCGTGGCCGGGATCGTCGTCTTGGCGCTCGCGGCATGGCAGATCTGGCCGGCTCCTGAGCTACGGGCAGTCACGCGGCTTTCGGTGCCGATCGACATCACGGAGCGGTTCGTGTCGATCTCGCGCGACGGCTCGCGCATCGCCTACCGCGCAGGGGCGGATCGGTCCATCTATGTTCGCGATCTCGGCGAGTTCGACGCGCGCCGGATTCCAGGTACCGCCGGCGCGGCGATCGATCTTCCTCCGTGCTTTTCTCCCGACGGCGCGTGGATCGCGTTCTTCGCCGTCGGCCAGCAGTTGAAAAAAGTGTCTCTCGCCGGCGGAGCCGCGCTCGTGGTCGCGCAAGCAGTCCGCGCTGCCAACGTCTGCGATTGGGGCGAGGACGGCTACCTCTATTTCACCACCAACTCCGGGGTCATGCGCGCGCCCGAGGCGGGGGGCCCGGCCGAGCTCGTCGCAGCTCCGAACGCCGAGCGCAATGAGGTTTCGTTCCAGTCGCCGCACTTGTTGCCTGCGGGCGAGCGGCTGCTCTATAGCGTCTACGGCACCGAAGGTACCAACACGGCCCGCATCGATGTTCTCGATCTCAGGACACACGAGCGTAAGACGGTGCTGGCTGGCGTCGGTGTGGCGACGTACGTTCCGGCGCGCAGCGACGCGAGGCGCGGCTATTTGGTTTATGGGTCCGGCGGAACGCTGTTCGCGGCGCCGTTCGATCCCGTCCGCCTGGAGGCAGGCGCCGCGCGACCGGTCGCAAGCGACGTTCTCGGACTGGGTGCTTTCTCCAGCGGTGTCGTCTCCGAGTCCGGGACGTTGGCTTATCTGTCGGCCGCAAGTCTCGACGCCGTCGACGCAGGCGCGACTCTGATCGCCATAGATCGCGACGGAGCGGAGCGGGTCGTGTCGGCGCAGTCGCAGCTGTATGGCGAGGTGTCGATCTCGCCGGACGGGACGCGCGCGGTCCTTACGGTCCAAGATCCGCAGACGTCGAGCGTCATAGACCTTTGGATCTACGAGCTCGACGGTGACCGGATGAGCCGGCTCACACTTGATGATGCGAACTACTCGGCGATCTGGACGGCCGATAACCGACGCTTGGTCTACATGCACACCCGGACCTCGTTCGCCGGCGCGCCTGGAATTAGGGAGCTGCGCTCAGTGCCGGCCGACGACAGCGTCCCGCCGTCCACCATCGAGGGCTCGACTGACTGGATGCGCGGAATCTCCCTTCCAACCTCGCTGTCCCCCAACGGCGAAACCCTGCTCGTTGTTAACGACGACCTGGCCGCGCCCGACATACTCGCCTTCGAGCTCGACAGCGGCTTGGATCCGAAGGCGATCGGCGCGCCGCGCGACTTCCTCGTGACGAGCTTCCGCGAGCGTGGTGCTGTGTTTTCACCCGACGGCAGTCTCGTCGCCTACACATCGGACCAGTCGGGCGACGACGAAGTCTATGTCGTGCCATATCCCGGCCCTGGTGGGCGCTTGCTGGTCTCGCGAGGAGGTGGGACGCTGCCGCGCTGGAGCTCGAACGGCCGAGAGCTCTTCTACGTGAGCGGCGGCAATCTCATGAGCGTGGGCATTGAGACGGCGCCGAGGTTGCAGGCGTCGACGCCGCGTGTGCTGTTCGCGATCCCGCCGTTGGCCTCCTACGGAGGACTTCCGTACGACGTGTCACCGGACGGTACGCGCTTCCTGATGCTGAAGGCCGGAACACGCTCGCAACAAGTCGAGCTGCGCGTGGTCGTCAACTGGATCGACGAGCTCGAGCGCACAGGGCGCGCAGCGCAGCAGTGATGCGAATCTAGCGACGTCATTCCTATGGCAACTCCACGAGAATGTCGGCGACGGGTTTACGTTCCTTCGTCGGCACGACCTGCGGGCGCCCATACCAGAAGAAGCCCACGATCCGCTC
>DATBLZ010000163.1:0-5439 GCA_036555065.1 Gammaproteobacteria bacterium
ACGTGTCGCGATTACACCGCCAGCCTGAGCTTCACGCCAAGCGAGTCGAGCACCTTGCGCACCGTTGCGTCCTGATGCCGAGTGCGGGTTACTACGAAAGGCCGCAAGGGGTCGATTGTGAGCCTCGCTTCGATCGTTAACATTACCTCGATCGACTGGCCGGTTTCGAGCGCATTCGAGGCACTCGCCTGAAGAGACGAAGAACCCCCGCGCGGCGTCGCGCCCTAGTCGGCGGGCTCGAGCCGCACGATGGGCGTCGGATTGCCGAGCGAATTGTCGGTCGCGATATAGATGTACCCGTCGGGGCCCTCGCGGACGTCGCGGATGCGCATCTTGTTTTGGAGCAACGGCTCGCGATTCGTGACCGTCGTGCCGTCGAGCATGACTCGCGACAACTGCTGATACTGTGCGGAGAGACCGCCCACGAACGCATTGCCCTTCCACATCGGGAACTTGTCGCCGTGGTAGATCATGAGTCCCGACGTCGCGATCGACGGCACCCAAAACGCCGCCGGCTGCTCCATGCCTTCTTGCTCGCGGTGGCCGATCGGCGTGCCGACGCGGTAGTTCATTCCATACGTGATCACCGGCCAGCCGTAGTTCAAGCCCGGCCGAATCTGATTCAGCTCGTCGCCGCCCTGCGGCCCATGCTCCGTTTCCCAGAGGATTCCGGTCTCACGGTCGAACGCGAGGCCCTGCGGGTTGCGATGCCCGTAGCTCCAGATCTCGGGCGCGAAACCCTCGCGGCCCACGAACGGGTTGTCGGCCGGCACGCTGCCGTCGTCGTTGAGCCTGAGGATCTTGCCGTGATCGTGCGCCGTAATTTGCGCCGGATGCTGCGTGAGATCGCCTGTCGACGGCGCCATGCGCTCGCCCGAGGAGACGAACAAATGCCCCTGCCCGTCGAACGCCATGCGCGCGCCGTAGTGGCCCGGCGATGCGCTGTACGGCTGCGCCTCGAAGATCTCCTCGACGTCGACGAGCGCGTCGTGCTCGAGCCGGCCACGCACGATGGCCGTCGTGCCTTGCGAGCCGTCTGCGTTCGGTTTCGCAAAGCTCAAGTAGATGAGCCGGTTCGTCGCGAAATCCGGGTGCACGACGACGTCTTGGAGTCCGCCCTGCCCCACGACGCGGACGGCCGGCACCCCGGGAACGGCGTCGGGAAGAAGCTCGCCGTTGCGCACGATGCGCAGGCGTCCCGGGCGCTCGGTCACGAGCATGTCGCCGTTCGGAAGCCACGCCATGCTCCAGGGATTCACGAGCCCATCGACGACCGTGACGACGCGGAAAGTATGGAGCGCCGAGGTGATCGGCTCGGACTGCGCGAGCTCCGCGCCCGATGCTGCGACGCAAAGCCCGCCGAGGCCTACGAGCGCTAACGTCTTCGCCGCGCCCAGATTACGTCGACTCCCGACTGTTCCGGTGGACATGTGAGCTCCTTAATCTTAGTGTGCGCGCATGGTAACCGGCCTTGGGTGCGGCGGCCACTAGGAGCAATGCCATGAAGCCCGAAAGGAAGAAACGGATTCAGTCCGAGCTCTTTGCGCTCGCCGTGACGCTTGCGCTCGTGACGGCGGCACGCTCATCGCTCGCGGACCATTACTGGGTGCCGACCGGATCCATGGAGTACTCGCTCCTGCCCGGCGACCGCGTCATCGTCGATAAGACCGCCTACGGTCTGCGCATTCCACTCACGAAGATCGATCTCGTCGGCGCCGTCACGCCGCGGCGCGGCGACGTTGCGGTGTTCGACTCACCGCGCGACGGCGTGCGGCTGATCAAGCGCGTCGTTGCGATCGGCGGCGACGTCGTGAGCCTCACGGGTGGCCGGCTCACGATCAACGGTCAAGCGCTTGCCGAAGGCATGCACGAGAGCTTCGAGCGCACGGAGGCAAGCCTCAATCTCGAGGACGGGGGCGGCCCCGATATTCCGCCGACGGTCGTGCCCCAAGGCATGCTGCTCGTGCTCGGCGACCATCGCGGCGATAGTGTCGACGGCCGGTTTTTCGGCTTCATCGACGAGCGCGAGCTCTACGGCCGGGCGGTCGCTGTCTTCTACCGCAGCGGCGAGGGATTCGGCTGGAAGGAGCTCTGAGCGCGGCTGTTGTAGAATTCGGCGAATGGCACGGAGGGAGTCATGAGTCTGAAACTGCGGCACACGCTTTCTGCGATCGCGATTGCGCTTGCGCTTGCGGCGGCCGGAATGAATGCGACCGCGCATCACTCCTTCACCGCGACGTATTTCGAGGACCAGACGATCGAAATCGAAGGCAAGCTTCTTCAGTTCATGTTTCGAAACCCGCACACGTTCGTGCACGTCGAGGCTCCGGACGAGACCGGGCAAATGCAGCGCTGGGCCGTCGAATGGGGCGGCGCCGGTCAGTTGGCGAACCAGGGCGTGACGAGCCAGACGCTGCGCGTCGGCGACATCGTCAAAGTCACGGGCAATCCCGGCCGCGATCCGGCCGATCACCGTATTCGCATGGTCTACCTCGAGCGCAGCTCGGACGGCTTCTCGTGGGGCCGCAGGCCCGGTGAGACCTTTAACTGAGGAATCGCGGCTGAAGCCGCTCCCACAAGAGCCGCTCCCACAAGTGCCCCTCCTACAAACCAGGCTGCTCCCGCGAATCGCGCCTGTAGGTTTGCTGCTGCTCGCGCTTGCGGCCTTCCCCGTCGCTGCGCAAATCAACCTCACGGGCGAGTGGGCCGGCAAGTATCACGAAGACTTCAGCGACCGCGTGCCCGGCGACGTCCAGGGCGATTTCACGGGCGTGCCGCTCAATGACTCGGCGCGGCGGTACGCCGAGGCGTTCGACGTTACGCGCGTCGCCGTGCTCGAGCACCAATGCCAGCCTTACAACGTCGCGCACATTTATCGCGGACCGCTGCAATTTCGTTTTTGGGAGGAGAAGAACCCCGCCAACCAGGAAATCATCGCGTATCGTCAGTACCTCGGAACCTACATGCAGTGGCGCACGATCTGGATGGACGGGCGGCCGCACCCACCGGCCTATGCGCCGCATACGCATATGGGGTTCTCGACGGGACACTGGGACGGCGACATCCTGACCGTCGACACGACTCATATAAAGAAGGAGTTCTACCGGCGCAGCGGCATTCCGAGCAGCGACGAGACCACGCTCGTCGAGCACTACATCCGCCACGGCAATCTCTTGTCGCACGTCATGATCATTACGGATCCGGTGTACCTCACGGAGCCGTACGTCAACAGCCAAGAATTCGTGCTCATGGAACGCGGGAACCAGAACTGGTTGTACAACTGCGAATACGCGATGGAAGTGCCGCAACCGAAGAACGACGTCCCGCATTACTTGCCCGGGCAGAATCCGTTCATCGAGGACTACGCGAAGCAGTTTGGGTTGCCGTTCGAGGCCGTCTTCGGCGGCGCCGAGACGCTTTATCCGGAATACATGCCGAAGCTCGAAGAGCTCATAAGGCAGGAGTAAATGGCCTCCTCGCGCGGCCCGAGCCGTTCTGCATTGCCCTGCCCGCGCTGCGCGGCTGCGATTCTCGTGCTTTTCTTCCCTTTGGGAATGCCCGCGCTGGTACTCGCGCAGCAAGCGGAAGTCGAGACGTTCCACGTCCAGGGCAACGTCTACATGCTGATTGGTGCCGGTGCCAATATCGCTGTGCAAACCGGCGACGACGGTGTGCTCGTCGTCGATACGGGCACGCGCGCGGCCGCGGCCGACGTGTTGGCCGCGATTCGCCGGCTCTCCGACAAGCCGATTCGCTGGATCATCAACACGCAAGCGGATGCCGACCACACGGGCGGCAACGAGACGATTTCGCAGGCCGGAATTACAGTCAACGGCAATCCGGCCGCGATCGTCGCCCACGAGCGCACGCTCGCGCGAATGTCCGACGCGGGGCGCTCCGTGACCGAGTTGCCGTTGACGACATTTTTCGAGGAAGGCCGCGACTTCTACTTCAACGGCGAGGCGATTTTTCTGCGCCACATTCCGCACGCGCACACGGACGGCGACATCCTCGTTCACTTTCGAGGCTCCGATGTGCTCGTCGCCGGCGACATTTTCGTGACGACCACGTATCCGATCATCGACCGCGCGAGTGACGGCGGAATCGAAGGATTCATCGCCGGGCTCAACACGATTCTCGATATCACGGTGCCGAAGTATTTGCAGGAGGGCGGTACGTACGTCGTGCCCGGCCACGGGCGCGTCGCCGACGAGGCCGACGTCGTCGCGTACCGCGACATGGCCTTGATCGTTCGCGATCGAGTTCGCGCCCTGCGTGAACAAGGGATGACGCTCGGGCAGGTCATTGCCGCCCGGCCCGCGCTCGACTACGAGCCGCGCTACGACAGGGACGGCAAGAGCACCGCAGCGTTCATCGAGGCCGTCTACGCGACGGTAGAGCCATGAGCGCGCGCGCCACACTGCTCTGTTTCGCTGCGCTTCCGGGTCTCGCGCTCGCGCAACGCGGCCCGATTCCGCCTACGCCGCGCGAAGCCGCGCCGATCGATCTCACGGGCTATTGGGTGGCCGTCGTCAGCGAGGACTGGCGGCACCGCATGGCAACGCCGCGCAAAAACGACTATGAGAGCGTGCCGCTGAATGCCGCCGGACGTGCAGCCGCGGACATGTGGGACCTCGACGCGGACAACGCCGCGGGACTGCAGTGCAAGCCTTTCGGCATCGGCGGCCTCACCCGCCAACCGGGGCGCCTGCACATTACGTGGGAAGACGACGATACGCTCCGGGTCGATTTCGACGCCGGAACCCAGACGCGCTTGCTCGAGTTCGGCGCTGCCGCTGTACCCGATGCCGAAAAGACATGGCAAGGGTTTTCGCGTGCCGAATGGCAGCGGCCGCCGGGCGGAAGCAATGCGCCCGTGCGCGCGCAAATCGGCAACAACACAGGCCCGGTCGCTGCCGGCGGAGGCGGACGCGGGCTGCGCGGCGGGCCACCACCGCCGAGCTCGATTACCGAGGGCGGCGCGCTCAAGGCGACGACGTCGGGTTTCCGTGCGGGCTATCTGCGCAAGAATGGCGTTCCCTACAGCGAGGACGCCGCGATCACGGAGTACTTCCACCGCTTGCCGCAGCAAGCGAACGGCGATGTGTGGCTCCTGGTCGTCACGATCGTCGAGGATCCGCAGTACTTGAACGAGCCCTTCTACACGAGCACGCATTTCAAGCTCGAGCCCGATGGCGCAGAATGGCATCCGACGCCGTGTCGGACGGCCCCGCCGCCGTAGAGAGTCCGGATGCGCGCCTGGGCGCCTAGGTCCGCACGATCTGCACGGGGATTCCCGCCGGATCGCGGACGTGGAACCCGTAGTCGAGGTTCTGCTCGGGCGCTAGCCCGAGCGCCATAAGCGACTGAGTTGCCGACTCGCGCTCGAAGCCGTCGACCGCGATCGCAAAGTGGTCGACGATGCCGGTCGGGGCCTTG
>DATBLZ010000088.1:0-22452 GCA_036555065.1 Gammaproteobacteria bacterium
TGGGTTTCTCCGCCGCATACACGATGTTCATGGCGACAGCTTATGGCCCGATCGCTTAACCGTAGCTGAAGGGAGCAATAGCAGCGCCACGAGCGTCAGCAGGCCGGCCGCCGACAAGTAATACCCGACATACGCGACACCGTATTTGTCGGCGAGCCACGTTGCGATGTACGGCGCGAGCGAGCCGCCGAGAATTCCGGCGAGATTGAAGGCGACCGATGCGCCCGTGTAGCGCACGGCCGTCGGGAAGAGCTCCGCGAGCGCCGTGCCGAGCGGCCCGTAGGTGAGCCCCATGAGGCCCAAGCCCAGCGACAAGAATACGGCGGCGCTGAACGCTCCCGCGCTGCCGAAGAGCGGCGCGAACGCGAAACCAAAGGCAATGATTCCCACAGTCGCGGCGATCAAGACCGGTCGACGACCGTAGCGATCGGCAGCCACTGCCGATAGCGGGATCGTCGCTGCGAGGAAGAGCACGCCGACGATCTGCAGCAATAGGAATTCTTGCCGTGCGAAACCGAGCTCCGTCGTGCCGAAGCTCAGCGTGAATACGGTCATGAGATAAAAGATGACGAACGTCGTGACTGCTGCAAACGTCGTGAGCACGAGCATACGCGTGTGCTCGCGCGCGACGGTCGCGAGCGGCACGCGGACGCGCTCGTTGTTCGCGAGCGCGCGCTCGAATTCCGGCGTTTCGGTGAGGCGCAGTCGCACGTACAACCCGACGAGCACGAGGATCGCGCTTGCGAGGAACGGCACTCGCCAGCCCCAGGCGAAGAGCTCGGCCTCGGTCAGATATTCGGTGAGGAGCACGAAGATGCCGGTCGAGAGAATGAAGCCGAGCGGTGCCCCGAGCTGCGGAAACATGCCGTACCGGGCTTCCTGGCCGCGCGGCGCGTTCTCGGTCGCAAGCAGCACCGCGCCGCCCCATTCGCCGCCGAGCCCGAGCCCTTGGCCGAAGCGGCAGAGCGCGAGCAGCGCCGGAGCGAGCACGCCGAGCGTGGCATAGGTCGGTAAGAGCCCGATCGCAACGGTCGATGCGCCCATCGTCATGAGCGCGGCGACGAGCGTCGCCTTGCGGCCGACGCGGTCGCCGAAATGACCGAACAACGCCGAGCCGATCGGGCGCGCAAAGAACGCGAGCGCGAACGTCGCGAGCGACTGCAGCCTCGCCGTCGTCGGATTGCCGGCTGGAAAGAACAGCGTCGGAAACACGAGCACGGCGGCCGTGCCGTAAATGTAGAAATCGAAGAACTCGATCGTCGTGCCGATGAGGCTCGCAAACAATACACGGCGCGGCGTCACGGGTTTCTATACTGCCGCGCAGCGGCGATACCGTAAAGGCGGGGCCTTAAGCTACCATCCGCACTCATGCGCGGTGCTCGTCCGAAATTTCTTCCACGCACCGTCTTCGCCGCGGCCCTCGCTGTGCTTTCAGGGGCCGGCCTGCCGGGCGCGGCCGCGAGCCCGCTGCTCGACGCCGTGAAGTCGGGAGACACCGCGGCCGCACGTGAATTGCTCGCCGAGCGCGCGGATGCGAACGACGCCGATGCCGACGGCACGACAGCGCTCCATTGGGCCGTCCATCAAAATGATCCCGAGCTTGCGAGCCTGTTGCTCGAGGCGGGCGCGCACATCGATGCCGCGAACCGCTATGGCGTCCCGCCGATTTATTTGGCCGCCGAGAACGGCAGCGCGCCCATGGTGCGCGCATTGCTCGAGCATGGCGCGGACCCGAACGCCGCGCTGCCCGAAGGCGAGACGACGCTCATGACGGCCGCGCGCACGGGAGATGTCGCCACACTCGAAGCGCTGCTTGCGGCCGGCGCCGATCCGAACGCGCGCGAAGGCTGGAAGGGCCAGACCGCTCTGATGTGGGCCGCCGCCGAGAACAACGCGGCGGCCGTGACGACGCTGCTCGCCGCGGGTGCGGAACGCGACGCGGCTTCCGCGGGCGGCGAGTTCACGGCATTCACGTTCGCGGTGCGGCACGGCGCGATTGCGGCGACGCGCGCGCTGCTTGCGGCCGGCGTCGATGTCGATGCCGCGCTCGCCGACGGCACGAGCGCGCTCGTGCTCGCGGTCACGAACGCGCACTATGAGCTCGCGGCCGTGCTGCTCGAGCACGGCGCCGATCCGAACGCCGCGGCGCAAGGTTGGACGGCCCTCCATCAGGTCGCGTGGTCCCGGCGTTGGAACATGGGCTTCAACCTGCCGGGGCCGGAGCCGACCGGCAATCTCGATAGCCTCGAGCTCGTGCGCAAGCTCGTTGCAGCCGGCGCCGACGTCGATGCGCGCGTGACGAAAGAGCCGATCGACGGCAATCGCAACAAGCTGAATCGCATTGGCGCGACGCCTTTCTTACTAGCCGCGAAATCGTGCGACGTAGCGCTCATGCGCGTGTTGCTCGAGCAGGGCGCGGATCCTGCGCTCACGACCGACGAAGGCACGACGGCGCTCATGGCCGCGGCCGGCGTCGGGATCTGGGCCCCGGGCGAGAATCCCGGCACGCACGAGGAAGCGCTCGCGGCGGTGACGCTCGCGTACGAGGTCGGCGGTGGCGCCGTCGACGCAGTCAACGCGAACGGCGAGACGGCGCTCCACGGCGCCGTCTACCGCGGCGGCGCGATTCCCGTGATCGAGTTCCTCGCCGCGCATGGAGCGAGGCTCGATGCCGTGAATGCCTTGGGCTGGATGCCCGTCACGGTCGCCGACGGAGTCGAGTACACGCCCGCGGTGCTCAAGCGCTATCCCGAGGCCGCGGCGCTGTTGCGCCGGCTCATGGCCGAGCAAGGCCTGCCCGTGCCCGCCTCGACGCAACCAGGCCGCTGATCGTCAATTGACGATCTTTGGTTTTGGGTGGATGATCCACGCGATGACACGGGTGGTAGTTGCAGGGTCTATACTCCTCGCCTGCGGAAGCTTGGCCGCGACGACGGCCTGCGACCGCGCGACGGTCGGTACTGTCGCGACGGGGGTAGCTCAGCTCGAGACCTTCGACTTCTTTTTCCTAAAGCTGCAGCCCGTCAACGGGTTGTACACGATCCGCACCGATCTCGGCTCGGGCTGCGCCGATCGGAGCTTCAACCGATCAGCACTCGTCGATATGCTCAATACGAAGACATTCGAGTTTACGCAAGTCATCGGCGGCGGACCCGTGACGGTAAACGCGGGATTTACATTCGAATCCATGGAAGCCTGCATCGCGAACCCCGTGGAGGTGAAGTTCGACACGGACGACTTGTCAGTCGCAGGTGTCGACGCGAATGGCAACCCTGTGCGTACGCGGCCCGAGAATATCGGCTTCGATCTCGTTGAAGCTTCGCTGTCCTCGGGCGGCGTCCTCAACGTCAACGTCTTCGAGATCAAGGTCATCGGCACGACTACGTCTCGGACCGCAGTCCCGGGACCCGTTGACGTGAGCACCGCGGAAATTCCGGATGGGCAGACCGGTGGGGGCTCCGGCGTGTTCACCTTCGATAACCTCAATCCGACGTATATCGAGGCCGAGCTAACCAACGTATTGACCAATCCCGACCGGTTCACGGCGACATTCAGTTTTCTCGCCAAGAAGGCTGATCCCGCCGATCCTGAGCTCTTGCTCGTGTGGGACGGCGACATGGTGCTGCGCACCGATCTCTGAGAGGACTCGCTCGCGCCGCTCGGCGCGCTAGACTGGGGGCTCAACCTACGGTTGGAGTGCCCCCATGGAAAACCTACTCACGCCCGAGGGATTCCTAGACCTCTGGAATCGCATCGTCGATTGGACGTTGGCAAACGTCTTCGTCCTAGACAACGCCGCGCAGCTCGCGGTCATTGCGCTCACGTTTGCAATCGCCGGCCTCCTCTACCGCCGCATCGTTCCGTGGCTCGACAAATACAGAACGCACGTCCAGACAGGCCGCGCCGTGGCGCTCGGGCTCCCGCTCGTGTTGCCGGTCATCTGGCTCGCGCTGCAATGGCTGTCCATTTCCGTGGCGACGACGCTCGATTGGCCGCGCGCCCTGTTGAGCACGGCGGCGACGTTGCTGGCCGCGTGGATTGCGATCCGCCTTGCCTCGCAACTCGTCAAGAACGCCGTTTGGGCCAAGCTCATCGCTTGGACGGCCTGGGCGATCGCGGCACTCAGCATCGTGGGGCTCCTGGACCCGACGATCGAGCTCCTCGACTCGGCGGCCATCGAGATTGGCACCTTGCGCATCTCGCTCTACACGATCGTGAAGTCGACGGTCGCGCTTGCGGTTCTGCTGTCGTTGGCGCTCTATCTGACGGGCTTGATCGAGTCACGCATTCGGACGAGCCGCGCGCTTTCGCCGACGGTGCAAGTGTTATTCGCGAAGTCGCTCAAGATTGTGCTCGTCTCGCTCGCGCTGTTGATAGCGATCCTCAGCGTTGGTATCGATCTCACGGCGCTTGCGGTTTTGGGTGGCGCGATCGGCTTAGGTATCGGGTTCGGTTTCCAGAAGATCGTGAGCAACCTGATCAGCGGCGTGATCTTGCTCATCGACAGGTCGATCAAGCCCGGCGACGTTATTTCGGTATCCGGAACCTATGGTTGGGTCACGGCGCTCGGCGGTCGCTACGTGTCCGTCGTAACGCGCGACGGCGTAGAGCATCTGATACCGAACGAGCTTTTGATCTCCGAGCGCGTGGAGAACTGGACGCATACGAGCAACCGTACCCGGCTCAAAGTCGACGTCGGCGTCCATTACGACTCGAATCTTCCGGAAGTGCTCGCGATCTGTGAGGAGGCGGCCAGAGAAACGGGCCGCGTGCTCACGGATCCGGAGCCCAAGTGTCTATTCGTCGAATTCGGCGACAGCGCGCTCAAAGTGCAGTTACGCTTCTGGATCGCCGACGCCCAAAACGGCGTTCAGAACGTCAAAAGCGCAGTGCTGTTGCGCATCTGGGAGAAGTTCAAGGAGCGCAGAGTCCAAATTCCTTACCCGCAACGCGAACTACACATGCACTCGGGGGCTCCCGCGTTAGCTTAAGCGGTAGACACTCGCCTGCCGAAGCGGTAGCCTCGCTTCTAAACGTCGCCCGTCGAGGGCCGACAAGCGATTCTGTGGCCGCGAGCATCATTCGCGCCGCCGCGATCGCGGCAATGCGTTTTTGGATGAGCCCTGAGAACGGTAGGCAGTATGGCCGAACGACCGCAGACTCAGCCTTTTGTGATCAAGGACTGCGCGTTGCTGTCGATCGCAACGGGCCGACGCGCGCAGAACCTCCAGGAGCTCAGGGATCACCTGGGTGCGGTCGACACGAGCTCGATCTACTATCACTTTTGGGGCCGGCTGCTACGGCCGCGATTCGACGACCCGGAGTACAACAACGACTTTGCCGCTTGGGTCGCACACGGGCTGCTCGAGTACGGACTTGCGGAGCGCCTCGCCATCATCGACCCGGGCGCATTCGAGGATCTCGAGGACTTGCGCTCGGAGGTCGTCAACGTCATCGACGAGCATCTCGACCAGTCGGAGTTCCCCGCGGGGGCGCGGCGTCGTGACCAGTTCCATTTCCGCCGCGCACAGACCATCGTTTTCGACACCGGGCGACGGCTCACGCATCCGGCCGAGCTCTCCGCCGCCATTCCGGCGCTCTCACTCGGGAGCATTTACTACCATGTCGTGGACGCGCGGCGCCGACCTCCACAGCGCGTCGACGATTTCCGCACGTGGCTTTCTGGTCTCGACGGCGTACACGATCACCTGATCCGCAGCCTCGAGACCGTGGATCCATACTTCATGAGCCTCGCGGAGCTCAGAACTGCGCTCGCGACCGCCCTTGGAGCCGTGGTCGGGGAGGAGCGTCGCTAGTGGCGTTGGTCGCGAACTATTCGGCCGTCGTCGGGGAGGGCGTCGTACGGAATCTCGCCCAGCTTGCAGCGAAGTTGCGCGGCGCGAAGGTTCTGCACGTCAACTCGACGCGCCAAGGCGGCGGTGTTGCAGAGATCCTCGAGAAGCTCGTGCCGTTGCAGTGCGAGCTCGGCATGGAAGTGCGATGGGAAATCATCGAGGGCTCCGCGGATTTCTATCGCTGTACGAAGAGTTTTCACAATGCGCTCCAGGGCCAGCCCGTGGATGTCGGGACAGCGCTCCTCCAGGAGTACGAGGAAGCCAACCGACGGACCGCAGAGAAGCTCGGAAAGCTCGCGCGCGATGCCGATTTCGTGTTCGTTCACGACCCACAGCCTGCGGCTCTGCTCAGGGCTTTCCCCGAGCGCAAAGGCAAGTGGATCTGGCGGTGCCACATCGATCTCAGCCGTCCGCACCGGCCCGTTTGGCGCTACTTGCGTGGAATAGTGGCCGGGTACGACGCGAGCGTCTTTTCGCTCGCCGACTTCGCGCAGATGCTGCCTCATCCGAGCTACATCGTGCCCCCGGCGATCGACCCTCTGAGCGAAAAGAATATGGAGCTTGCCGACGAAGAGATTCGAGCGGCGTACAGGCGTTTTGGTATCGATGCCGAGCGCAAAGTGATGTTGCAGGTTTCGCGCTTCGATCGCTTTAAGGACCCCGTCGGCGTCATTCGCGCCTATCGCCTCGCGAAGGCGTTCATCCCGGGCCTGCAGCTCGTGCTGGCCGGCGGCGGGGCTACGGACGACCCCGAAGGCGCGGCCGTGCTCGCCGAGGTGCGCGACGTCGCGGGCGACGATCGCGACGTGCACATCCTGCTTTTGCCACCCGACGCGCACCGCACGATCAATGCGCTACAGCGCGGGGCCGATTTCGTCCTACAGAAGTCCCTGCGCGAAGGATTCGGTCTGACCGTGGCCGAAGCCATGTGGAAAGGTAAGGCGGTCATCGGCGGGGACACCGGCGGCATCAGGCTACAGGTGATCGATCACCACACAGGGTTCCTCGTGCGCTCGCCCGAGGGCGCCGCGTTGCGCATTCGTTACCTATTGAACCACCCCGCGCGATTCGCGGAGATGGGGCGCAAGGCGCGTGAATTCGTCCGCGAGAACTTTCTCTTGACGCGACAGGTGCGCGAATACCTCGCGCTCATGGTGGCTTTGCAACACGGCACCGGCGAGCGCATCGAGGTCATTGAAGATAGCCGGTGGATGCAATGAAAAGCTTGCGCAGAGGCTTCGACTTGGAAGACTTCTTCGCGGCCGCCTCGACCGCAAGGACGGCAGCGTTGCTGCTCGACTATGACGGCACGCTCGCGCCGTTCCAGATCGACGCGGCACGGGCTGTTCCTTATCCGGGCGTCCTGGCTGCGCTCGACGAAGTCATCAAAGGCGAAAGAACACGGCTCGTCATCGTCAGCGGACGCTGGACACGAGGTCTCGTTCCATTGCTGCATCTACGCGAGCGTCCGGAGATGTGGGGCGTTCACGGCTGGGAACGACTCATGCCGGACGGCACTTACGAGATCAAGCAGCTGCCCGAGGCGGCGCTCGCCGCGCTCGTGGCCGCGGACGACTGGGCCGAAGACCTCGCGGCATTGGGCGCGCGCGCCGAGCGCAAGCCTGCGAGCATCGCGTTTCATTGGCGCGGGCTGCCGACGCACCAGATCGCTTCGATTCGCCGTGACCTCTTGCGTCGGTGGTCGTCGTTGGGAAGCCCCAAGGAAGTCACGCTGCGCGCGTTCGACGGCGGCATCGAGCTCGGTGCAGTTGGTCGTGACAAGGGCGACGTCGTGCGAACGCTCGCGCACGAGTGCGGACCTGACTCAGTCATCGCTTATCTCGGCGACGACTACACGGATGAAGACGCTTTCGGGGCGCTTCCCGCAGGCGGAGTAGGCGGGCTCGTCAGGGACGCGTTGCGCCCGACGGAGGCGCACTTGTGGCTCCGACCACCGGAGGACCTCCTGTTGTTTCTGCAACGCTGGAACAGTGCACGGGGATGTCAATGAGCTCGCTCGTGAACCAGATCTCCGGCAGTTTGCTGACCGTCTGGCTGGCGGGAATCGGCGCAGGCGTGCTCGCGGCGCTGGTCGTTCGCTTTGCCGATCGTGCCGTCAAGCGCCGGCTTGGGCAGGGCGGGAAGGCGGGAACCGCGGTGGGGGCGCTCTTGGCGGGCGTTCTCGAGAGCACGAGCTGGCTCGCGGCCGGCGCGGCGGCGCTGTTCGTCTTTGGCGAGATCGCCCCGCTCCCTGCGCGTCTGGAGAGGATCGTCGAAGCCCTCGTCACGATTACCCTCTGGCTGCAGGTTGCGGTGTGGGCAAATCGCGGTATCAGCGAGTGGCTCCGGCACCAGGTGCGTGCCAAGCGCAGCGACGACGCGGCGAGCGTGGCCACGATGGCAGTGCTCGGCTTCGTCGGCCGCCTTGGCGCATGGTCGCTGGTCGGTTTGCTGATCCTCAGCAACTTGGGATTCGACATTACGGCCCTCGTCGCAAGCCTCGGCATCGGCGGGATCGCGGTGGCGCTAGCCGTTCAAAACGTCTTAGGCGATGTGTTTGCCTCGCTGTCTATCGTTTTGGACAAGCCTTTCGTCGTCGGTGATTTCATCATCGTCGATCAGGTCCTCGGTACGGTCGAGTACATCGGCCTCAAGACCACGCGTTTGCGGAGCCTCTCGGGCGAGCAGATCATCCTGGCGAACTCGGATCTACTGAATAGCCGAATTCGGAACTACAAGCGCATGGCGGAACGGCGCGTCGTGTTCAGCTTTGGCATTGTCTACCAGACCGCGCCGGCGAAGTTGCAGCGAATACCGCAAATCGCACGGCAGTGTATCGAGGAGCTTGACGGCACGCGTTTCGACCGGGCGCATTTCCAATCCTTCGGCGACTCCGCGCTCGTGTTCGAGGTCGTGTACTTCGTGCTGAATGCCGATTACAACGCGTACATGGACATCCAGCAGGCAGTGAACCTTGGCATCGTTCGAGCTTTTGCGACCGAGGGCATCGTGTTCGCGTATCCGACGAGAACCCTCTACATGCAGCCCGCACCGGACGCGTCCTAGTGGCCCCGCGGGCCGTGCGCCAGCGCTTGATTGTTGCGTCGAACCGGCTACCGGTGACGCTCGCCCAAGACGCGGACGGGAAATGGCGTTGCCACCCCGGCTCCGGCGGTCTCGTCAGCGCTTTGCTGCCGATCCTCCGCCACCGCGGCGGTGTGTGGATCGGCTGGCCGGGCACGGCGGACTTCGATGCCCGGGCGGGGAGTGCCTTGGCTCGTGCGGCGCGCGACATCGGCCTTCAGCTGCGGAGCGTGCCTTTGACCAAGGACGAGGTCCGCGGCTTTTACCGCGGCTTCTCGAACGAGATCGTCTGGCCGCTGTTTCACGATCTGCAGTCCCTGTGCAATTTCGATCCCACGTACTGGCGCGTGTATCTCGACGTCAATCGCAAATTCGCCCATGCGGTAGCGCGCGAGGCCAAACGCCGGGATTTCGTCTGGGTGCACGACTATCACCTGATACACCTCGGCAGCGAGCTGCGCCGGCGGCGTGCCCGGATGCGCACTGCTTTCTTTCTCCATACGCCGTTCCCTTCGCTCGACGTTTTTGCGAAGCTACCGTGGCGATTCGAGATCCTACGGGCGTTGCTCGACTACGACCTCGTCGGATTCCAGACGCTCCGGGACCGGCGCAACTTCGTGCACTGCATCAGGACGCTCGCGGATGACGTCGAGGTTCACGGCTCCGGTCGTGTGGTGACCATCGAGGACGGCGACCGCCGGGTTCGCGTCGGCAGCTTTCCGATCAGCATCGACTACAACAGGTTGGTGCGTCGTGCGGGAGCTCCGGACGTGGCCACCAAGGTCGAGGAACTGCACCGCGAGTTGCCCAATAGACAGCGGCTGCTGGGAATAGATCGCCTCGACTACACGAAAGGCATTCCGTACCGACTCTTGGCATTTCGTAATGCGCTACGACGCTACCCGAAATTGCGCGAGCGAGTCACGTTGATTCAAGTCGTCGTCCCGTCCCGCGAGCAGATTCCTGAGTATCACGATCTCAAGGCGCGCATCGAGGGCCTCGTCGGCGAGATCAACGGCGAGTTCACGCGTCCGGGCGGGTGGGTTCCGATTCACTACGTATACCGGCACCTCTCGGAGGCCGACCTCTTGGCCTATTACAGGGGCGCGGAAATCGCGCTCGTGACGCCGCTCAAGGACGGCATGAATCTCGTGGCCAAGGAGTACTCGGCCTGCTCGATCGAAGAAGATTGCGTCCTGATCCTATCGGAGTTCGCCGGCGCGGCGGCACAGTTACAGAACGGCGCTCTGCTCGTGAATCCCTACGATATCGAGGGTGTCGCCGACGCTATCCACATCGCCTACACCATGTCCATGAGCGAGCGGCGGGCCCGCATGCGTCGCATCCGCCGCTCGGTAAGGCAGCATGACGTCTACGAGTGGGTAGATTCGTTCATCCATGCCGGTATAGCCAAAGACCTGAGCGCTTTTCCGTTGCCCGAGGACTTCGTGCCGAGGGAAAACGGCGCCACAGAAATGTCGTCTACGTGGCGTCGACGGCAATGATCGTGGGTCCGGTTGCGAGCTCCGGGAGCGACGTCACAGTGGCCAGCAACGCAAGCCCGATCCAGCTGCGGCTCACGACGGGGCCGACGTCGCATGCGTCACGGCACGAACGGCCAGAAATAGGGCAAAATTGGTGTCGCGACTGCGACGATCAGAATCTCGAGCGGCAGGCCCACGCGCCAATAGTCGCCGAATCGGTATCCGCCCGGCCCCATGACGAGCAAATTGTTCTGATGGCCTATCGGCGTGAGAAATGCGCACGAAGCGCCGATTGCGACGGCCATCAAGAACGGGTCGGCGCTGACGCCCAAGCCGGTGGCAACCGTTGCGGCGATCGGAGTCATGATGACCGCAGTTGCGGCGTTGTTCATGAGGTCTGAGACGGACATCGTAATCAGAAGCACGACGACGAGAGAGACGTAAGCGGACTGCTCCGCCGTAAACATGAGGAGCCCTCGGCTCAGGAGCTCCGTGACGCCGGTCGCCTCGAGGGACTGTCCCACGGGTAGGAGCGCTGCGAGGACGACGAGCACGGGGCCGTCGAGCGATCGGTAGAGATCACGCGCACGGACGACGCGACTGAGCAGCAACACTACGACGCCTGCAACTAGCGCGAGCGCAGGCGGCGCGAGCCCGAAGGCGATCGCAGCAAGCGCGGCGCCGAAACATGCGACCGCAATCGCACCGGCGCGGCGGTCGTGAATCACGAGCCGCCGGTCGCCGAGCGGCAATGCGTCGAAGGCGCTCACCGCGTCGGCGACATCCGCGGGGTCGCCCTGCAGCAACAGCACGTCGCCGGGCTCGAAGCGCAAGGCCTTGAGCGCGCCAAAATGCTGCGAGCCCTGGCGCGCAACACCGAGTATATTCACGTGATAACGAGAACGGATGCGCAGCTCCTCGGGTGTCGAGCCTATCGGCGGCGACGCCGGTCGCAGCACGACTTCCGCGACGGTCGTATCGGAAGGCTTCAATTTCTCGTCCGGCCTCGGCGGTGCGCCGAGCGAGATGCCGGCCCACCCTTGGAGGCGCGCGAGCGCCTCGGGAGCGCCTTCGACGAGCAGCGCATCGCCGCTCGCGAGCCGCGTCCAATGCGTGACGCCGAGCGTCCACCGGCCCTTGCGAACGATGCCGAGCAGAACGATGTCGCGCTCTGCGAGCTTCTTCGAGACTTCGGCGGCCGATTGATCGAGGAGCTCCGACTCCGCCGGCAAGTGCAGCTCGGCGATATATTCGTCCACGCCCTCGAACGCCCGGACGGGCGCGCGGCTCGAGGGAATGAAGCGCCAGCCGACGGCCGCGAGAAACCCGAGACCGAGCACCGCAACTGCCGCGCCGACGGGAACGAAGTCGAACAGCGCAAACTGCGCGCCGAGCGCGCCGGATCGATAGGAAGACACAATGATGTTCGGCGGAGTTCCGATGAGTGTGGTCATGCCGCCGAGCATCGTGGCGAACGACAGCGGCATCAATATCCGGCTCGGGCTATGACCGTGCCGCCGGGCGGTCGCGATCGCGAGCGGCATCAACATCGCGAGAGCGCCGACGTTATTTACGAAAGCGGAGAGCAAGGCGCCGATTGCGCAGAAAAGCGCCACTTGCCGAGCTATCGATGGTTGATCCGCGACGCCGATGCGCGCCAGAACGCCGACCACGCCCGTAGACTCCAACGCGCGGCTGAAAATGAGCACGGCGGCCACCGTAATGACCGCCGGGTGTCCGAAACCGAGGAATGCCGCAGCGGGTGCCACGAGCCCGCCCAGGACTGCGAGCAGGAGAACGAGCAGAGCGACGATGTCGTGCCGCCAACGCGCCCAAGCGAACAGCACGAGGGCGAGGACGAGTAAGCCGACGGCAAAAACCTCCGTTCCGAGGGTGCCGACCACCATGGTCCTGTTGCTACGTCTACCGGCCGTCGACCGTGAGCGCGAGCAGCACGTTGCCGGGCATGCCGCCGCCGTTGGGGTAGCCCGAGTTCACGTAGACGATGCCGTCGGCGATCGTCGGGCCTGCGCCGTCGAGCGAGCCGCCTTGGCCCGGCACGCCGTTGACGGTCGTGTAGGCGCGAATCGTATCGAGATCGAGCAGGATCGAGCCGTCGGCCGTCGAATAGGCGCGCAGGTGCCCGTCCATCGAGCCCGAAAACGCCACGCCCGGAATCGCGCTGACGGCACCGGGTTGCGCGGGCGCGCAGCGCGGCCGCTCATCGCACGGTGCGGGCGGCGTGTACCAAACGCGTGCACCGTCGCGAAGATCGAGCGCGAACATGCCGCCGCCTGCGGCGCGATCGGCCTCGGTTGCCCAAGCGTTCTTGACGGGGATGCGGCGGATGTCGGAGACGGCAACGTACATGCGCTCGCCGTCCGTCGCCGAGCCCCACTGGACGCCGCCCATCGATCCGCCTTGGCCGACGCGCTGCTGCCAAACGAGCGCGCCGTCGCGATCGGGGTCGAGCGCGTGGACGACGCCGGATTTCTGGCCGGCGACGACGAGGTCTTTGCCGTCGGCAAGCGTCACGAGAATCGGCGAGGCGCCGAAGTCGAAATCGGGCGCCTCCGCGTCGGGGCAATTCGTTTTGTCCTCGAGGCGGCATGCCGCGATCCACGCGTCGCCCTCGGTCATCTGCCGCGACCAACGGATCCGTCCCGTGTCGAGATCGAACGCGACGAACGCATCGCTCAACGGCGTTGCCGGATTGCTGTAGTTGTTGCCCGTGGTTGCGTAAACGACGTTGCGCTCGGGGTCGACTGCGGGGCTCGACCAGATCGGTGCGCCCGAAGGGCCCCAGAGCTGCGTGCCGACGGCGTTCTTCGTCGTCGGCTGCGGCGGATCGACCGTATACGTTTTCCAGACGATAGCGCCCGTCGCGGCGTTCAGTGCGACGAGACTGCCGCGGAAGCGGCAACACTCGTAAGCGGGCGCGGCGCCCGCGGCCTCTTCTCCCGAGGCGACGCCGACGTAGAGGCGGCCGGCATGATAAATCGGCGAGCTCGAAAGCCGCGCGAGCGGATAATCGTCGACTTTCGTGCGCCAAATCTCTTCGCCCGTCGCCGCATCGACGGCATGCGCGAACGCGCGCTGGTCGCCGAAGAACACGGCTTCACGCGTGCGTCCGCCGGATTCGATCGTCGCGATCGTCGTTGCGGTCCGAACCTCGGCACCCGCCTCGTGATACCAGTGCACGCAGCCGGTCTTTGCGTCGAGCGAATAGACGACTCCGCCGGCGCTGCCGACGAACAAGCGTCCGCCGGCAACCGTCGGCGGCGCGTACGCGCGGATGTCGCCCGGATAGGCGAAGGCCCACTTGACCTTGAGCTTCGCGACATCTTCGGCCGTGAGTCCTGCGCCCGCGGACTGATAGCGCCCGTTGCCTAAGCCCACGCCGCCCCAGCCTTGCCAAAGCGGCGTGCCGGCCGTGAACGAATCTTGCCGCGCGCACATGGCCGCGGGGCTCGGCGTGAACGAAAGCTCGGCCGTGAGCGGCCGGCCCGCGAGATGCTCGGCGACGATGCGCCGCTGGGCCGTCGACAGCGTCACGGCCATGCTGACCATGTTGCCGCGCTCGAGCGCGGCCAGGATCGCCTCGGGCGGCAAGAGCGCGAGCGTCTCGCGATCCGGAGCACGGTCGAGGCCGGCGTCATGGCAGACCGCGCACGTGGACTCATATATACGCTGTCCGTCCGGGGCCTGTGCTTTGACCACGCCTACCAAGGAAAGGAACAGGATGCCGAGTGCGACGGAAAGTGCTGCGGTTTTTTTCATGCCCCGGATTGTATGACGGCCGTTATTCGCCGGCGTTGATATCGATGACTGCGGACGGATCCGGAACGCCGTTTCGGATTTGCTCGTGCTCGGTCGCGCGCGCCGGCGGCGGCAATCCTTTCGCGCGCGCTTCGGCCACTTGCTTCTCGTAGACGCGCTCGCCCGAGAGGGCGTTGCGCACCGCGCCGTTGCCCTCGTGGCACGAGTACTCGAGCATTTCGTATCCGGGCCGCTTCGTGATCATGAGCCGCAGCGTGTACGGCGCCGTGTACGCAACCGGATCCACGACGGTCGCGACGTATTCGATCATGTCCGGATCGACGCGCGTGAAGCGCTCGGTGAGTCTTAACGCCTCGCTATTCGGCGAGCCGCCGCCGTTGACGCCCAAGCTCGTTCGATCCGTGAAACCGGCGCTTTCGACGACGAGCGTGTCGCCATCCCACCGGCCGCGCGCGCTGCCCATCCATTGGCGCATGTCGTCCTCGAGCGCGGCGCGTCCGTCGAGCGGGACGACGCGCGTGTCGTGGATCATCTCGTAGGTGATCGCGATGGCGTCGGGGCTCTGCGTGATGCGCAGCCCGTTGCCGTAGATCACGGGCAGCAGCGAGCCGAGCGCGCCGCGCGTGATGCAGCGGTCGTAAAGCGTGAAGTCCTCGAGCGAGTCGAACGGTCCCGGACCGAAGGTGCCGCGAACCCGTGTCGCCGCCAGCGCTTCTCCTGCCGGCGTGAGCTTAGGGATCTGCCCGTTCGGCGGGTCGATCACGAGCGAGGTGTAGCCGAACGTCCGCACGCCCCATTCCCATTGCAGGAAGCTGCCGGGGCCGGCGCGCCCTTCTTCGTCGCGTGCGGCGCGCTCGCGGAACTCCGCCTCGTCGAGCGTTGCGCGCGTGCCGAAGCTTGCGGGCCGGTTGAGTGGGACGCTGCGCAGATCGTCGGTGCTCCAGACCCCTTCGAAGCTCGGCTGCCCCCACGACGTGCGCGGAACTTGCCAGTGCGGATCGGCGACCGCGGCGGCCGTCGTCTCGGCGGGCGCCGCGCGCAGCGGCGATACGGGCGCCGAACCGGTTGGTGTTCCGTCGTTCGATTGCGCTGCGGCAACACTTATGACGAGTGCCGCGCCGAGCAAGGCCCAATGTGCATGCGGACTGCGCATGGCCCGATTCTAAAGCGTGCGCCTCGGTATAATCAAAGTCCCGCAGATCTCATAAGAAATAAGGACGATCCATGCGCACGCAGAGAATAGTCACCGCGACCATCGTTTCGCTCGCGGCGTCGGCCGCGCTTGCAGCACCCGCGTTCGCGGCGCGAATCGCCGTGATCGGCACGGGCAACGTCGGCGGCGCGCTCGGGCCCGAGTTCGCAGCACAAGGACACACGATCGTCTACGGCTCGCGCGATCCGTCGCGTCAGGAGGTCAAGGACCTCGTTGCGCGCACGGGCGCGAACGCCTCGGCGACGACTCAGCGGGAAGCCGTCGCCGGCGCCGACATCGTTCTGCTCGCCGTGCCCGGCACCGCGGCCGAGCAGGTGACGAAGGATCTCGGCGATCTTTCGGGCAAGATCATCATCGACCCGACGAATCGCGTCGACCGCAATACGCCCGACGGCTGGGCCAATCACGGAGTGCCGGGGGGCTCGAACGCCGAGCTCATTCAAGCCGCGGCGCCGAATGCGCGCGTCGTCAAGGCGTTCAACACGTTGAACTTCCGCCAAATGGTCGATCCCGAGACCGCCGGCGGACCCATCACGATTCCGATCGCGGGAAACGACGCCGAAGCGAAAGCCGTGGTCGCCGAGCTCATCAAGGGCATGGATCTCGAGGTCGTCGACTTCGGACCGCTGCGCTTCGCGAACACGCTCGAGGAGATGCTCGTCACCTGGGCGAACGCGCGCGGCCGCGGCGCAGCCTTCAACTATTACCTGCGCCCGCAACCGCAGAACTAGCACCCAACGCGGGTAGCCGCCTAGCGTCCATGCCCGCCGACCGCCCGTTTCGCGAGTCCAATCTCTTCGGCTCGAAGATCCGCGATCTCGGGCTCACGATCGACGGCACGCGCCTGGCGCCCGTCATCGAGGAGTTTCGCGGCGAGCTCAAACGCGTCGGCATTACGCGCCTCGTGCCCGAGTTCTATTTGACGACGGAATGGGGCGTGCCTTTCGGCACGGTCGCCATCGGGATTCCGTTCTATCTCGCGCGCCCGGAGCTCACGGAGCTTCACGGCGAGGAGGTCGGCGTCATCGAGGGATTCAACGGCAAAGATATCCTGCGTTACTTGCGGCACGAGATGGGCCACGTCATCAATTACGCGTATCGCCTCTACGATGACGAAGCCTGGGTCAAAGTGTTCGGCTCGCTCACGCAACCGTATCGCGACGACTATCGGCCGCAACCGTTCAGCCGGCGGTTCGTGCGGCATTTGCCCGGGTGGTATGCGCAAAAGCACCCCGACGAGGATTGGTCCGAGACCTTCGCGGTCTGGATGACGCCGGACCGAGATTGGCGCGCCGACTATGCACAGTGGCCAACGGCGCTCGCGAAATTGGAGTTCTGCGCGCGGGCGATGGCTGAGCTCGCGGCGCGCGACCCGCTCGTCACCGCAATCGAGCGCGATGAGGCCGTCGGCGATCTCGATGTGTCTCTCGGCGACTTCTACAAGGCGGCGGCCCCGGAAACCGAGCCCGGTGCGGCAGGTCTCGACGGCGATCTGCGCGCGATCTTCGCCGATCTCGCGGAGACGGAGCAGCAAGCCCCCGCGGGCGAGACGCGTCCGGCCGCAGAGCTCATTCGACGGCTCGAGCGGCAGCTCATGGCCGATGTCTTTCGCTGGACGGGGCACTTCCCCGAGAAGACCCGCGGCCTCGTGCGCGACCTCGCGAAGCGCGCCGATGCGCTCAAGCAGGTTTATCCCGTGGGCGCGGAGGACAGGGCGGCCGTTTCGGTCACGATCCTCGTGACGTCGCTCGCGATGAACTTCGTGCATCGCGGCGCGTACTTCCCGGAGCCGACGCCGGCGCCGGGCCCGGCGGCGAGCACGGGACCGAGCACGGGCTCAGGCTAGCGCTGCCGTGCGGGCTCTCTTGCGCTTACGCTGTTGCTTGGCGCGATGCTTCCAGCGCTCGATCGCGAGCTCGGCGATACGGTTCAAGAGCTCGGGGTACGCGATACCGTGCGCAGCGGCGGCCGTCGCGAACTCGCTGCTCTTCTCGAGATAGCAGCTCGCGTTGACTTCGATCACGAAGATCTCGCCGGTCTCCTTGAGCCGCAGATCGATACGGCCGTAATCGCAGACGCGCAACGCCCTGTAGGCCTCGAGCGAGACTTTCTGTAACCGGGCGTTGAGCTCGGGCTCGAGATCAGGGAAGACGGCTTTCGTGCCGCGGAACCGTTCGCTCGTCGTGTCGAATTTCGCCTCGCTGTCCATGATTCGGACGGCGCCGGTGCTCAAGCCCGAGAAATCCATCTCGAGCGGCGGGAACGCCGTGAGCTCTTGGTTGCCGATGACCCCGACGTAGAACTCGCGTCCTTCGATGTATTCCTCGGCGAGCGCCGCGTCGCCGAACGTCTTGTGAATGTACTGCACGCGCTCGAGCAACTGCTGCGTGTTGCGCACGAGGGAGCGCTCGTCGATGCCGATCGACGCATCCATGCGCAGGGGCTTCACGAACAACGGCATGCGCAAGTTGCCGCCGGTCTCGAACTCGGCATTCGCCGTGAATGTCGCGAAGTCGGGATACGGAATGGACTCGAACGCGAGGAGTTTCTTCGAGAGCCCCTTGTCCTCCTGGAGAAAGATCTCGCCGGGGCCGCCGCCCGTATAAGGCAGCTGCAGAAGATCGAGGAGCCCCGCGACGCCGATGACGCCGCCGAGAATGTCGTCGCCGAACGATTCGACGAGGTTGAAGACGAGGTCGGGCTTGCGTTTCTTGAGTCCCTCGACGATCTCGTTGACGTCGTGACGAATCGTCAGGATCGACGTCTTGTGTCCCGCGGTTTCGAGCCCGGCCGCGACCTGGTCCATGACGACGTCGGGCTTGTCGTCTCCGGGCTCGAGATAAGCGAGGATCGTGATGTCCACGCGCGAGAGAATACGCGCGTGCGTGCCTGCTGAGAATACTTCAGCGGCAATTTCACGATACGCGTCACAACTGCGTGTGGGAGCAACTTTAGTCGCGACCGATCGCGGCTGAAGCCGCTCCCACAGTTGTCGCTCACGCTCCCACCAACCGCTCGATCGTGCGCTGGTGTGCACTCAAAACGGGAACAAGGAGCTTGGCGTCGACGCGCTCCAACGTATCTTCGATCGTGTGGAACCAGCGGTGCAGGCCGAGCACGGCGAAGGCATTCGCATAGCCCAAGTCCGTGAACGTCGAGAGCTCGCCGGCACGCGGCCGCACCGCGACGGGCCCGGTGATGCCCTCGATGCCGGCGAATCCGGCAGTGGCGGCCGCGCGTGCGCCTTCGGTTGCCATCAGCGTGCGATCGGGATCGGCGGTGTCGAGCATGACGGTTTCCCCATTCCGGTCTTCGGCCGCGCGAGCCGCGAGCGTTGCGCCGATGTGCGCCCACGCAACCGTAGCGGCAGGCGGCGGCGCCTGATCGAGCACGCGGTGCGAGCCCGCGAAGAGATACTCGTGACCGCCCGTATTCATGACGAAGATCGAGTGATCGGGGAAGCGGTGAGCGGCCCAGTCGGCGAGCTCGAGAAACACGGCCGTTCCCGTGCCGCGCTCGGCGACGCAGCCGTACCAACCGGTCCGCGGCGTCGATAGCGCGATCCACCGAGCGCCGCGCTCGATGCGGCCGACGAGGTTCTTGCAAGGCCGATGCGTCGCGTCCCCATCGAGGACCAACGTCGCCTCGGCGCCGGACCGTGCTGCGTCAACGAAAGGCGCGGCGTATTTCGGGGCGAGTAGAGCCGTCGGAATCGGCACGAATGGCTCTTCGGGAGCGTTGAGCGCGGTGACTTCGCCGCTCGGCCCCGTCGTCACGATGACGATGGCCGCAGCGCCTTGGTCGGCCGCGGTGCGCACGGTCAGACCGATGCCGCGGTCGGCGAAGAGCGCCGCGTGTCGGGCGAACGGCGCAACGATGAGCGCGATGCGCCCGCGAACGTTGCCGACGGCGGTGCCGTCGCCGGCATCGACGTGCGCGAGCCGCGCGGTCACGCCGGCGCTGCCCGTTACGACGACGGGCGCTTGCGGGACGACCTCGGCCGCAGCGACTCCCGTCGTCAGTGTGGCCGCTCGCTTGACGAAGAAAGGCGCGGCGAACTCCGACTCCATGACGTCATAGCTGCTCGCGCCGAGCCGTGACGCGATCCAACTCGCGGTGGCGATATCGCCCGGCCCTCCCGAGAATTTGTCGCCGAAGCTTGCGTGGCGCGCGAGATCGGCGTGCAGCTGCCGCGCAAGGACCTCTGCCTCCGCGTCCTGCGCGCGCGCGCGCCGCGGCAAGAGCGGCCCGAGCGCGCCCGCACCGGCGCCGAGCGCCAAGCGGTACAGCAGCGTGCGTCTGGTGATGCGCATCGATGAATTATAGAATTTTCGTCGCGCCACGGGGGACGTCATGCTGTTTCGTTGTGCGATCGTATCGATTTTCCTAGTAGCGGCCGCGTGCTCGGACACGCTGCCACGCACCGCCGACGGCAAGCCCGACCTCCAAGGGATCTGGCAGGCCCAAAACCGCGCTGCCGAAGACCTCGAAGCGCTCGCGACGATTCCGTATCAACCGTGGGCGCTCGAGCAGAAGCGCGCGAACTTTGCGAGCCGCGCGACCGCCGATCCGCTCGTCCGCTGCTACATGCCGGGCGTCCCGCGCATCATGTACCTCGAGCTCCCGTTCCAGATATTCCAAGCGCGCGAGCACATTGCGATGACGTTCGAGTGGTCGCAGGTCTACCGCCTCATTTATATGAGCGGCGCGCCGCAGCTCTATCCCGGTATCGGGTCGTGGATGGGCCATTCGCGCGGCCGCTGGGAAGGCGACGTGCTCGTCGTCGAGGTCACGGATCACAACCCCGGCACGTGGCTCGACGCGGCTGGCAATTTTCACAGCGAAAGGCTGCGCCTGGTCGAACGCTACCGCATGCTCGACGCCGACACGATCGACTACGAGATCACGTTCGAGGACGCGAAAGTGTTCGCCGAGCCGTGGACGATCCGGATGACGCTGCAGCGGCGCGAGGATCTCGCGCGCCTAAACGAGTATCAGTGTCAGGCCGAGGTCGAGGAGGCGAGCGGGGCCTTCGAGCCGGACTTGCACACGTGGTATCCCGCAGCGCCGCCACCCGACAACGCACCGTTTGATGCCGCCGCCGGCGGCGAGCTTCCGACGTTGACGACGCCGGCCGAGATCCCGCGTCTCCCCGACGGTACGCCCGATCTCAACGGCTACTACCAAAGCGACGCCGGCGGCGCGAATTACGGGCTCGAGGCGCACGCGGAGAACTTCCTCACGCCCGCGAGTCGCGGCGTCGTCATCGATCCGCCCGATGGCCGGCTCCCCTATCAGGCGTGGGCGCGCACCGAGCGCCTCGACCGCGAGCTCCCGCATCGCGGCTACGACGACCCGACCGCGCACTGCTTCGTCGCCGGCATCCCCCGCTCGCACTATATTCCATCGCCGGCGCACATCGTGCAGACCGAGGACTACGTCGTCGTGCTCTTCGAACGTATGGCGTGGCGGCAGATCGCGCTCGACGGCCGCGCGCACCCGCCGGATGACGAGCGCTTCTGGATGGGCAGTTCCGTCGGCCGCTGGGACGGCGACACGCTCGTCGTCGAGGCGCGGAATTTCAACGGCAAAGCGTGGCTCAACGAGGTCGGCGACGTCATCACGCATGCAGAGACCGTCGTCGAAACGTTTACACCGGTCGGCACCGATCGAGTCATCTATCGGGCAACGGTGTCGGACCCGATCGCGTACACGCGGCCATGGACGATCGAGATTCCGCTCGACCGGCGGCCCGACGAGCTCCTCGAGGTCGCGTGCCACGAGGACAACAACGATTTGCAGCACTTGAAGGACGTTCGCGATGAATACCGCGCGCGGCAAGAAGAGGAGGGCTGAGGTGACGAGGAGATTGCGAATCGCCGGGCTCGAGCGCGGCGCTCGAGGTCTGGCCGTTCTCGCCGGCATTTTGTCGGTCGCCCCGGTTGCGGCGCACCACTCATTCTCGGCGGAATACGACAGCGAGCGGGCCGTTCAGCTCACGGGCAAGGTCACCGACATGCGCTGGTCGAATCCGCACGCGTGGATATTCATCGACGTCGCGCAACCCGACGGCACGGTCGTCAATTGGGCGCTCGAGATGGGCGGCGCGAACGGTTTGATCCGCCGCGGCTGGCGCCGGGAGGACTTGCCCCCGGGCACGGTGCTCAAGGTCGATGGCTGGCAGGCCCGGAACGGCAGCGCCACGGCGAACATTTCCACCGTTACGTTTACGGACGGCCGGACGCTCTTCGCAGGAACGTCGAACGCCGCCACGCCGCGCCAGTAGTAACCGTCGCGGCGCAGCCGGCGTTAGCCCAAGTACTCGAGCACGTTGAGCCCTGCGTTCCAGTCCGTGACGTACATGAGCCCTTCGCTCGTCACGTAGCAATCGCAAGTGAGCGCCGAGCGCGCGACGTTCGGGCGCGGGTCGACCATGCGCTCAGGAACGGGCGGCACCCACGAGGCGATTTCCTTGGGTTGGTATTGGTCGCGGATGTCGAACACGCGCACACCGGCATTGTGATAGGTCGCGAAGATCGTTTCTTCGCTGACGAAGCTCCCGGGCCGGTTCTCATGGAGGTTGTGCGGCCCGAAGTTACCCATGGCGCAGAAGTCGAAGCCCGTGGGCGTCGGCAACGTCGCGATCGGCACGGGATTCTCGTCCGCACGCACGTCGACGACCCACGTGTAGAACAACCCCTTCGCGCAGAAATCGGCGTTCGACTCGTCGGCGACGACCGCAAGACCGCGTCCCGGCAGCGGCAACGCCGTGTGCGTGCCGCCCGGATACGGCGGCGACCAATTGATGTGCGCCAAGAGTCGCGGGATCGCCGCGTCGCTGACGTCATGAATCGTGAGCCCACCGTCGCGCCACGCGGCGTAGCCCCGGTCGCCGGCGACGAGCATGTGGTGGAGGGCATAGCGCCGGCCACGCGGCGCCGTCGGCGTCTCGCCGCCGGCGCGGTGCATGCCGGGCAGCCACCAGCGCGCGACGATCTCAGGTCTCGTGATCTCGTTCAGGTCGACGATGCAAAGA
>DATBLZ010000011.1:0-9371 GCA_036555065.1 Gammaproteobacteria bacterium
CTAGTGAGATATAGTTAAATGCGTTAACTCTGGACGTGCGTAGCATTCTAACCCAACTGCGCGAGTTGGAAAGGAAAAGCGGTGTTTGCGAGTCGCAACAAACGGTCCCTCATCGGCCTTGACATAACGACTTCGTCCGTCAAGCTCGTCGAGCTCGGCGGCGCCGGCCGTGGTTACCGCGTCGAGTCATTCGCCGCCGAGGCGACACCTCCGAATGCCATCAATGAAAAAGCGATCGTCGATGCCGACGCCGTCGGCGAAGCGATCAGGCGCGCGGTGAAACGTTCCGGCACGAAGACCCGCGAGGTCGCGATCGCGATCAGCGGTGACGCCGCAATCACGAAAGTGATTCAAATGCCGAAGAACCTCAGCGTCGCAGATCTCGAGAGTCAGGTCGAGCTGCAGGCGGACCAATACATCCCGTTCCCGATGGAAGAGGTCAGCTACGACTTCGAGGTCATCGGCCAGAGCGAGCGCGACCCCGACATGCAGGACGTCCTTCTCGTCGCGACTCGTACCGAGAACGTCGAGCAGCGTCGTGCGGCCGTCGAAGCAGCAGGGCTCCTGCCGCGCGTCGTCGACGTCGAGGCATTCGCCGTCGAGAACGCGTGCCAGCTCTTGACCCATCAAATGCCCGATGCGGGCGCCGACAAGTTCGTCGCGATCGTCGACTTCGGTGCAAGCACGACGACGTTCAGCGTGCTCAAGGATCTCAAAGTCATCTACACGCGCGATTTCGCTTTCGGCGGGCAGCAGCTCACTGAGGAAATTATGCGCACCTACGGGCTCAGCATGGAGGACGCCGGCCGCGCGAAAAAGGAAGGCGGGCTCCCGAGCAACTACCAGCCCGAGGTGCTCGACGCTTTCATAGACGACATGTCGCAACAGGTCAGCCGGTCCCTGCAGTTCTTCCTTGCCTCGGGCAGCGGCCGCGACCAACCCGATCAGATTCTGATTTGCGGCGGCTGCGCCAACATTCCCGGTGTTGCCGATGTCATCGGTAGCCACGTCGGCTTGCCGACCGAGATCGGCGATCCGCTCGGCCAGATGAAATTGTCGTCGCGCGCGAAGGCTCAGGGCGTTCAAAAAGACGCGACCGCGTTGTTGACCGCTTGCGGACTTGCTTTGAGGAGCTTCGACTAATGCCCAGAATCAACCTCCTTCCCTGGCGCGCAGAGTTACGCGAGAAGAGGAAAAAAGAGTTCCTCACCGCGATCCTTGCGGCGGTGTTGTGCGGCGGCGGCTTGGCGTACGGCTATAAGCTCGTGAAGCAGGCTGAGATCCGCGGCCAAAACGAGCGCAATGAGGTTCTGCGCCAGGAGATCGCCGTCCTCGACATGCAGATCGAGGAAATCAACACGCTCGAGGCGCAGAAACAGCGGTTGCTCGCGCGCATGGAGATCATCGATCAGCTGCAGAAGTCCCGCCCGGGCGTCGTTCACCTGTTCGATGAGCTCGTGAGCACGCTGCCCGAGGGGACGTATCTCACCGAAGTCAAACAGACGAGCGAGCGCATCGAAATTGCGGGCTCGGCGCAGTCGAGCACACGCGTCGCCGCGCTGATGCGCAACATCGATGCCTCCGAATGGTTGCGCGACCCGGGGCTCGACGTCGTCGAAACCGTCGATGAAGGCGCGGCGCGCAACGCGCAGTTCAAGATATTCGCCCAGCAAAGGGTAGAGGGCGGGGAAGCAGAAGACCTCGGAGCCCAAGCTACCCCGCCGGAGGCCGCGCAATGAACATCGTCGAAGAGCTGCGCTCACTCGATATCAACGAGCCTGGACGCTGGCCTCTGCCGTTTCGGATGGCGGCCATCGCGCTCGTTTTCGTCGCGATCGCCGCCGCAGGCGTCTACTATTTCGTCGTCAGGACCGAGTTCCCGCTGCTCGAGCAGGCGCAGAACGACGAGCTTGCGCTGAAGGAAACGTTCGAAACCAAACAACGCCGCGCCGCGAATTTCGACGCTTATCGGATACAGCTCGCCGAGATCGAGCGCTCGTTCGGCACGATGCTGCGCCAACTGCCCGGCAAGACGGAGATTCCGAGCCTGCTCGTCGACATTTCGCAGACCGCGCTCGGCGCCGGACTCGACGAGAACCTCTTCCAACGCGGCGTCGAAGTGCAGAAGGACTTCTACGCCGAGCAGCCGATCAAGATTCGCTACACGGGCAGCTACCACGAGCTCGGCAATTTCGTAAGCGGTGTGGCCGGGCTGCCGCGCATCGTGACGTTGCACGATATCAACATCAAACCGGCTTCGAACGACGAGATCGACGTCCTCACGTTGGATGCGACGGCGAAGACCTATCGCTATCTCGACGAAGACTCCACGGAGGGCGGCTAATGCAACACCGATTACACGCGAGCGTTCGCTGGGCCGCCGTTGCGGCGCTCGTAGCTTTGGTGAGCGGCTGCGGAGCCAAAATGGACGAGCTGCGAACGTATATCGACTCGGTCAAGGCTCGCCCCGGCGGCCGAATCGAGCCGTTGCCCGAGATCCGCCCCGCGCCGAGCTTCGTCTACGTGGCCGGCGATCGGCGCTCGCCGTTCGTGCCCGATTTGCAGCAGCAGCGCACGAGCAGCAACCCGAACGCGGTCGAAGGACCGGATCCGAACCGCCCGCGTGAGGAGCTCGAGAAGTTTCCGCTCGATACATTGCACATGGTCGGCACGCTCAGCAACCACAGCGGAACTTTCGCGCTCGTGCAAGACCCGGGCGGTCTCGTTTGGAAGGTGACCGTCGGTAATCACATGGGCCAGAACTACGGTCGCGTCCAGTCGATCACGGATTCGGAGATTCAGCTCGTGGAGATCATCTCCGACGGCCTCGGCGGCTTCCTCGAGCGTCCGGCCGGCATCGGTTTGAGCGATTGACGACGGAACGAACTGCTTTTAGGGAGTGAACTTTATGGGTATTTCAGGGTTGTCATCGCGAACAGGTCGTGCCGCGCTTGCGCTCAGCTTCGTTCTCGCGACACTTGTCGGCGCTTCCGAGGCCTTGGCCCAGGGTGCCGGGCGGCGCCTCGAGGCCATCGAGGTCCAGCCACTCCCTGGTCAACGGCTCGAGCTGCATCTGCGGCACAACCAAGCCGCGCCGGAGCCGATGAGCTTTACGATCGATGACCCGGCGCGCATCGCCATCGATCTGCCCGATACCGTGATTGCTCTGCCGTCGCGTCGTCAAGACGTGAACTTAGGGCCGCTCACGACGATTCTGGCCGCCGAGGCCAACGGCCGCACGCGCATCGTGCTCAACCTGAGCCAGCTCGTGCCCTACGCGACCCGTGTCGACGGCAACAACGTGATCGTCGAGCTCGGCGGCGAAGGCGCGCAGCCCACATTCTCGGCCCAGCCGGCGCCCCGGACCTCGGCCCCTGCGGCCGCGGCGCTTGCGGGTCCGCGCAGCATCAACAACATCGACTTCCGCCGCGGCGCAGATGGCGCGGGCCAAGTCATCGTCGAGCTCAACGACCCACGCACCACCGTCGACGTGCGCGAAGAGGGCGGACGAGTCGTCGTCGATTTCGCCAACACGGAGCTGCCCGCGGAGCTCCTGCGCCGCCTCGATGTCACCGATTTCGCAACCCCCGTCGCGACCGTCGACGCGCTGCGTGCCGCCGGTACGGCGCGTCTCGTCGTGACGCCCTCGGGCAATTACGAACAAGTCGCGTATCAGGCCGACAATGTCTTCACTCTCGAGCTCAAGCAGCCGCCGGAGGTCGAGCCGGAAGTGGCCGGTGCCTTCGAGGCCGACCGCGAGTACACGGGCGACCCGCTGACTCTGACGTTCCAGGACCTCGAGACGCGCGCCGTGCTCCAGCTGCTCGCAGATTTCAGCGGCCTCAATATCGTCGTCAGCGACTCGGTGACGGGCAGCGTGACGCTGCGCTTGCAGGACGTGCCGTGGGACCAGGCGCTCGACATCGTGATGACCACGAAAGGTCTCGACATGCGGCGTAACGGCAACGTCGTCATCGTCGCCCCGGCCGAGGAGATCGCGGCTCGCGAGCAGGCGCTGCTCGAGGCGCGCAACGCGCTCCAGGAAATCGAGCCGCTGCGCTCGGAGTTCATTCAGGTCAATTACGCGAAAGCCGCCGATCTCGCCGAGCTCATCACTGGCAGCGGCGAAAACGCGCTGATCTCGGAGCGCGGCAGCGTCGCTATCGACGAACGTACCAATACGCTGCTCGTGCAGGATACGGCCGACCGTCTCGCCGACATTCGCCGGCTCGTCACGACGCTCGACATCGCGATCCGCCAGGTGCAAATCGAGTCGCGCATCGTCATCGTCAACGACGACTACAACCGCCAGATCGGCGTTCGCTTCGGCGCCACGATGGTCCAAGAGAACTCGTCTAACGGCATGATCTCGATGACCGGCACGTCGGCAGGCTCCGACACGATGGTGTCGTCGGCGCTCGACAATCTCGCCGACCCAGCAAACGGAACGCCGTTCCCCGTCGAGATCGGCCCGGCTCTCGAGCGATACAACGTGAACTTGCCCGTCGGGAACCCGGCAGGCTCGATTGCGCTTGCGATTCTCGATTCCGATTACCTCGTCGATCTCGAGCTCTCGGCGCTGCAAGCCGAAGGCAACGGCGAGATCTATTCGACGCCGCGCGTGATCGTCTCGAACAACGCCCAGGCGCGAATCTCTCAGGGTGTGGAGATCCCGTACCAGGAATCGTCCTCGAGCGGCGCGACGACAACCCAGTTCAAGGAAGCCGTGCTGAGCCTCACCGTCACGCCGCAAATCACGCCCGATGACCGCATCATCATGGAGCTTCTCGTCACGAAGGACTCGGTCGGCGACATCGTGCCGACGGGCACCGGCGGATTCGTGCCGAGCATCGATACGCGCGACGTCCAGACGAGCGTGCTCGTCAACGACGGCGAGACGGTCGTTCTCGGCGGCATCTACGAGACCGAGAACCGCGACAACGTGAACAAGGTCCCCGTGCTCGGCGACATTCCGGGCCTCGGTTTCCTGTTCCGCAGCAAGAATACAACCAGCAATCGCGCCGAGCTCTTGATTTTCGTGACCCCGCGGATCCTCCGCGACGGCGCCCGCATCCAGTAAGCGCCCGGCGCAGCACTTGTGTGGGAGCGACTTTAGTCGCGATGTAAAGCATCGCGGCTGAAGCCGCTCCTACGAGCCGCTCCTACCTGTTTCCGCGCGTGTATCCTTAAGGGTGCATGTCGGGGAAGCGCAATATCTATCTGATCGGGCCGATGGGCTCGGGCAAGACTGCCGTCGGCAAGGAGCTCGCCAAGGGCCTCGGGCTCGACTTCCTCGATTCGGACCTCGAGATCGAGAAGCGCACGGGCGTCGACATCCCGTACATCTTCGAGAAGGAAGGCGAGGCGGGCTTTCGCGCCCGCGAGGCCGCAGTCATCGCCGACTTGTGCAAGCTCGAGGGCGTCGTCGTGGCAACGGGCGGCGGCGCAGTATTGAACGATCGCAGCCGCGAGCGACTTGCGGCCACGGGCCTCGTGATCTACCTCAGAACCGAAGTCGAGGAGCAGCTCAAACGCACGCGGCGCACGCTGGATCGCCCACTGCTCGCGAACGGCAATCGTCGCGAAACGCTCGAGCGCCTCGCGCAAGTGCGCGCGCCGCTCTACGCCGAGATCGCCGACATCAGTCTCGATACGAGCGGAAAGCGCGTGCGCGCCGTTGCGGCGACACTCGTCACGCTCGTCGGAAAGCACGGGTTTGCGCCGTTGCAAAAGTGAGCGCCGCCTGAGAACCTTGCGGCCGTGGTCTCGGTCACCGTAGAGCTCGGCGCACGCAGTTACACGATCCGTATCGGATCGGGCCTCTTGTCGGACCGCCGTCTTCTCGCTAGCGAGATCCGCGCCGACCAAGTGCTAATCGTCACTAACGCTGTCGTCGCGAGCCTCTATGCCGAACGTCTGCAGGCGAGCTTGGGCGGACGCGAGATCGCCGTCTGCGTGCTGCCCGACGGCGAGCAGCACAAGACGCTCGCGACCTTTGCGACGATCATCGATCGCTTGATCGAGTCGCGCTTCCGCCGCGACTGCTGCATCGTCGCGCTCGGTGGCGGCGTCGTCGGCGACGTCGCCGGGTTTGCGGCGGCTTCGTACCAGCGCGGCGTCGATTACGTGCAGGTGCCGACGACGCTGCTCGCCCAAGTCGACTCATCCGTCGGCGGGAAAACGGCGGTGAATCACCCAAGCGCGAAGAACATGATCGGCGCATTCCATCAGCCGAAGGCCGTGATCGCGGATACCGCGACGCTGGCGACGCTGCCGCGGCGCGAGCTCGGCGCCGGTATCGCCGAAATCATCAAGTACGGCCTCATCGCCGACGCGGACCTCTTCGCGTGGCTCGAGGAGCACGTCGAAGACTTGCTCGCGCTCGACGAGCCGTCCCTCGAGCATGCGATCGAGCGCAGCTGCGCGATCAAAGCAGAGATCGTTGCCGAGGATGAGCGCGAGAAGGGCAAGAGAGCTCTGCTGAATTACGGCCACACCTTCGGCCATGCGCTCGAGTCGATCGGTCGCTATGAACGTTGGCTGCACGGCGAGGCCGTTGCGATCGGCATGGAGATCGCCGCGAATGTATCGGCCGAGCTCGGCTGGCTCGGCAAACCCGAGCGCGAGCGCGTTTCGCGTCTACTCAGCGCAGCACGACTGCCGCGTACCGCGCCGGGGGTCGCTGCCGAGGACGTCCTCGCGCACCTGCAGCTCGACAAGAAGGTCGCGCGCGAAGGCGTGAGGCTCGTGCTGCTCAAAGGGATCGGCCGCGCCGTCGTGACGCCGGCCCCGGAGCGCGCCGCGCTCCGCGCTGCGATCGAACGTCAACTTCACTAATGCGCGAAAGCGATCTCGCTCCGTACGCGGCCCACAGCGCCCTGTCGCGCGGCCGTAGATTCGCCGAGGACCCGCCTGTGCATCGAACGGAATTCCAGCGCGATCGCGACCGCGTCGTGCATTCGACGGCGTTTCGGCGACTCGTCTACAAGACTCAGGTGTTCGTCAATCATGAAGGCGATCTCTATCGCACGCGCCTGACGCATTCGCTCGAGGTCGCGCAGATCGCCCGCACGACGGCGCGCGCGCTCTGCCTCAACGAGGACCTCGCCGAAGCCATCAGCCTCGCGCACGATCTCGGCCACACGCCGTTCGGCCACGCGGGCCAGGATGCGCTCAACGAATGCATGCGCGAGTTCGGCGGCTTCGAGCACAACTTGCAATCTCTGCGCGTCGTCGATCTGCTCGAGGACAGCTACGCGAGCTTTCGCGGGTTGAATCTCACCTATGAGACGCGGGAAGGAATCCTCAAGCACTGCTCGGCGCGGAATGCCAGGGCGCTCGGCGAGCTCGGTGTGCGCTTCCTCGAGCGCCGCCAGCCCGGTCTCGAGGCCCAACTTGCGAACGTTGCCGACGAGATCGCCTACAACAATCACGACGTCGACGACGGGCTTCGTTCCGGATTGATCTCGCTCGAGCAGCTCGTCACGATTCCGTTCTTCGCCGAGCAGCACGCATGGGTCAATTCGCGCTTCCCCGGCGTCGCCGGGACGCGCTTGAGCCGCGAGGTCATCCGCCGAATGATCGACCTCCTCGTCACCGATCTCGTCGACGCGAGCGCCCGCAAGGTCGCGGAGGCAGCGCCGGGCGACATCGAGGCAGTCCGCGCGCGGAGCGCGCCGCTGATCGAGTTCAGCGCGCCATTCGTCGCAGCACAATTGGCCCTCAAGGAGTTCCTGCGCCTGCATTTGTACGCGCATCCGCGCGTGAAGCTCATGACGGAGCAAGCCCACGAGACCGTGCGCTCGTTGTTTGCGGCCTTCATGAACGATCGCGATCGCCTGCCCGCGGAGCACGCAGCGCGCGCGCGCGACGGAGAACGCAGTTCGGGGCGGGCGGGCGCTGCGCGTGTCGTTGCCGACTACGTCGCCGGGATGACGGACCGCTTTGCGCTTCAGACCCGGGAGGCGCTCGGCAAAGGATAGAATGGCGCACGTGGCAAAGCGCTCGAACAACCGCTCGGCGCCGATTCGGACTCGCGAGCGCCTCATCGTCGCCCTCGACGTGCCGAGCGCGGATGAAGCGAAAGCGCTCGTGACGCGGGTCGGCGACCATGCTGTCTTTTACAAGATCGGCCTCGAGCTTGCGATGTCGCGCGACTACTTCGCGCTCATGGATTGGCTGCTCGCGCGCAGCAAACGCGTGTTCGCGGATTTGAAGCTCCATGACATTCCCAACACAGTTGCAGCGGCCGTGCGCAATTTGCGCGCGAGCGGCGCTGCATTCCTGACGGTACATGGCGAGCGCTCCGTCGTCGAAGCCGCGGCTGCCAACAAAGGCAGCGAGTTGAAAATCCTGGCCGTCACGGTGCTGACGAGCATCAGCGAAGAGGACTTGCGGCAAAGCGGCATCGAGCTCAGCGTCGCCGAGCTCGCGGCGTTACGCGCGCGCGCGGCGATCGCGGCCGGCTGCGACGGCGTGATCGCCTCGGGCCGCGAGGCCGCGGACTTGCGCACGAAGCTCGGCCCCGAGCCCTTGATCGTCACGCCCGGCATTCGCCCCGCCGCTGCCGGCCACGATGACCAGAAGCGCATCGTCACGGCGCGCGAGGCGCTCAAGTCGGGCGCCGATTACCTCGTCGTCGGCCGGCCGATTCGCGATGCCGCCGATCCGGCAGCTGCAGCGGCCGCCCTCCAAGCCGAGATCGCAGCCGTCTGCGAATGAACGCCGCCGAGGCCGCTTTGGCCGCGCGGCTCTGCCGGATGCAGCGGCTCGCGACCGGGCTCGTCGCGCTCATGGCCGTCGCGTTTGTCACGACGAGTTTTCTGCGCGCGCGCTATCCCTACATCGACGTGATTTGGGCGTTCTCCGAGGCGGCATTGATCGGCGGACTCGCGGATTGGTTCGCCGTCACGGCGCTCTTCCGCCGCCCGCTCGGCCTCCCGATCCCGCACACGGCGATCATCGCCGCGCGCAAGGACCAGATCGGGCGCACCCTCGGCCGGTTCGTGCAGCGGCACTTCGTGAACCCCGAGGTGCTGGAGGCACGGCTCCGCTCGCTGCGCATCGCGGAGCACCTGGCGCGGTGGCTCTCAGCGCCCGAGAACAGCGCGCTCGTCGCGCGCCACACGGCGACCGCGCTCTCCAACGCCGCGCACGTGCTGCGCGACGACGAGGTGCAGACGTTCATCGACGGCGTGCTGGTGCGGAAGATCCAGGCGACGCCGGTGGCGCCGCTGCTCGGGAAGGCGCTGTCGCTGGTGACGGCGGGGAACCGCCACCAGGAGCTGCTCAACGAGGCGATCCGGCTGCTGGCGCGCGCGGTGGACGACAACCAGGAGATGATCCGCGACCGGATCGCGCGCGAGTCGCCG
>DATBLZ010000040.1:0-64563 GCA_036555065.1 Gammaproteobacteria bacterium
CCGACCGGATCTTGGTCGTCGGAGTTCGCGACGAGCATCCGGACCCCGAGCCCGGCGCCGATGTTCCGGCGCGCAGGCCCAGCTTCGCGCATCTTGCCGGGTACATGCTCGATACGCTATTCATGGACGGGCTGTACGCCGGCCTCGAGCGCATAACGCGCATGAATCTCATGCTCGAGCAGCTCGGCACGGCGAAGCTCAAGCCGCCGATCGCGACGCTGCGGCCCTTGCATACGTTGGTTATCGTGCCCAAGGAAGATCTTCGCCACGTCGCCGCGCGGCATGTCCACGAGCTGCCACGGCCGCTACGCCTTTTGCTCAAGGGCTTCGGCGCCTTGAACCAGGACGGCATGCAGCTCGTGAGCTACTTGTTGTTCGAGTCCGGTTTTACGCGCGAGCTCATCGAGATGGGGTACCGCGACGCGCTCGCAATGGAGGAGGAGCTGCGCGCTTTCATCTTCGACCAGCCCATGGAGACGCTCGACGCGCCGATTCACCTCAAGCTCGATCTCACGCGGTAGGCTTACGGAAGCTCGTGGTGGCGCGTGCGGATCGGCCCGTAGCGCTTCGCGAGCGCCTGAGCCACGGCTTCGGCGATATAGACGGAGCGGTGCTGGCCGCCCGTGCAGCCGATCGCGACCGTGAGGTAAGACCGATGAAAGTCGCGATACCGGGGAATCCAGTGCTCGAGGAATGCCGTGATGTCGGCAATCATCTCTTGAACGCGCGGCTCGGCGTCGAGAAAGGCTCTGACTGGCGCGTCCTTGCCCGACAGCGGCCGCAGCTTCGGCTCCCAATACGGATTCGGCAAGCAGCGCACGTCGAACACGAAATCGGCGTCCGCCGGCAGGCCGTGCTTGTAGCCGAACGACTCGAGCAGTATCGATAGCGTGCCGGGCTCGCGGTAGCCGATCCGTTGTTGGATTTGCTGGCGGAGCGCGTATACCGTCGTGCCCGTCGTATCGATGACGAGCTCGGCCGAGTTGATGATCGGACCCAAGAGCTCGCGCTCTTTGGCGATTGCCTCCGGCAGGCTCACGCGTTCGTTCGTCAGGGGGTGCTTGCGCCGCGTCTCGCTGAAACGCGAGAGCAGCACCTTGTCATCGGCCTGCAGGAAAATGATCTCGCAGACGATTCCGTCGGCGCGCAGCTGCTTGATGAGCTCCGGAATTCTCTCGATGTCTTCGGGACGATTGCGGGCGTCGAGGCCGACGCCGACGTTCTCGTAGGCGCGGTCGCTGCGCCGCAGAACCTCGTCGACGACGGACCGCAAAAGCGGCGCCGGGATGTTGTCGATGCAGTAAAAGCCCAGGTCCTCGAGGACGTGCAGGGCCACGCTCTTGCCGGATCCGGATAGGCCGCTGATGACGATCAGGCGCATGCATCCATCCGGATGCCGTTACCGGTACCGCGACTTCTCGGCGTCGCGCGCGTGGTGATCGGTGAGCTTCTCTTTATGCTTGGTCACCTGGCGGCTCAGCTTGTCGACGAGACCGTCGATCGCGGCGTAGACGTCGGTTTCCCGCGAGTCGGCATAGAGCGTGCCGCCCCCGATGTGGACCGTAGCCTCGGCGCGGTGGACCGCCTTCTCGACGGAGAGCACGCAGTGAATGTCCGTCATGTTGTCGAAGTGCCGCTCGAGGCGTCGGAGCTTCGTGTCGACATATTCACGCAACGCCGGCGACACCGCGAAATGATGTCCCGTCACGGTCAGCTGAATTCACGGTTCTCTGCGTGCACTTGCGTCAGCCTACCAAATTATCGCGGCGCCGGTCACTCGACGATGGAATCTTCAGAGCCTCTCGGTATTTCGCGACGGTGCGGCGCGCGACCTTGATTCCGTCCTCGAGAAGCAAGCGCGTGATCTCGCTGTCGCTGAGCGGCTTGTCGGGATTTTCGCTGCCGACGAGCTTGCGAATCTTGGCGCGCACGGCCGTCGAGGACTGCTCGCCGTCGTCGCCGGTAACGTGGCTCGAGAAGAAGAACCGAAACTCGAAGACACCGCGCGGCGTATGCATGTATTTGTTCGTAGTTACGCGCGATACCGTCGACTCGTGCATCTCGATGGCTTCGGCGATGTCGCGCAGCACCATCGGCCGCATGCGTTCCTCGCCCTGCTCGAGAAAATCGGTCTGGCGATGCACGATCGTGAGCGCGACTTTGAGCAGCGTCTCGTTGCGAATCTCGAGGCTGCGGATGAGCCAGCGCGCTTCTTGGAGTTGGGTCTTGAGCGCCGAGTACTCGTCGCCGCGGCCGAGCGAGCCCGCATAGACCGAGTTGACGCGCAAGCGCGGCGCGATCGCGTTGTTGAGCTCGACCGTCCACTGGCCGTCGACGCGCCGCACGAAGACGTCGGGAACGACGTACTCCGCCGCCGGCGCAAACACGCTCGCGCCCGGCCGTGGATGACAAGCGCGAATGAGAGCAAGCGCATGCTCGAGCTCATCGTCGGACGCGAGTAGAGCCCGTTTTAGCAACGAGTACTTGCGCTCCGCCGCGAGCTCGAGGTGCTCGCGCGCGATGCGCAACGCGAGCTCACGCCCGGGTGTGGCCGCATCGAGCTGACCGAGCTGCAGCGCTACGCACTCGCTGACCGACCGTGCCCCGATGCCGACCGGATCCAATTGCTGGATCAGGCCCAAGGCCGTCTCGATTTCTTCGACCGTCGCGAGCAAATCCGGGGCCAAGGTCGCGCGAATCGTATCGAGATCGTCGGTCAAATAGCCGTCGTCGTTGATTGCATCGATGATCGCGCGACCGATCGCGGTGGTTCGGACATCGAGATTCGCAAGCTCGAGCTGCCACAGCAGATGATCCTTGAGAGTCTCTTCCGAGCGATCGGCGGGCTCGTATGGCGCCGTCGAATCGGCCTTCCGTGGTGTTTCTGCGGGGCCGGTGCGTTGGACCTCGTCCCATTCGGGCTCCGCGCGGACGTCGAGCTCCGGGGGTTCGTCGTCGTCGGCTGCGTAATCGTCGGCTGTCTCCGCGGCCTCGAGCGTCTCCGCTTGCTCCGGCTCGTCGACCTCGAGCATGACATTCTGCTCGAGCGCGAGCTCGATTTGCGCCTGCAGCTCCATGACGGGCAGTTGCAGCAGCCGGATGGCCTGCTGCAACTGCGGGGTCATGGTCAGCTGTTGCGCCAACCGCAATTGCAGGGACGGTTTCAACATCGAATCGGAGGACGCTAAAGCGAGAATCCCTCTCCTAGATAGACTTCGCGGACGTTCTTGTTGGCGAGCACCTCGTCGGGAGTACCGGCTGCCATGAGCTCGCCATTGTTGAGGATATAGGCCCGCCCGCAGATTCCAAGGGTTTCGCGCACATTATGGTCGGTTATCAATACGCCGATGCCGCGCTGGCTCAAATGCCTGATTATTCGTTGGATATCGAGAACGGAAATAGGATCGACGCCCGCAAAAGGCTCGTCGAGCAAAATGAATTTCGGCTCCGAGGCGAGCGCGCGCGCGATTTCGACGCGCCGTCGCTCGCCGCCCGAGAGGCTCAAGCCGAGGCTGTCGCGGACGTGGCCGACATGGAGCTCTTCGAGCAACTCCTCTAGATGCGCTTGCTGCTCGGCGCGACTCAAATCGGCGCGCGTCTCGAGGATCGCGAGCACGTTGTCGGCGACCGTGAGCTTGCGGAACACGGAGGCTTCCTGCGGCAAGTACCCGAGGCCGAGCTGCGCGCGCCGGTGGACGGGGAGGCGCGTGATGTCCTGACCATTGAGCACGATGTTGCCGCGATCGCAGCCGATGAGTCCGACGATCATGTAGAAGGCCGTCGTCTTGCCGGCACCGTTCGGGCCGAGCAAGCCGACGACATCGCCACTCTCGATCGTCAGCGACAGCTGCTTGACTACATCCCGCGTGCGAAAGCGCTTCGTGATTCCGAGCGTTTCTAGCTTACTCATCGTTCGGCGGGGCTTGCCCGGGCTCTTGCGCGCCGTCGCTCGGTCGCAGGTAACGGATCTCGAGCGGATCACCGCAAGTCGCGATGGACTCCGACTCGCCGGTTGCCAGGTCGTAGCTGATGTCCCCACAGCCGCGCATCTCGAAGTTGGGGCCGACGAGGGAGTTACCTTCGCGCATGCGCAGCCGGGCCGTCTGCGCAACGTTGTCGTAGTAAATGGTCTGGGCCGTCGCGCGCGCACGCAGCGTACCGTCGGTATTCGTGCCACGGTCTTCGAGCACCGCGGGAACGCCGCTGAGCTCGCCGAACAAGAGATTGCTCGCCGCGAAGCCGAGCGTCGCGCTATCCGCGGTGATGAGTGCGGCTGCCGACTCGATACGGACGTTGCCGTGCATTTCCCATTGCCCTTCCTGCGGCACGACCTCGCTCGCCTCGGCTTCGTCGGCGGCGACCGCGACGCCTTCGCAGGTCAAGCGGATGCCGCGAAACTCGCCGCGATTCGTTTGTGCGTTGAGCACGGTGGAATCGAACGCGAGCGAGCATGTCGTCGGCTCGGCGCTCTGCTGCGCAAAGCTTGCAGCGCCGGCGGCTCCGCCGAGCACGAGCAGCACGAGAACCCTAGTGGTCGAGCCGACCATGACCATTTTCCAACGTTATTTGGTCTTGCTTGAGATCGGCGCGGAAGCTCTGCGCTTCGACGCGCGCGTCGCCGCGCGATAGCACGACGGGGTGCTGTGAGCGCGCGAGGTATGTCTCTGCATCGAAGTCGAGCTCGTCGGTCTCGATGACCAACGCATCCGCTCCGGGCTCGGGAAGGCTCGTGAGCCGCGCATCGTTCAGTTGCATGGTTTCGTCTTCGTTCAACGTCGCGCGCACGGCGGTCACGAGCCAGGGTATCTTTTCGCGCGTCTCGTATTCTACGCGGACTTCGTTGAGCACCAGCGGCTGGTCCTGCCCGGGCTGCTCGACCATCTTCGCGAATACACGGTAGGAGACGTAGCCGCTCGGATCCGTGCCGAGAATCGCCGTGTCGCGCATATAGAACGTACGCGGTGCGGACGCTTCGCTCGCGGCGATGACCGGCGTCTCTTGCCGGCCAAGAAGCCAAGTCGCGACTGCGAATACGGCGAGCACGCCGAGCAGAGCGCCGTTGCGCAGCGGTGTCATCTCTGACGAGTTCCTGTGTCACGCATGGTGCGCTGCGATTGTACGCCAGCCCCGGCCGTTCGTTGTCCGGCCGGTCGGTCGTCGCTCGCGTGCTAGACTACGCGGCCTTCCCCCGGACGACTCGACACATGGCGCCCGACGAAATCGCTGAGCTCATCGAGAAATCCCTCGCCGGCGCGAAAGCGCAGGTGACGACGGACGGCATGGGGCATTACGAAGCGATCGTCGTCAGCGACCTGTTTGCGGGCAAGCGCAGCGTCCCGCGCCATCAAATGGTGTACGCGGCGCTCGGCACGCGCGTCGGCAACGAGATTCACGCATTGGCCGTAAAGACCTTCACTCCCGCGGAATGGGCCGAAGCGAAACCTTGACGCGGGCGCTCAGTGGATAAGCTCGAGATCATCGGCGGCAAAGCGCTCGCGGGCGAGGTCACCGTTTCGGGCGCGAAGAACGCGGCGCTGCCCGTGCTCGCGGCGACGCTGCTCGCCGACGGGCCCGTGATGTTGAGCAACGTCCCGCACCTCAATGACGTCACTACGACGGTCAAGCTGCTGCGGCAGATGGGCGTCGAGGTCACGTTTCACGACGGCGTCAAGATCGAGATCGATGCGCGGCACGTTGCGAAATTCGTAGCTCCCTATGAGCTCGTCAAGACGATGCGCGCCTCGATTCTCGTCTTAGGACCCCTGCTCGGGCGGTTCGGCAGCGCCGATGTGTCGCTGCCGGGCGGTTGCGCAATCGGCGCTCGGCCCGTGAACCTGCACGTCAACGGCTTGCGTGCCATGGGCGCCTCGATCGATATCGAGAACGGCTACATTCGGGCGCGCGCCGACCGCCTGCGCGGCGCACGACTCGTGCTCGACACGGTCACTGTGACCGGAACGGAGAATCTCGTCATGGCGGCCGCGTGCGCCCGCGGCGAGTCGGTCATCGAGAACGCGGCCCGTGAGCCGGAGATCATCGACCTTGCGAATTTCTTGATGGCCATGGGCGCGAAGATCGACGGCGCCGGAACGGATACGATCACCGTTCAGGGTGTCGACGAGCTGCACGGCTGCGCGTTCGAGATAATGCCCGACCGTATCGAGACCGGGACGTACCTCGTGGCCGGCGCAGTCACGGCCGGCCGTGTGCGCGTCAAGCGCACGCGCCCGGAGCATCTCGACGCCGTGCTCCAGAAGCTCGTGGAAGCGGGTGCTCGCGTCGACGCCGGCCCCGATTGGATCGATCTCGACATGCGCGGCCGCCGCGCGCGCGCGGTCGACTTGAAGACTGCCCCCTATCCGGGCTTCCCGACCGACATGCAGGCGCAGTTTTGCGCGCTCAACTCCATCGCCGAGGGGTCGGCCGTGATAACCGAGACGATCTTCGAGAATCGGTTGCAACACGCGCTCGAGTTGCAGCGTCTCGGCGCGAACCTCACGATCGAGGGCAATACCGTCATTTGCCGCGGCGCGCCGTATCTGACCGGCGCTCAGGTCATGGCGACCGACTTGCGGGCTTCGGCGTCGCTCGTGCTTGCCGGGCTCGCTGCCCGCGGCCGGACCCTCGTCGAACGCATCTATCACATCGACCGCGGTTACGAGCGCATCGAGGAGAAGCTTGCGCAGCTCGGCGCGGAGATCAAACGGCTCCCCGGCTAGCGCGCGTCGACCGTCGGGTCAGGTACCGTCTCGCTGCGGACGCTCCTCGAGAACGGCTTCGGTTTCGAAAACCTCACCGCCGGCGCGCGCGACTCGGATCCGCACGCGGTCGCCGGGCCGGCCTGCGGCGATGAGATTCGTCGCCTGCCGCTCGCTCGCGACCTCGTCCGCGCCGATCGCGGCGAGCACATCTCCGGCTTTGAGTCCGGCGGCCTCGGCGGAGCTTCCGGGCGCGACGACGTCGAGCCGAAACGCCGGTCGCTCGAGCCCGTAGACGCGTGCCAGACGCGGCGGAAGATCCGTGCCCTCGATGCCGAGGTGCCCGCGAATGACGCGGCCGTTGGCGATGAGCTCGGTCATGACGCCGCGGACGAGATTGATGGGAATCGCGAAGCCGATTCCCTCCGGCGGTTCGGGGTCCCGCGCCGTCGAGCTCGTGACGGCCGTATTGATGCCGACGAGCTCGCCTTTGGCGTTGACGAGCGCGCCGCCGGAATTGCCGACGTTGATTGCGGCATCGGTCTGAATGAAATCTTCGAACGTCGTCACGCCGAGCTGGCCTCTGCCCGTGGCGCTCACGATGCCCATGGTCACGGTATGGCTTAAGCCCAAGGAGTTGCCGATCGCGAGCACGACGTCGCCGACTTGCAGGCTATCCGACCGGCCGAGGGCGATGCTCGGCAGATTCGGCGCGTCGATTCGCAGCAGCGCGATCTCCGTGTCGGGATCGGCGCCGACGAGCGTCGGCACGGCCACGCGCCCATCGGCGAGCTGCACGCGGATGCGATCCGCACCGCGGATCACGTGCCAGTTGGTCACGAGATACCCATTCGGGTCGATGACGACGGCAGAGCCGAGCACGCGATCCGGCGCCGCCGCGCCATCGAGGCGGTTGATCGTCGTATAGACGTTTGCGACCGCAGGCGAGCTTGCGGCGACGGCTGCCGCATAACTGGCTCGCGCCACATCGCCGGCGTCCGCCGCTGGACGGATGAGGCTCGGTTTGACGAGCACGACGATAAACGCGACCGCGAGGCCAAGCAGGACCGACTGGACGATCAAGGCGGTGACTTTGAAGCGCGAGTCCACGCCCGAGTCTAGCAGCTTGCGTCGCCGCTCGGTGGTCAAGCCGTTTCTGCGCTGTGTATAATGGAATCGTCCGATAGGCCATCGGTGCCCCGTCGCGCAGCTGGAACAGCGCGGGATGTGCCAGCAAGCCAACAAAGTGCGCAATGACTGACAGCTCGGGGTTCACGAGACGACACTTCCTGACGGTCGCGACGGCCGCGACCGGAGTCGTCGGCGGCATATTCACTGCCGTGCCGTTCGTTGCCTCGTTCAAGCCCAGCGCACGCGCGCAAGCGCTCGGTGTGCCCGTCGAGGCCGATATCAGCAAGCTCGAGCCCGGCGCGCTGCTGAAGCTCGAGTGGCGAGGCAAAGCGATTTATATCGTGCACCGCACGGACGAGATGCTGAGCTCGCTCGACCGTGACGTCGCCCGGCTCCGCGACCCGAACTCCGAGGACGATGGATCCAAACAACCGGAGTATGCGAAGAACCCGCATCGGAGCATCAAGCCGGCGTTTCTCGTGCTCGAGGGCGTCTGCACGCATCTCGGCTGCGCGCCGCTCGCGCGCTTCGAGGTCGGCCCCGCCGCCGATGCCGCGGAAGTCGGCGGCGACTGGCCGGGCGGCTTCTTCTGCCCGTGTCATGGCTCGAAGTTCGATCTCGCCGGACGCGTATTTTCCGGCGTGCCGGCGCCCTACAATCTCCCGGTCCCGCCGCACCGCTACGTCAACGACAACACGATCGTGATCGGCGCAGACGCGGGGAGCAGCACGTAATGGCGAGCACGGAAGCCGACGTCTTCGACCGTCTTGGCCGGCGCTTGGGCGCCTTGGGCGCGTGGATCGACGCGCGCTTTCCGATGACGAAGCTCATCAAAGAGCACGCGACCGAGTACTACGCCTCGAAGAACTTCAATATCTGGTATGCGTTCGGCGTTCTCGCGACCGTCGTGCTCGTGATTCAGCTCGTCACGGGCATCTTCCTCACGATGAGCTACAAGCCCTCGGCCGAAGGAGCGTTCGCCTCGGTCGAGTACATCATGCGCGACGTCGAATGGGGATGGCTCATTCGCTACCTGCACTCGACGGGCGCGTCCGCGTTCTTCATCGTCATCTATTTGCACATGTTCCGCGGTCTCATGTACGGCTCGTACAAGAAGCCGCGCGAGCTCGTTTGGCTGATCGGCATGGCAATCTACGTCTGCCTCATGGGCGAGGCGTTTTTCGGCTACCTATTGCCGTGGGGCAACATGTCGTACTGGGGCGCGCAAGTGATCGTCTCGCTGTTCGGCGCTGTGCCCGTCGTCGGCGAAGGCATCGCCGAGTGGATTCGCGGCGATTTCTACATTTCGGACATCACGCTCAATCGCTTCTTCGCGTTCCATGTCGTCGCCGTGCCGCTATTGCTCGTGCTGCTCGTCGTCGTGCACATCATGGCGCTGCACGAGGTCGGCTCGAACAATCCCGACGGCATCGAGATAAAGGAGCACAAGGATGCGAGTGGAAAGCCCGTCGACGGCGTCGCGTTCCATCCGTATCACACGAGCAAGGATCTCGTCATCATCATCGTGTTCCTGATCATCTTTGCGGGCGTCGTGTTCTTCGCGCCCGAGATGGGTGGATACTTCCTCGAGCACGCGAATTTCGAGCCTGCCAACACGCTCGCGACCCCGGAGCACATTGCTCCTGTCTGGTATTTCACGCCGTTCTACGCGATGCTGCGTGCCGTCCCCGACAAGCTGCTCGGCGTGCTGCTTATGGCCGCCGCGATCATCTTGCCGTTCTTCCTACCGTGGCTCGACCGCTGCCGCGTGAAGTCCATCCGCTATCGAAGCTGGGTCTACAAGACCGCGCTCGGTTTCTTCGCCGTAAGCTTCCTCGCGCTCGGCTACCTTGGGCTACAGGTGCCGACAAAGCTATACACGGCGCTCTCGGCCGTGTTCACGGCAATCTACTTCGCGTTCTTCATCTTGATGCCGTTCTACTCGAGCTTGGAGAAGACCAAGCCCGTGCCGAACCGCGTGAGCAAATGAGCGCTAGGTTCACCGCTGTGCTCGTTGGCTTGGCGATTTGGTCGGCGGGGAACGCCGCGAGCAAGATCGAGCTCGAGCCCGCGGGCAACAACATAGCGAGCACGGCGTCCTTGCAGAACGGCGCGAAGTACTACGTCAACTATTGCTTGGGCTGCCATTCGGCGAAATACGTTCGGTACAACCGCCTCGCGGCCGATTTGCAGCTCAGTGAGGAGCAGCTCGTCGAGAATTTGATGTTTACGGGCGAGCAACCGTTCGACACGATGGAAATCGCGATGCGGCCCGAGGACGCGATTCGCTGGTTCAAGGTTGCGCCGCCGGATTTGTCGCTGATCGCGCGCAGCCGCGGTACCGACTATTTGTACACGTACTTGCGCAGTTTCTACGCCGCGCCCGAGCGGCCGATGGGCGTCGACAATCTCGTGCTGCCTGGAACATCGATGCCGCACGTGCTCTGGGAGCTGCAGGGAATTCAGGTTCCGATCTACGCGGACGACCCGGACCACCCTGACCATAAGATCTTCAGCGGTTTCGAGATCGTGCGCCCCGGGACGCTCAGCCCCGGTGACTACGATCGCGTCGTTCGCGATATAGTCAATTTTCTCGACTACATCGGTGAGCCCATGCAACGGGAGCGCGAAGCGCTCGGCATCCGCGTGATTGCGTTCTTGTTCGTGTTTCTCGTGGTCGCGTTCCTTTTGAAGAAAGAGATTTGGAAAGACGTCAAGTAGCCGCACCGCGAGCTCCCCTATGGCGGCAATCTCCATCCATCGATCCGTGATGACACTATTCTCAAAGCCTCTCGACCCCTGGAGCCACCGCACGCGGCTCGTGCTTGCGGAGAAGAGCATCACTATCGACATCGTCGATGTCGAGGACGGCAATCTTCCCGAGGATCTGCTCGACCTCAATCCGTATAACAGCGTGCCTACGCTCGTCGATCGAGACCTGGTCCTTTACGATTCGCGCGTGATCATCGAGTACCTCGATGAGCGTTTTCCGCACCCGCCGCTCATGCCTGTCGATCCTGTCACGCGGGCGCAGTTCCGCCTCGCGCTGTTTCGCATCGAAAAAGATTGGTACTCGCTTGCTGCGGACGTCGCCGCAGGCGGCGAACGCAAGCCCGTCGCGCGCGCAGTACGTGCGCTCGAGGAGAGCATCATTTCGAGCGCCGATATCTTCGCCGCGAAACGCTTTTTCCTGAGCGACGAGTTCTCTCTCGTCGACTGCACGATCGCGCCGATCCTGTGGCGGCTACCGATGTTCGGCATCAAGCTGCCGAGCCAGGCACGGCCGATCAATGTGTATATGGACACCGTGTTTTCGCGTCCGTCGTTCCAAGCGAGTCTCACGGAGCAAGAGCAGGAGATTCGCCAGTAGCCGATGGCGGGGCCACGCAAGACCAAGCAGCGCCCGTATCTGATTCGGGCCATGCACGAGTGGATGGTGGACAACGGACTCACGCCGCACATCGTCGCGGACGCCACCGTCAACGGTCTCAAGGTTCCGAGCGCGCACATCAAGGAAGGCAAGATCGTTCTCAACGTGAGCCATTCGGCGACGCACGGGCTCGTCCTCGGTAACGACGAAATCGCCTTTGAAGCCCGCTTCGACGGAGTTGCTCAGCTAGTCAGCGTACCCGTGCAGGCCGTGCTCGGAATCTACGCGCGGGAGACGGGCCAGGGCATGGTGTTTGCAGCCGAGGATTCGCCGGGGCCACCCGGCGACGGGCCGCCGGCAGCGGCGTCTCGGCCGACGCTCAAAGTCGTCAAGTAGAGTCGCCCATCTCTGCGTCGATGAGGTCGCAGAGGCAATGAATCGCGAGCAAGTGGACCTCTTGGATCCGACACGTGCGCTGCGCAGGGACGCGAATCTCGACATCCCGCTTGCCGAGCATGCGGCCGATCGTTCCGCCGTCGCGTCCCGTGAGCGCAACGACCGTCATCGACCGAGCGTGCGCTTCGGTGACGGCGCGGACGACGTTCTCGGACTTGCCCGACGTCGAGATCGCGAGCAAGACGTCGCCCGAGCGCCCGAGCGCCTGTACCTGCTTTGCGAAAACATCCGCAAATGAATAGTCGTTCGCGAGCGCCGTGAAGATCGAGCTATCGGTCGTCAGCGCGACAGCCGCGCGGCCCGGGCGCTCCGCTTCGAAGCGGCCCACGAGCTCGGCCGCGAAATGCTGAGCGTCGGCGGCGGATCCGCCATTACCGCAGCTCAATATCTTTCCGCCCGCCAAGAGCGCGCGCGCCATGCCGGTTGCGGCGGCGACGAGATGCGGCACGAGCGCCTTCGACGCTTCCTTGGTTGCAATGCTGTCGCGAAAATGCGCTAGCGCGCGCTCGTTCATTGCGTCCGCCACCTCGCTGAATCGGCGTACTGTGCCTCGGGGCGCTCCGCGGTTCAACCGGCTTGAAAGGCGCCTTTGACCCACTGTATGCGGGGCTCGGCAGTGTCGATGCCGTCGACGGCGACGACGTCGAAGCGGATCGGCCGCGCGAACCAGGCCGGGTGGCGCATCAAGAAATGCCGCGTCGCGTTGACGATCCGTCGCTGCTTGCGCGGGCCGACGGTCTCGAGCGCACGGCCGCGCGCTCCGCTCGCTCGCGCGCGGACCTCGATGACGACGAGCGTGGCTCCGTCAATCCCGACGATGTCGAGCTCGCCGAGCCGGCAGCGGTAGCCGCGCGTGATGATCTCGATTCCACGCGCAGCGAGGAGATCCGACGCTGCTTGCTCCCAGGCGCGACCGGAAGCATGCCGTAGGTCGCCGGACATCATGGATCCGTGGACGCTACTGCGACGAGAACACCGCGGTCGGAGGCGCAAGCAACGCTGGGCGGCCGTTGCGAAATTGCGCGAACGGCAAACCGCGCCTGATCTTGCCGAACGCGTCGAGCTCGAGCGCGCCTGAGAATCCCGCGACGGGCCAGGCGGCTCCGTCCTGCGCAAACAACGCGTCGACGAGCACGTAAGCATCGAAGCCCAAACCATAGAGACGCAGCCACTGCTGCGCGCGCCGCGGCCAATGCGCCTGGAGCGCTTGCGTCAGCGCGGCTGCGCGGGCGTCGGGGCTCACGAGCAGCGGAACGTCCGGGAACACGACGCCCTCGAGATCGGTATCGGTCGCGCGGTTCGTGGGCTCGTAAATCTCTGCGGTCGCGTAGGTCGGAATGTCGCCGGCGTAGTAGAAACGCAGATTCGGCGCGAGCAAACGCCCCATCGGCGGGCTCGCCTGCACGAAGATCATGTCGATGTCCTGGCGCCGCCGCGCCTCGAAAGCGACGTCGACGCCGAGATTCGCCTCGAGCCGACGATGGCGCTGCTCGCTGCGGGAGACGTTCAAGAGGTCGCGGATCGCGCCCGAGACGTCCTGAGCATCCGGAACATACCCCGCCGAGTTCAGCAGCTGCCCGCCGAGCGCCTCGAACTCCGTGCGAAACGTATTGAGAAGGCGATAGCCGCGCTCATCGCTTGCGACGATCGCGACCGCCGTCTTGTGGCCCGCAGCCACGGCCTGGTGCACGATCGCCGAGATCTCGTCTTCGGGAGCGAGGCCGAACTGGTAGAAATTCCCGAAACCCGGCGTCTCCGTTTGGGCCCAATTGAGACTCAGCGTGGGAACGAAGCCCCCTTGCTCGAGTACTGAATCGACTTCGTTGCGCAGCAACGGCCCGACGATGAACTCGGCGCCGTCGAGCTGCGCTTGCAAATAGGCGCTCGCAGCACCCAGCGCGCTCGTGTCGTAAACGCTGACGGTGGTTTCGCGCAGCGCCCGGGATTCGAGGTGCGCGGCCATGAACCCGTCGCGGACGGCGAGGGCTTGGGTACGCTGCGGCGAATCGAGCGGGAGCAGCAATGCAATCTTGCTCGGCCGCGCGCCCGCGACTCGTTGCGTGCGCAACAGGTCCGCGAGCACGCCGGATGCCGCGGGATGGGCGAAGTAAACTCGGCGCCACTCGAGCAGCAGGCGGCGAAACTCGACGGGATCGGCTTGCGCGTTCGCGGCTGGGCTGAGCGCGAGCCAGCCGTCGACTATTTCATCGCCGGTCGGCTGCGACAACGGCGGCGGCACGAGAGAATCCCAAATGAGCCGCTGATTCGCGAGAATCTCAGCGGAGCTCTCGAGCCACGCCTCGCGCTCGACGAGCGCAGCGATACCCTCGGCGTGACGGTTCAGCGCGAAGAAGGCGCGTGCGCGGGCTTCGCCTGCCGCGACGAGCACGGGCACCGTGATCGGCGCGCTGAGCCGGGCGAGCGTCTCAAGCGCACGCTCTGGGTTGCCTGCCGAGAGCGCGATTCGCGCGTGCAACGTGAGGATCAAGTTTCGCTGTTCCTGGCTTGCGCCTGGAGCGGCCTCATCGAGCCAACGCTCGGCCGTCGCCGTCTCTTGGCGCGCGACGAGCAAGTCGGCGCCTTCGAGGAGGTAGTCGACGCGCTCACTGCCAGAGCTCGCGTCCGCGAGCTCGCGATAGAGCGTGACTGCCGCAGTGGAATCGCCCGCCTCGGCTGCTGCGCGCGCGCGAGCCTCGATAGCGGACTTGTCGATTGGCGTGGTCGTCGGCTGCGGCGCGCACGCAGCGAGCAACGAGGCGCCGATCGCGAATACTATGTAGCTCGGAAATCTCATGGGTACACAGGCGAAATCGAGCGGAACGCTCTTCGTGGTTGCCACACCGATCGGCAATCTCGAGGACTTGAGTCCGCGTGCCCGCAGCACGCTGTGTGCAGTCGAGATCGTCGCAGCCGAGGATACAAGGCGCACGCGCGGATTGCTATCGAGTATCGGCGCAGAACCGCGAGTTTTGGCTTACCACGAGCACAACGAAGACGCGCGCACGGCAGAGCTCATCGAGCGGTTGCGCGGTGGCGCGGACATAGCGCTCGTCAGCGATGCTGGCACGCCGTTGATCAACGATCCCGGGTGGAGGCTCGTCGCGGCCGCGCTCGCCGCAGGTATCGAGGTCCGCGCCGTTCCGGGGCCGAGCGCCGTGCTCGCCGCGCTCGCCGTGAGCGGGTTGCCCACCGACCGTTATGCATTCGAGGGATTCTTGCCGCGCCGCGCCGAGCAGCGCGCCCTGCACTTACGCAGCTTGGCCCACGAGCCGCGCACGCTCGTGTTTTTCGAATCCGTGCATCGCCTCGCCGATGCGTTGCGCGCGCTCGCGGAAGAGCTCGGCGCGGACCGGCGCGCGGCGCTCGCGCGCGAGCTCACGAAGGTTCACGAAGAGGTCTACACGGGCTCGCTCGCGGAGCTCGGTGCTCGGCTCGGGCACTCGATCCCGCTCTTGGGGGAATTCGTGATCGTCGTGGCGGGTGCTACCGAGGACGCGCCTGTGGAAGCAGACGAGATACGGCGCGTTTACGCGCTGCTCCGCGCAGAGCTTCCGCCGGACAAGGCGACTGCGCTCACGGCGGGCATCACCGGTGCCTCGCGGAACACGGTCTATCGGCTCACGCGTATCGCGAGAGAGCCCGACCGAAGCGATTAGGCAACGCTGCCGCCGCCGCGGTATTCTTGCCTGCAAGGAGTCGGCCGAGTGGCCGCCGGGGCAACCCGGAGGAAAGTCCGGGCTCCATTGGGCAGGGTGCCAGGTAACGCCTGGGAGGCGTGAGCCTACGGACAGTGCAACAGAAAGATACCGCCGCGGTGCATAGCCGCGGTAAGGGTGAAATGGTGCGGTAAGAGCGCACCGCACAACTGGCGACAGTTGCGGCACGGCAAACCCCACCCGGAGCAAGACCGAATAGGGGAACGCTCGAGTGTGCCCACACGAGTTCCCGGGTAGGTCGCTCGAGGCACGCGGTGACGCGTGCCCAAGAGGAATGGCCGCTCTCGACAGAACCCGGCTTATAGGCCGACTCCTTACTCGACCTGTTCTAACTTACTGTCGGTACAAAAGAAATCGCGCTACGGCCGGTTGACAGCCGGGAGCCGCAGTCCCTATAGTGTGGGCCATAGTGGCCCAAAGTGGGATGAAGTGGATTTGGCGGCCCGCTTATGTTCCGCGGTTTCTCAAAAGTCACCTTGGATGCCAAGGGACGACTGGCAATTCCGGCTCGGCACCGCGAGCGCATCATGGCGCGCGGAAACGGCGAGCTCGTCGTCACTCTCAACACCGCCGACTACTTGCTGATTTATCCGTTCCCCGACTGGGAGGAGATCGAACGCAAGCTGACTCGATTGCCGTCCTTTAACAAAGAAGCCATGCGGCTCAGGGGACTCATGCTCGCGCATGCGACGGATCTCAGATTGGATGGACACGGGCGCGTCCTGTTGCCGAAGGAGCTGCGCGAATACGCAGGCCTCGAGCGCCAAGCTTTCTTGATTGGCCAGGGCAACACGCTGCAGCTCTGGGATGAAAAACGTTGGGACAAGCAGAGGGCTGACTGGCTCGCGAGCGAGAGCGGCGACGGGTCAGGACTGCCCGAAGAATTGCGCTCGCTGTCGCTCTAGCGCGTAGCGAGGGAAGGGCGATGGTTGAGCATGAGCCCGTGCTCGTGGCGGAAGTGCTGGCGGGGTTGGCGTTGACGAGAGATGGTTGGTACGTCGATGCGACGTACGGACGCGGGGGGCACAGTACGGAAATACTCGCGCGGTTGGGGGACGACGGAAGGGTACTCGCGCTCGACAAGGATCCGGAGGCCGTGGCGGACGGCCGCAAACGTCTCGGCGCCGATGCGCGATTTCAAATCGTGCACGCAGGCTTCGAGGACCTAGGTGCCGTCGCCGGCGCCTGGCTCGGCTCGCGCCGCGCCCAAGGCGTGCTGCTCGATCTCGGCGTCTCGTCCCCGCAATTGGATACATCCGAGCGCGGCTTCAGCTTCATGCGGCAGGGACCGCTCGATATGCGCATGGATTCGACCACAGGAATGACCGCCGCGGAGTGGCTCGCGCGAACGAGCGAAGCCGAGCTCGCGCGCGTGTTGCGCGATTACGGCGAGGAGCCGCGCGCGCGCAAGCTCGCGGCGGCTCTCGTTGCGGCGCGTCGGGAAAAACCGATCGAGACAACCTTCGAGCTCGCGCGGCTCGTCGCGGAAGTAGCGCCGCGCAGCCAGGCGCGGATCCATCCCGCGACGCGCGTATTCCAGGCGCTGCGCATCGCCGTCAATCGCGAGCTCGAGGCGCTCGAGAAAGCGCTCGCTGCGAGCGTCGACATCCTTGCGAGCGGCGGCCGCCTCGCGGTGATCAGCTTTCACTCGCTCGAGGACCGCATCGTTAAGCGATTCATAGCGCGCGAGGCGCGCGGCGATGAGCGCTACGCGGGATTGCCCGACGTGCCCGCGGACGCCGCGCCGCGTCTGACGCCGATCGGCCGGCTCGTCCGGCCGCAGGCCGCCGAGACGGCGCGCAACGCGCGGGCGCGCAGCGCTCGGCTGCGCGTCGCGGAGCGCCTCGAGCTGCGGATCGCTGCATGAGAACGCAAATACTCGAGCTCTGCGCGGCGCTGGCTTTTGCAGCGTCGGCGGTCGCATCGGGCGTTTGGATCGTCGCGGCGAAACAGGAATCGCGGCAGCTCTTCGCGGAGCTCCAAGAGCTCGAGCGCGAGCAGGACCGCCTGCAGATCGATTGGGGGCGATTGCAGATCGAGCAGAGCTGGCGGGCCGCGAACGCACAGATCGAGTCGCGGGCGCGTGCAGAGCTCGGGCTCGCCGAGCCGAGCGACACGCAAATGAAGATCGTCGTCGAGCCCCGTCCATGAGAGATGCGCCGCGACCGAAGGTGCTGCACGCGCGCAATTGGCGAGGCACGGCGCTGCTCGGCGCCTTCGCGCTCGTGGCGATCACGCTCGAGGCGCGCGTGCTGCAGCTGCAGCTCATCGACCAAGAGTTTCTCGCGGCGCAAGGCGACGATCGGCACCTGCGGACCATAGAGATCTCGGCGTACCGCGGAACGATCACGGACAGACACGGCGAACCGCTTGCCGTCAGCACACCCGTCGACAGCATCTGGGCGAACCCAAGCGAGCTCAAGGCGGAGCTCGGCCGCCTTCCGGAGCTTGCGCGCGTGCTCGAGGTGGACCCGGAGTGGCTCATGCGCCGCATCACGAGCAATCTCGATCGCGAATTCGTGTACCTCAAGCGCCATCTATCGCCCGCCGATGCCACGGACGTGCTGCGACTCGACATTCCGGGCATCGGCACGGCGCGCGAGTACCGCCGCTTTTACCCCTCGGGGGAAGTCGTCGGCCACGTGATCGGCTTCACCGACATCGACGACCACGGGCAAGAAGGGCTCGAGCTCGCGTTCGATTATTGGTTGCGCGGCGAAGCCGGCAGCAAACGCGTGGTGCAGGATCGGTACGGGCGCATCATCGGCGACGTCGAGCAAGTCAAAGCCGCGCAACCCGGCCGGACTTTACGCACGAGCCTCGACTTGCGCCTGCAATACCTCGCGTACCGCGAGCTCAAGGCCGCGGTCAGCGAAATGCGCGCCCGCTCCGGATCAGTAGTCGTTCTCGACCCGCGCACGGGCGAGATTCTCGCGATGGTCAATCAGCCATCGTTCAACCCGAACAACCGCTCGTCGCGCGATCCCGCGTTCTACCGCAATCGCGCGGCGACCGACCCGTTCGAGCCCGGATCGAGCTTCAAGCCTTTCGTGCTCGCGGCCGCGCTCGAAAGCGGTCAAGTCACGCCCGATACGGTCATCGATACGGGGCCCGGATACTTGGCCGTCGGCGGGCGCTCCTTGACCGAGGATCCGGTGCATCTCGGGCGTATCTCGGTCACGGGCGTTCTCGCGAAGTCGAGCAACGTCGGCGCAGGACGCATCGCGCTTGCGATGGAGCCAGAGGCGATCGCGCGAGTTCTCCACGGGTTCGGCATCGGCCGCGTGACCGAGAACGGCTTCCCCGGCGAGTCCGCGGGCCGGCTCGACGATCCGCGGCATTGGCGGCAAGTAGGCCAAGCAACGCTCGCCTACGGCTACGGCCTTTCGGTGACGACTCTGCAGCTCGCGCGCGCCTACTCGGCGATCGCTGCGGGCGGCGTGCTGCGCCCGCTGTCGCTCGTCGCCGTCGACGCAGCTCCGGAAGGCGAGCGCGCGATCTCCGCCGCGACGGCGGACCAGCTCATCGAAATGATGCAAGCCGTCATTTCGCCGCAGGGCACGGGCCAGCGCGCGGCGGTCAAGAATTTCTCGGTCGCCGGCAAGACGGGCACGGCATGGATCTCCTCCGCCGGCGCTTATACCAATCGCTACACGGCCGTGTTCGGCGGCATCGTGCCCGCGAGCGACCCGCGGCTCGTGGCCGTCGTCGTCATCGCCGATCCGCAGGGCGCGCAGTACAACGGCGGCGGCGACGTCGCGGCTCCGGTGTTCGCGCGCATCGCGACTGGGGCGCTGCGCCTCCTGGCCGTGCCACCGGATCGGCCGCTCGAGCCGCCGCTGACGGTCGTCGCCAAGGCTGACCTATGATGGCTGCCGCGATCGCAGCGATGACGCTTGGCGAGCTCTTGGGTCCCGCGGCCGGGCTCCATTCGCGCCTCGCGATCACTGACCTTGCGCTCGACGATCGGCAGGTGACTGCCGGCACGGCGTTCGTCGCCGTCGCCGGCGCCGAGAGCCACGGCTTGCAGTATGCGGATCGCGCCCGCGCCAACGGCGCCGCGGTCGTTCTGTACGAACCGAGTCCGGACTTTCCCATCGTCGCTGAGCCGTCCGTGGCGGTTCCTTCGCTCAAGCACCGACTCGGGGAGCTCGCGCGCGCGTTCTATGCGCGCGCATATGGTCAGCCTGCGCTCGCCGGCGTCACGGGCACGAACGGCAAGACGACCGTTGCCTATGTGCTCGCGCAAGCGCTGCAGCGTCGCGGAGCGGCTTGCGCGTACATCGGCACGCTCGGCTTCGGCGTGCCGCCGAATATCACGCCGCACGCGCTGACGACACCCGACTGCCTGACGCTGCACCGCGAGCTCGCGATGCTCAGAACGCCTTTCGGCGCTCTCGAGGTCTCCTCGCATGCGCTCGCGCAGGAGCGCGTCGCTGGGCTCGCGTTCGATACGGCGATGTTCACGAACTTGACGCGCGACCATCTGGATCATCACGGCGACATGGCGAGCTATGGGCGCGCCAAACAGCGCCTGTTCACGCGTCCGGAGATTCGCACGGCCGTGATCAATCGCGACGATGCGTACGCGGAGGTGCTGCTCGGGGTGCTGGCTCCCAAGGTTCGCGTGATCGGCACGAGCCTTGCGGGGATAGCCGGCGCCGAGCTCGCCGCGCGCTTCGTCGCGCGCGGGCTCGACGGCATGACGCTCGACATCGGAGGCGCGCTCGGCAAAGCCGTGCTCGATTCGCGCTTGGTCGGCAAGTTCAACGCCGAGAATCTGCTCGGCGCGCTCGGCGCGCTCGTCGCTTGGGATGTGGCGCTCGAGGACGCTTGCGCGGCGCTCGCGGAATGCCGACCGCCGCCCGGACGAATGGAGATCTCGGGCGGCGGCCCTGTGCCGCACGTCGTCATCGACTATGCACACACGCCCGACGCGCTCGAGCGCGTGCTTGCGACGTTGCGCGAGCTCTCTGCAGGAGAGGTTTGGTGCGTGTTCGGTTGCGGCGGCGAGCGGGATCGTGGCAAGCGGCCGCTCATGGGCGGTATCGCCGCGCGGTACGCGCACCATGTCGTGCTGACCGACGACAATCCGCGCAACGAAGACCCCGCTCTGATCGTCGCGGACATCCGCGCGGGGCTCGCCGGACACGCGAGCGTCGCCGTCGAGCACGCGCGCGAGCTCGCGATCGCGCGGGCGATTCGCGCAGCGCGCTCCGGTGACGTCGTGCTCGTCGCCGGTAAAGGGCACGAAACCGTACAGACCATCGGCAAAGAATCGCGTCCCTTCGACGACCGCGTTGCCGCGGCAGCTCTGTTGCGGAGGTCCTGAGTGATGACGCGGAGCATGGCTTCGGTGGCGCTCGCGGTCGACGGCCGGTTAACGGGCCGCGACGCCGCCTTCGGCGCCGTGACGACGGACACGCGCGCGCTTAGGCATGGTGCCCTGTTCGTCGCGATCCGCGGCGAGCGTTTCGACGGCAACGATTTCATCGCCGAGGCGCATGCGAAAGGCGCGGCCGGCGCGCTCGTTTCGCGGCTCGCGCAATCGGCGCTGCCGCAAGTCGAGGTCGCCGATACGCGCCGCGCGTTCGGCGTCATGGCGCGCGCGTGGCGGCGCAATTTCGCCGTTCCCGTCGTCGCCGTCACGGGCAGCGCGGGGAAGACGACGGTCAAGCAGCTCATCGCCGAGATCCTCGGCGTGCGCAGGCGCGTCTGCGTCACGCAAGGGAATCTCAACAACGATATCGGCGTGCCGCTGACGCTCATGCGCCTGACGGCCGAGGATGCCGCGCTCGTCGTCGAGCTCGGCGCCAACCATGCTGGCGAGATCGCGTATCTAGCGAGTCTCGTCGAGCCTACGGTCGGCGTCGTTACGAACGCGGGGCCGGCTCATCTCGAGGGGTTCGGCTCGCTCGCGGGCGTTGCGGCGGCAAAAGGCGAGCTCTTCGATCACCTGCCGCGCGCAGGCACGTCCGTGATCAATGCCGATGATCCGTTCTGCGTCGAGTGGCGCACGCGCACGCGCACGGAGTTCGTCGCGACTTTCGGCCTCAGCGCCGATGCGGATTGCCGCGTGATCGGCGCGCCGCGGCTCGAGGCCTTACAAACGAGGTTCACCCTGCGGCTGCCGGACGGCGAGACCGTCGACGTGGTTCTGCCGCTGCTCGGCCTCAAGAACGTCGTCAACGCACTCGCCGCAGCTGCAGCCGCGCACGCCGTCGGTGCCTCTGCCGAGGACGTTCGCATTGGGCTTGCGCGCGCCGAAGCCGTGCGTGGGCGGCTGAATGCGCTCGCCGGCATCGCCCGCTCGACGGTCATCGACGACAGCTACAACGCGAACCCCGCGTCCGTGCGCGCCGCGCTCGATTACCTCGGGCGGCTCCCCGGACGGCGCATCTTCGTCCTCGGCGATATGGCCGAGCTTGGGCCCGAAGCCGCCGAGCTCCATCGCGAGATCGGCGCGTACGCGCGGTCGCGCTGCGATGCGTTATTCAGCATCGGCGCGCTCGCGCGCCATGCCGCGAGCACTTACGGAGCGGGCGCACGGAGCTTCGCGGACTTGAGTCAGCTCGAAACGGCGCTCAAGCCCGAGCTCGACGCCGAGGTCACGGTGCTCGTGAAAGGCTCGCGCGTCATGGGCCTCGAGCGGCTCGTGCGCGCGCTCGTGCCGCCGCCGACTAAGGGTGGCGCAGCATGCTGATGCTGCTCACCGAGTACCTGACCGACGTCTACTCGGGCTTCAACGTATTCAGCTACCTCACGATGCGGGCGATTCTCGCGGCGCTCACGGCGCTCGTGCTCTCGTTCGCCGCGGGGCCCTACGTCATTCAGAAGCTCACGATCCGACGCGTCGGCCAGTCCGTGCGCGACGATGGGCCCAAGACCCATCTGCCCAAAGCCGGGACGCCGACGATGGGCGGCGCGCTGATCTTGCTCGCAATCACGATCAGCACGGTCCTCTGGGGGGACCTCTACAACCGCTTCGTCTGGATCGTGCTCGGCGTCACACTCGTGTTCGGCGCGATCGGCTTCGTCGACGACTACAAGAAGCTCGTGCTCCGCGACTCGAAGGGCCTGAGCCCGAGGGTCAAGCTCTTCTGGCAATCGATTGCGGGCGTCGCGGCCGCGATCGTGATGTACACGACTGCGGACAATCCGCAAGTCGAGCACGCGCTCCTGATTCCGTATTTCAAGGATCTCTCGATCGCGCTCGGCGTGATCGCCTACGTCGTCATCACTTACCTCGTCATCGTCGGTTTCTCGAATGCCGTCAACCTGACCGACGGTCTCGACGGCCTCGCGATCATGCCTGCGGTCATGGTCGGGGGTGCGCTCGGCCTCATCTCATGGGCAGCGGGCAACGTCGTTTTCTCCACTTATCTCGACATCCCCTACGTCGCGGGAGCGGGCGAGATGCTGGTTTTCTGTGCGGCCCTGGCTGGCGCCGGCTTGGGCTTCTTGTGGTTCAACACCTATCCTGCACAAGTCTTCATGGGCGACATCGGCGCGCTTGCGCTCGGTGCCGCCTTGGGGCTCGTCGCGGTGGTGGCGCGGCAAGAACTGGTCCTACTCGTCATGGGCGGAGTATTCGTCGTCGAAACCGTCTCAGTCGTAATCCAGGTTGCCTCGTACAAGATGACAGGCCGGCGCGTTTTTCGTATGGCACCGCTGCACCATCACTTCGAGCTCAAGGGTTGGGCCGAGCCCAAAGTGATCGTTCGTTTTTGGATCATCACAGTTATCCTCGTGCTCGTCGGGCTCGCGAGCCTGAAGATCCGCTGATGGCAGCTTGGCAACGGCATTGGGAGGAGAGCTCGGGAGAAGCGCATTCAGTGGCAGAGAATAGTGCCCCGCGGACGCTGATCGTCGGGCTCGGCGCGACGGGCCTCGCCGTCGCGCGGCATTTGCTCGCGCGCGGCGTACAGGTGCGCATCATCGACAGTCGCGCCGCGCCTCCCGCCCTGCAGGAGCTGAGGCTAACCGCTCCGGAGGCCGACGTCGTTCTCGAAACCCTCGATCCACGGTGGCTCGAAGGCATCGCGCGCGTCGTGTTGTCGCCGGGGCTTACGAGCGACATCCCGCTCATTGCCGCCGCCCGCGCTCGCGGTATTCCCGTCGACAGTGAGATCGAGGTCTTTGCGCAAGCGGCTCAGGCACCGGTGATCGCCGTCACGGGATCGAACGGCAAGAGCACGGTCACGACGCTGACGGCCGAGATCTTGACTCAGCAAGGTTTCAAAGCGCCGCGCGGAGGCAACTTGGGACCGCCGGCGCTCGACCTCTTGGCGGCGGGCGACGTCGACGCCTATGTGCTCGAGATCTCGAGCTTTCAAATGGAGACGACGCGGAGCTTGCGCCCGCTCTCAGCCGCCGTGCTCAACGTGACGCCGGACCACCTCGATCGACACGGGAGCCTCGAGCATTACGCGGCGCTCAAGGCTGCCGTAATCGCCGGAGCCGCGACCGCCGTCGTCAACTGGGACGATCCGTTGACTCGCGCGATGGGCAAGCAGCTCGCGCATGCCGTGCCGTTCTCGGTGCGCGAGCCGCTCGCCAAAGGCTACTCCGTCGTCATGCACGCCGGCGCGCGTTGGCTCGCGCGTGATCGCAACCCGCTGATCCGCTCGAGCGAGCTCGCGCTCACGGGCCGGCTCGGCGAGGCCAACTCGCTCGCGGCGCTCGCGCTCAGCGCCGCTCTCGACGGCGCAAGGGAGCCAGCGCTTAAGGCGCTGCGCACCTTCGTAGGTCTGCCGCACCGCTGCCAGAAGGTCAGAGAGCTGAACGGCGTCGTTTACGTCAATGACTCGAAAGGCACGAACGTCGGCGCGACCGTCGCGGCACTCGAGGGCATCGCCGGTCCCGTCGTCTTGATCGCGGGAGGCTTGAGCAAAGGCGCGAGCTTCGGCGCGCTCGCGGCGCTCCCGCGCGCGCGGCTGCGCGCGGCCGTGCTCATCGGCGCGGCGGCTCGGGAGCTCGAGACGGCGCTTGCGAACGTCTGTCCGACGCTGCGTGCGGCGAGTCTGCCCGAGGCCGTTGCGCGTGCCGCCGCCGCGGCCGTTCCCGGCGACACCGTGCTTTTGTCGCCGGCGTGCGCGAGCCAGGACATGTTCAAGGACTATCGCGAGCGCGGCGACGTCTTTACACGCGCGGTGCTGGAGATGAACCGATGAGGTTCGCGCTCGCCGCTCCGGCCAAAATCGATCCGGCGCTTGCCGGGGCGACACTCGGGCTCGTCGCGCTCGGCGTCGTCATGGTCGGGTCCGCGTCGGTCGCGCTCGCGGACCGCACCGCCGGCGAGCCTCTCTACTACTTGCTGCGGCACGTCGCTGCGCTCGGCGCAGGCTCCGTCTGTCTCGTGCTCGCAATGCTGATCCCGACGGAGACTTGGCACCGCGCGAGCGGCGCGCTGCTCTTGCTCGGCATCGCGTTGCTCGTTTTGGTGCTGCTGCCGCAGTTCGGTGTGACCGTCAATGGCAGCAGCCGCTGGCTCGATTTCGGCGCGCTCGGCGTGCAGGCCTCCGAGCCCGCGCGGCTCTGCGTGCTCATATATCTTGCAAGCTACGCGGTTCGGCATCAGGCGACGCTGACGACGAGCACCAAGAGTTTTCTGCGGCCGATGCTCATTGTCGCGGCGGTGTGTTTGTTGCTGCTCGCCGAGCCCGATTTCGGCGCGACGGTCGTCGTCGTCGCGACGAGCTTGGGCGTGCTCTTCGTCGCCGGCGCGCGGTTGCGCGATTTCGTCCTCGCCGCGGCCGTCGCCGGCGGCGCGCTCGGCGCGCTGGCGCTCTCGTCGGCGTATCGCCTCGAACGTCTCACGGCGTTTCTCGACCCTTGGGGCGACCCGTACGCGAGCGGGTTTCAGCTTACGAACTCGCTGATCGCGATCGGCCGCGGCGACTGGCTCGGCGTCGGTTTGGGCGCAAGCGTGCAGAAGCTGTTTTACCTGCCGGAGGCGCATACGGATTTCGTTTTTGCCGTCGTCGCGGAAGAGCTCGGGTTCGCGGGCTCGACGCTCGTAATCGGGCTTTTCGCCGTGCTCGTGTATCGCGCGCTCCTGCTCGGGCAAAAGGCGCTCGCCGCCGGCCGACAGTTCCAAGGTCTGCTCTGCTACGGGATAGGGTTGATGCTCGGGCTCGAGGCATTCATCAATATCGGCGTCAACACGGGGTTGCTGCCGACGAAAGGCTTGACGTTGCCGCTGATCAGCTACGGGCGCTCGAGCGCCGTCGTCACGCTCGCCGCGCTCGGGCTCTTGCTCCGCGTCGCGTGGGAGCTCGCGATCGAGCAGCAACGGCCGAAACGCCGGAGTCGGGCATGAAGGGCGCGCCCATTTTGATCGTGGCCGGCGGCACGGGCGGACATGTGTTCCCGGGGCTCGCCGTTGCCGAAGCGCTGCGGGCGCGCGCGCGCGCGGTCGTTTGGCTCGGCACACGCCGCGGGCTCGAGGCGCGTGTCGTGCCGGCGCACGGCATCGACATCGAATGGATCTCGATCGCGGGTGTGCGGCGCCGCGGACTCTTAGCCTGGCTCATCGCGCCGTTCAAAACGGCGGCTGCCGTCGTGCAGGTGCTCGCGGCGCTCCGCCGTCGGCAGCCCGCAGCCGTGCTCGGCATGGGGGGCTTCGTATCCGGTCCCGGCGGCATCGCCGCGTGGCTCACGCGCCGCCCGTTGTTGATCCATGAGCAAAACGCCGTCGTCGGCACGACGAACCGCTGGCTCGCGTGCCTCGCCGACCGTATCTTCGAAGGATTCCCGGGCGCTTTCCCGGCGGCGCGCGCACCGCGCTGCATCGGCAATCCGGTGCGCCGCGCGATCGTTGCCGTGCCGCCGCCGCGGGAACGCGCGCGCGCACGCAACGAAGCGCGCGCGCGCGTGCTCGTGCTCGGCGGCAGCCAAGGCGCGCGCGCCTTGAACGAGACCGTGCCGGCCGCGATCGCGCGCTTGCCGTCGGCACTGCGCCCGCAGATCCACCATCAGGCGGGTAATACTCTCGACGCGGCATCGAAGGCCTACGCCGCAGCGGGCGTCGCAGCCGATGTCGTGCCGTTCATCGAGGACATGGCCGCGGCATACGCCGCCGCCGACCTCGTGATCGCACGCGCGGGCGCGCTCACGATCGCGGAGCTTGCCGCAGTCGGCGTCGCGGCGATTCTCGTGCCGTATCCGTATGCCGTCGACGATCATCAGACACGCAATGCCGCGTATTGCGTGAAGCAGGGATCGGCCGTCGCGATCGCCGAAAGCGAGCTCAGCCCCGAGCGCCTTGCGCGGGAGCTTCAGTCGTTGCTTGCCGAGCGTGCGCGGTTGCTCGAGATGAGCGAGCGCGCTCGCGAGATGGCGCGGCCGCAGGCGGCCGAGGAGCTCGCTACGGCGTGCATCGAGCTCGCGGAGCAGTACGCATGAGAAAGCTCATGGGCCCGATCCGTTGTGTGCACTTCGTCGGCATCGGCGGAGTGGGCATGGCCGGAATCGCGGAGGTGCTCATCAATCTCGGCTACCGCGTGCAAGGGTCGGATCTCAAGCTCGGCGCAACGACGGCGCGCCTGACATCGCTCGGCGCCGTCGTCCACGAGGGGCACGCCGTCGAGCACTTGGGCGACGCCGACGTCGTCGTCGTCTCGAGCGCCGTCGCCAAGGACAATCCGGAGATTGTGGGTGCGCAACAACGGCGCATCCCCGTCGTTGCGCGCGCGCAGATGCTCGGCGAGCTCATGCGCTTCCGTTACGGTATTGCGGTGGCGGGCACCCATGGCAAGACGACGACGACGAGCCTCGTTGCGAGCGTCCTTGCCGAAGGGGGCCTCGATCCCACGTTCGTGATCGGCGGCCGCCTCGCGAGCGCCGGCGCGAATGCGAAGCTCGGCGCCGGCGAGTACCTCGTTGCCGAGGCCGACGAGAGCGACGCGTCCTTCTTGCACTTGCAGCCCATGATCGCCGTCGTGACGAATATTGACGCCGATCATCTCGGCACCTACGGCGGCGACATGGGCCGGCTCAAGCAGGCGTTTCTCGAGTTCTTGCACAATCTCCCGTTCTACGGCCTCGCGGTGCTCTGCAGCGACGACGCGAACACGCGCGAGCTGATCCCCGACGTCGGCCGGCGCGTCGTCAGTTACGGGTTCGGCGACCGCGCCGACGTGCGCGTCGTCGCCGTCGAGCGGCATGGTTTGCAGACGGAGTTCACGGTCGCCGTGCGCGGCGAGCGCGACGAGCAGAGGTTTAGGCTCAATCTGCCCGGCGCGCACAACGTGACGAATGCGCTCGCGGCAATCGCCGTCGCCAACGAGCTCGGCATCCCCGCCGACGCGGTTCGTGCGGCGTTCGAGAAGTTCGGCGGCATCGACCGGCGTTTACAGCGGCTCGGCAGCGTGCGCACGGCCGCGGGCCAAGTGACCTTCGTCGACGACTACGGCCACCATCCGACCGAAATCGCGGCGACGCTCGCCGCAACCCGCGACGCCTGGCCTGGGCGGCGCATCGTCGTCGTCTTTCAGCCGCATCGCTACACGCGCACCCGCGACCTGCTCGATGATTTCGCGCGCGTGCTCGCGGGTGTGGAGGCGCTCGTTCTCACCGAGGTTTACTCGGCGGGCGAGGAGGCGATTACGGGCGCGGACGGCAAGGCGCTCGCGCGCGCTGTGCGCGCGCGCGGCGCCGTGGAGCCCGTGTTCATCGACGACTTGAGCGAGCTCCCGGCTGTGCTCGGCAACATCATTCGCGCCGACGACGTCGTTCTTACGCTCGGCGCGGGCAGCATCGGCGGAATCGCCCCCTCGCTGCCGAAGGCGCTGACCCTGCGCGCGCCGGTCGGAGTCAAGTCGTGAGCGCGGCGATGAGCGAAAAGCCGCCCGTGCCGCACGTGCTCATCAATGAGTCGTTGCGACGCTACACGTCATGGCGCGTCGGCGGGCCCGCGGATTTGCTCTGTCGCCCCGCAAGCCTCGAGGAGCTGCAAGCATTCTTGGCGTCCGTGCCCGCCGAGATGCCCGTGACGTGGCTCGGCTTGGGCTCGAACGTGCTCGTTCGCGACGGCGGTATCCGCGGCGCAGTCGTCTGCACGAGCGGTCTGCCACGCGTGATCGAGCGCCTCGACGCGGGCATGGATGCCCGCGGTAGAGCAACGCAGGGAGCAGTTGCCGACGCGGGCACGGATGCCCGCGGTAGAGCAACGCAGGGAGCAGTTGCCGACGCGGGCCGCGTGCGTGCCGGTGCCGGCGTGCCGTGCGCGACGCTCGCGCGACGCTGCGTGCGCTGGAAGCTCGGGCCCGCGGCATTCTTCGCGGGGATCCCGGGCTCGCTCGGCGGCGCTCTCGCAATGAACGCAGGCGCATACGGCGCGGAAACTTGGGAGCGCGTCGAGAGCGTCACGACGATCGATCGCAGCGGCGTTTTGCGTGAGCGCCGGCGCGCAGAGTTCGACATCGGCTATCGCCACGTCGCGGGCGCGCCCGGCGAGTGGTTCGTCGGCGCCGTGCTCGCTTTCGAGGCGAATCGTGTTGGCGAGGCGCTCGTAATGAAGGAGCTGCTCGCGGCGCGCAGCGCCGCCCAGCCGCTCGGCCGGCCAAATGCGGGATCGGTGTTCAGGAACCCCGCAGGCGATTACGCGGGACGGCTCATCGAGGCCGCGGGCCTCAAAGGGCAGCGCCGGGGCGGAGCGGTCGTATCGGCGAAGCACGCGAATTTCATCATCAATGAGGGAGGGGCCACCGCCGCCGACGTCGAAGGACTCATCGAGACCGTGCGCGCCGCCGTCAAAGAGCAGACGGGTGTTCTGCTCGAGCTCGAGGTGCGCGTCCTCGGCGAGCGCGGCGGAGCGCAATCGTGATGCGCGCGCGCGTCAATCGCCGCAAGACGCCGCGACGCTCGTGGCGCCTGCCGCGCGTGCGCATCAACAAGTGGGCAGTACTCGCGCCGCTGGCCGTGCTCGGCGGCGCCGCGGCGCTCGCCCCAGTCGCGCACGAGCTGCTCGATCGCCCCGTCGGCGCGCTCGTGGTCGAAGGCACGTTCCAGCGCGTCACCGCGATCGAGGTGCAAGAGGCGGCCGCGGACGCGCTCAGCGGCGGCTTCCTGTCGCTCGATTTGGCGCGCTTACGCGCGAGCATTGCCGCACTCGACTGGGTGGACTCCGTGCGCGTCGCGCGCGCCTGGCCGGACGTCGTGAGCGTGAGCATTACCGAGCATCAGGCAGCCGCGCGGTGGGGAGAGACCGGCCTCCTCAACGTACGCGGCGAGCTCTTCACCGAGAACGCGCGCCATGCGTATGCGGAGCTGCCGAAGCTTTCGGGGCCGCCCGGCAGCGAGGCCGAAGTCGCGCGTCTTTATCTCGCCGTGCGCGGCCGCCTTGCGGACGCGCACCTCGCGCTCGCCGCGTTGCGCATCGACGCGCGCCGGGCCGTCGAGATCGAGCTCGGCACCGGTCAGGTGATCAAGCTCGGGAGCCGCGACCTCGACTCGCGCCTCGAGCGCTTTTTCACGGTTGCGGCGCCGACGCTCGCTGCCGACCTCGAACGCGTCGCCTACATCGACTTGCGGTACACGAACGGATTTGCAGTCGGCTGGCAAAGCGCAGCGCCCGCGGACGCGACGCTCGCGCGCATGACGGGGGTCGACACTCGTGGCTAGACGCGACGACCGCAACCTCATCGTCGGCCTCGACGTTGGCACGTCGAAAGTCGTCGCGATCGTCGCGGAGGTCGCCCCCGACGATCGCCTCGAGGTCATCGGCTTGGGCTCGAGCGCGTCGCGCGGCTTGAAGCGCGGCGTCGTCGTCAATATCGAATCTACGGTGCAGTCGATCCAGCGCGCCGTCGAGGAGGCGGAGCTCATGGCCGGCTGCGAGATCAACTCCGTGTACACCGGCATCGCCGGCAGCCACGTGCGCAGCCTCAACTCGCACGGGATCGTCGCGATCCGCGATCGCGAGGTCAGCCAAAGCGATGTCGAGCGCGTGATCGACGCGGCCCGCGCGGTTGCGATTCCCGCCGATCAGCGCGTCCTGCACGTGCTGCCGCAGGAGTTCATCATCGATTCCCAAGAGGGGATTCCCGAGCCGATAGGCATGTCGGGCGTACGGCTCGAGGCGAAGGTGCATCTCGTCACGGGCGCCGTCAGCGCCGCGCAGAATATCGTCAAGTGCGTGCAGCGCTGCGGCTTGAGCGTCGAAGACATCGTGCTCGAGCAGCTGGCCTCGAGCTACGCAGTGCTCAACGAGGACGAGAAAGAGCTCGGTGTGTGCCTCGTCGATATGGGCGGCGGCACGACCGATATCGCGGTTTTCTGCGGCGGCGCAATCCAGCACACGTCGGTCATTCCGATCGCCGGCGCGCAGGTCACGAACGACATCGCCGTGTCGTTGCGCACGCCCGCGCAGTACGCCGAGGAGCTCAAGATCAAGTACGCGTGCGCGCTGTCGCAACTCGCCAATCCCGACGAGACCATCGAGGTTCCGAGCGTCGGCGACCGTCCGCCGCGGCGGCTGGCCCGCCAAACGCTCGCCGAGGTCGTCGAGCCGCGCTACGAGGAGCTGTTTCACCTCGTGCGCAAGGAGCTGCGCCGGTCGGGTTTCGAGGAGCTCATTGCCGCCGGAGTCGTGCTGACCGGCGGGAGCGCGAAGATGGAGGGAGTGATCGATCTTGCCGAAGAAGTGTTTCACATGCCCGTGCGCCTCGGCGTTCCGCAATACGTCGATGGCCTCGTCGATGTCGTCCGCAATCCGATTCACGCGACGGGCGTGGGTCTCTTGCTCTATGGCAAAGAGGCGCTCGAGACCAAAGCGCAAGCTCAGCACGCGCGGCTCGGCTTGGGCGGCATGCTGCAGAAGATGAGGTCCTGGTTTCAGGTGAATTTTTGATTCTTCCAATTTGCTCACTTTGAAAGGAGTCTAGACATGTTCGAACTGATGGACGGCTATAGCCAAACCGCGATTATCAAGGTAATCGGCGTCGGGGGCGGTGGCGGTAACGCCGTGGCGCACATGGTTCGCCAGGGAATCGAGGGCGTCGATTTCATCTGCGCTAATACGGATTCGCAGGCGCTCAAGAGCATCAAAGTCAAAACGGGTCTGCAGATCGGCTGCAACATCACCAAAGGCTTGGGCGCCGGGGCGAACCCCGATGTCGGCAGACAAGCCGCGATGGAGGATCGCGATCGCATTCAAGAAGTGATCGAAGGCGCCGACATGCTGTTTATCACCGCGGGCTTGGGCGGCGGAACCGGCACGGGTGCTGCGCCCGTGATCGCCCAGCTCGCGAAGGAGGCCGGGATCCTCACGGTCGCCGTCGTGACTCGGCCGTTCTTGATGGAAGGCAGCAAACGCATGCGCGTTGCCGACCAAGGCATCGCCGAGCTCGGCAAGTACGTCGACTCTTTGATCACTATTCCGAACGAGAAGCTCCTCACGGTGCTCGGGCCGACGACGACTCTGCTCGATGCGTTTCGTGCCGCGAACGAGGTGCTGCAAGGAGCCGTCCAGGGAATCGCCGAGCTCATCACTCGGCCGGGGCTCATCAACGTCGATTTCGCCGACGTGCGCACGGTCATGTCGGAGATGGGCATGGCGATGATGGGCACGGGCATCGCGACGGGCGAAGGTCGCGCGCGCATCGCGGCCGAAGCCGCGATCTCGAGCCCGCTGCTCGAGGACATCAACGTCGCGGGCGCCAACGGCATTCTCGTCAACGTCACGGCCGGCCCGGATCTCGCGATCGGCGAGTTCCAGGAAGTCGGCGACACCGTCAAGCAATTTGCGTCCGAGGATGCGACCGTGGTCATCGGGACCGTCATCGATCCCGAGATGGACAAGGACATCCGCGTGACCGTCGTCGCGACGGGCTTGGGGCAGGCGGCGGCCGTCGAGCAGGAACCGATCAAAGTGGTTCGCAAGACCATGCGGCCGCGCGAGACGAACTACCGCGACTTCGACACGCCGGCCGTGCAGCGTAAACAGGCGGCGGTCGAGGAGACTGCGGCGGCTCCCGATGAGGACGCTCTCCAGGAGCTGCTCGATGTCCCGGCGTTTCTGCGGCGGCAGGCGAACTGATCGAGCAGGAGCTCGGGCAGTTCCTTGCGGCCCGCGCGGCCGCTATGCTAGGGTTCGCGCCTTTCCGCCGGGGACCTGACTGTCTTGAAGCAACGCACGCTTAGGGATTCGATTCGCGCGACGGGGATTGGCCTGCATAGCGGCGCCAAGGTCTACATGACGTTGCGGCCGGCGCCCGCGAATACCGGCATCGTGTTTCGACGCCTCGATTTGCCGGAGCCCGTCGACATACCGGCCGATGCCCTGTCCGTCACGCAGACGACTCTCGGTACGACGCTCGAGCGCGGCGCGGGCAAGGTCGCGACCGTCGAGCACTTGATGTCGGCGTTCGCCGGATTGGGCATCGACAACGCGTTCATCGACTTGACCGCGCCCGAGGTGCCGATCATGGATGGCAGCGCGGCGCCGTTCGTGTTCTTGCTGCAATCGGCCGGTATCGAGGAGCAGAACGCGGCAAAGCGTTTCATTCGGATCGTTCGACCCGTCGTCGTAGAAGAAGGTGACAAGTGGGCGCGCCTCACGCCGCATGATGGCTTCCGCGTCAACTTCGAGATCGATTTCGATCACCCCGTGCTGCGCAAGCACCGCCAGAAGGCAAGTCTGGAATTTTCGACGACGGCGTTTCTCAAAGAGATTAGCCGCGCGCGGACGTTCGGGTTTCTGCGCGACGTTGAGACGCTGCGTTCCCACGATCTCGCGCTCGGCGGCAGCATGGACAACGCAATCGTCATGGACGAGTACCGCGTGCTCAACGAAGACGGCTTGCGATTCCGCGACGAGTTCGTGCGCCACAAGGTGCTCGATGCCGTGGGCGACTTATATCTGCTCGGCTGCTGTCTCATCGGCGAGTTTACGGGTCACAAGTCCGGTCATCGCCTCAACAACCTGCTGCTGCGCGCGCTGCTCCGCGAGCCTGCGACGCACGAGGAAGTCGTGTTCGACGAAGAGCGGCGTTCCCCGGTTTCCTATCAGCTCGCCCCGGGTCTCCCGGATTAGCCTTTGGGCACGACGCGCACGTGCACTTCGCCGCGTCCGAGCTCGCGGGCGCGATAGCGTACGCGCGCGGCCCAGGCCGCCGAATCGACACCGAGCACGAGCCTTCCTGCTGCATCCATGCTCGCGCAGACCACGTGCTCAGCCTCGTCGGCGGCAAGGCGAGACCTGACCTCCGCGACCAACTTGCGCCGCTCCGCGGCCTGGGACAGCAACGTCGCGATGTCGCCGGATTGCAACACATCGGCCAATGGACGGGGACCTGTGCCCCGGGTGTTTTTTGAGACCGGGTTCAACGTTTTGAGGCTAAAACCTTGAGTCTTGGGCTGATTCTGGGCATTCTCATGGCTCTCGATAAAGGGCAAACCGTCCGAAAGGACGGGACGCAAAGCCACCGATCTAAGGGGTTAGTTCCTAAGATAGCGGGGTTGCCGAGTGGCGAATTTCGAAGCAAGCTATAGGCCTGTTGTGTCGGGTCCGGGCCGGGCCCTATACGACAATAATAACCATACAAAGGGTCGCGGAGGCTCGGGCGGATGCAACTAATCCTGCTTTCAAAGCACCGCGGACACCTTGGACAGCTGCGCCTGAGCTCGCGGCGCGCGTGCGCAGCGCTCGCCGGACTCGCGATCGTAGTCTGTGCGTCGAGCTTCTTCGCCGGGTTCCGTACGGCGAGCGTCTTCGGCGTCGCGAATCCCGAGATCCAAGTCGCGCAATGGCGCGCCGAGCTCGCGGCGCAAGAGCAAGCCGTCGAGGCCACGCGCCGCGCGTTGCAGCAGAATATCGACGCACTCGCGTTGCGTATCGGCCAGATGAATGCACACGTGGTCCGCCTGGACGCGCTGGGCTCGAGGCTCACGCAGATGGCGGACCTTAGTGACGGGGAGTTCGATTTCTCGAGCCCGCCGTCCCTCGGTGGACCCGAAGAGCCCATCGCCGACGGTGAAGCGATGCAGGTCGGTAGCGTCGTCACTGCGCTCAATACGCTCGACGTCCAGCTCGCCGACCGCGACGCGCAGCTCAGCGTGCTCGAGGATTTCCTTCTCAATCGCAAGCTGCGCGACGAGGTACATCCGGAGGGCCGGCCCGTGACCGCCGGCTATGTGTCCTCGCGTTTCGGTCATCGGACCGATCCCTTCACAGGACGCCGTGCGTTTCACAAGGGAGTCGACTTTGCGGGCCGTGCGGGCGCCGATGTCGTCGCAGTGGCTTCGGGCGTCGTGATTTGGTCCGGGCCGCGTTACGGATACGGCGAGCTCGTCGAGATCAACCACGGCAACGGCTACGTGACGCGATATGCGCATAACGCCGACAATCTCGTGGTGATCGGCGAGACGGTCAAACGCGGTCAGGTCATCGCACGCATGGGCGACACGGGTCGCGCCACCGGGCCGAACCTCCATTTCGAAGTTCTGCACAACGGCAAAGCCGTCGACCCGCTGATGTACATCCAGTAAGAAAAATGCCAGTGCCTCGCAGTGCTCTGGCCCTTGTTAGGTAAGTAATCCGCCCCCAATCTCCTTACAATAGCGGCCTTTGGCCGCTTGCTAGGGACGTTGATTGGCGAATCTCCTTACGAATCTTCTTACGGGTGTCTTCGGCAGCCGTAATCAGCGGCTGCTGCGCCAATACGGCAAATACGTCGCTCAAGCGGGCGCGCTCGCGGCCGCGATGGCCGCGCTCGACGATACGGCGCTCAAGGCGAAGACCGCTGAGCTCAAGGAGCGCTACGCGGCGCTCGGGACTCTCGAGCCGCTCTTGCCGGAGGCGTTCGCCGTCGTCCGCGAGGCCGCGCGCCGCACGATCCGCATGCGCCACTTCGACGTGCAGCTCATCGGCGGAATCACGCTGCACGAGGGCAAGATCGCCGAGATGCGCACCGGCGAGGGCAAGACCCTCGTTGCGACTTTGGCGGCGTACGTCAATGCGTTGACCGGTCAGGGCGTGCACATCGTCACAGTCAACGAGTATCTCGCGCGCCGGGACGCGGAGTGGATGGGTCCGATTTACCGCTTCCTGGGCCTCGAGGTCGGCGTCATCAAGAGCGGCCAATCGGTCGACGAGAAACGCGCTGCATATGCGGCCGATATCACCTACGGCACCAACAACGAATTCGGCTTCGATTACCTGCGCGACAATCTCGCATTCCGCACGCAGGACCGCGTCCAGCGGTCGCTCAACTTCGCGATCGTCGACGAAGTCGATTCGATATTGATCGACGAGGCCCGTACGCCGCTCATCATTTCCGGCCGCTCGGAGGAGAGCACCGAGCTCTACGTGCGGATCAACAAGTTGATTCCGAGCCTCAAGAAGCACGACGCCCCATCGGGGCCTGCGAACGAGGCCATTGAAGCGAATCAAATCGAGCTGCTCGATCGTAAGGGAAAGTCGCTCGGCACGATGTCGACCGACGACGCGCTCGCAAAAGCGCGCGCGGAGGGGTTACATCTGGTCCAGACTGACGCGGGCGCACGGCCCGTCAAATGTCAGCTCTTCATTCCGGGCGACTACACGGTCGACGAGAAATCGAAGCAAGCCCACCTCACCGAGGAGGGGCACGAGAACGTCGAGGGGCTGCTCACGAAGGCCGGGATCCTCGCGGCCGGCGAGAGTCTATACGATGCCGCGAACATCCGCTTGATGCACCATGTGAACGCGGCGCTGCGTGCACATGCGCTCTTCAGACGCGAGGTCGAATACATCATCGCGAACGGCGAGGTCGTCATCGTCGATGAGTTTACGGGCCGCACGATGCCGGGCCGCCGATGGTCGGACGGCCTCCACCAGGCGATCGAGGCCAAGGAAGGCGTGCATGTCAAGGAGGAGAACCAAACCGTCGCCTCGATCACCTTTCAAAACTACTTCCGACTGTACAAAAAGCTCGCGGGCATGACGGGCACGGCCGATACCGAGGCCTACGAATTCCAGCAGATCTACGGCCTCGAGGTCGTCGTCATTCCGACCCACAAGACGATGATTCGCGCGGACGCGCCCGATCTCGTGTACTTGACGCAAGACGACAAATTCGAGGCGATTCTCGAAGACATCGTGGACTGCCAGAAGCGCGAGCAGCCCGTGCTCGTCGGCACGACGTCGATCGAGACGTCGGAGTTTCTGTCGGGCCTGCTCAAGGAGCGCAAGGTCAAGCACCAGGTGTTGAACGCCAAGTACCACGAGCAGGAGGCGCAGATCGTCGCGGAAGCGGGCCGTCCGGGCACGGTGACCATCGCGACGAACATGGCGGGCCGCGGCACCGACATCGTGCTCGGCGGCAATCTCGAGGCCGAGCGCGCGGCGCTGCGGGCCGCCGGCCCCACCGACGCTGCGGCGGAAAAAGCTCTCGAGGACGATTGGCAGCGGCGCCACGACCAGGTCATCGCCGTCGGTGGATTGCATATCGTCGGCACCGAACGGCACGAGTCGCGGCGCATCGACAATCAGCTTCGCGGCCGATCGGGCAGACAAGGCGACCCCGGCTCGAGCCGCTTCTACCTCGCGATGGAAGACAACCTCATGCGGATCTTCGGCAACCCCGAGAACACGAAGCGGTTGCTAACGCGCGCGGGCATGAAACGCGGTGAGGCCATCGAAAGCAAGCTTCTGACGCGCCAGATCGAGCGCGCGCAACGCAAAGTCGAGGCGCACAACTTCGACATTCGCAAGCAGCTGCTCGAATACGACGACGTTGCGAATGCGCAGCGCAAGGTCGTATACCAACAGCGCTCGGAGCTCATGGAGGAAGAGGACATCGGCGAGGCCATCAAGGCGATTCGTCGCGAGGTCGTCGATGCGGTCATCTCCGAGTACGTGCCCGCGGACAGCGCCGAGGAGCTGTGGGACAAAGAGAATCTCACGAAGGCCTTGGAGCGAGAATTCGCGCTGCACGTCGATGTCGCCAAGCTCCTCGAGGACGACCAAACACTCGATGAGCGCGGACTGCGCAAGCTCGTGCTCGAAAGAATCGAGCAAACCTACGAGGCCAAAGAGAGCGCCGTCGGCCCGCGCGTAATGCGCGAGCTCGAGAAGCAGATCATGCTGCGGCAGCTCGATGCGCATTGGAAGGAGCACATCGCAGCGCTCGACTATCTGCGGCAGGGCATCCACTTACGCGGATATGCGCAGCGCAACCCGAAGCAGGAATACAAACGCGAAGCGTTCGAGATGTTCAGCGCGCTGCTCGACCGCGTTAAGCACGAGACCATCACGATTCTCGCTCGCATCCAGATCCGGCGGCCCGAAGATGTCGGCGCCGTGGAGCCGCCTGCCCCCGATCCGCGCAAGCTCCAGTTTCAGCATGCGGCCGCACCGTCGTTGACCGCTGCCGCGCTCGCACCGCCGACCGGCGCCGATGGCGCGAGCGCGCCGCTGCCTCGACCGCGAGCCGCTGCACAGCGGCCGGAGCCGATCACGCCCTTCGTGCGCGAGCAGCCGAAAGTCGGACGCAATCAGCCGTGTCCGTGTGGATCCGGCAAAAAGTACAAGCAGTGCCACGGGCGGCTCAGCTAGACCCGATTCACGTCATGGTCGCGATCATCCGCGACGCCAAGGGTCGGGTTTTGCTCAGCCAACGCGTGCCCGGAGCGCACATGGCGGGCGCCTGGGAATTTCCGGGCGGCAAAAAAGAGCCCGACGAGACTCGTTTCGACGCGCTCGAGCGCGAGCTCACCGAGGAGCTCGGCATCGCCGTCGTCGCGGCGGCGCCCTTCATCGAGATCGCGCATGCTTACCCGGATCGAAACGTGCACCTCGACGTCTGGGTCGTCACGGATTATGCGCGAGAGCCTCTGGCCAGGGAGGGGCAGAGGCTGCACTGGGCGACCGTGGCGGAGCTCGAGGACTCGGGCCTGCTCGAGGCCGACCGGCCGATCGTGGCCGCCCTGCGTGCACTTGCTGAGCCCTGCTAACGGATTCTGTTGAGTGGGCCGCTTTATGTCTATTTTGCTACACTTCCAAACCTGGGTGCTTATAACAACGCCAAATGCCCAGCTCGAAAACAGCTCGGTCGTGTCTGAACGTGGGTCGTGGGCTCATTGCGTGCGTCACGGCCATCACCGCGCACGCATGGGCTGAAGTCCCGGTCGAGGCCGGAGTTCTCGATGCGCTCGCGTCCGGGCGCGCACGCGTCGTCGTCGAGTTGCGGATCGGAGACGCGTTTCATCCCGAGGGTACTCTCAGTGAAAGCGCTGCCGCTGCCCAACGGCAAGCGATTCTCGCCGCCCAGCAAGCGACGCTCACCGCTCTCGAGGGCGTCGAGGCGCGAGTGCTGCAAAGACCCGCGACGGTTCCGTTCTTGACCCTCGACGTAGGGCCCGATGCCCTCTACAGGCTCAAGGCAATGCCCGAGCTCGTCGTCCGAATTTTCGCGGACAGCTCGGCGGCCGCCAATTGACCGAAAAAGGCAGGAGTAATTCCCATGAGCGTTAGACTGCATTCGATTGTCGCCCTCGCTGCGCTGACGATCATGGCCGGCACGGAAGTCGGTTTCGCGCAATCGTCGCCGACAGTGCCACAGATCGTCCGCGATCGCATCGCATCCTCCGGGCGAACGCGCGTCATCGTCGAGCTTGCGGCGACGAGCCTTGCGCCGGACGGGCGCCGGTCGGCCGAGCAGATGCGCCGGCAACGGACGGAAATCGCCGCGCAACGCAGCCGCCTGCGCGCGCGGCTCGGACAAGGCGCCCATCGCTTCGTTCACGAATTCGCGAATGTGCCGTTCGTCGCACTCGAGATCGACGCGTCCTCGCTTGCCGAATTGGAAGCCGCAGGATCACCCGCGGTCCGGGTTTTCGAGGATCGGCTCTTGGCGCCGACGCTGGCTCAGAGCGTCCCACTCATAGAGGCAGATCTCGCGCATCAAATCGGGCTCAACGGTAGCGGCAACGTCGTCGCGGTCGTGGATTCGGGCGTGGACCGGACGCATCCGTTTCTCGCGCCGCGCGTGGTCGCAGAAGCTTGCTTTGCGAGTGCCGAATCCGGCGACGGCGGCGATTGCCCGAACGGGCAAGCCACGGAGATCGGTCCCGGCGCGGCCGAGAGTTGCGCGTTCGCGCCCTTGGCCTGCGGTCATGGAACCCACGTCGCCGGCATTGCCGCGGGGTCGGGACCCGAGTTTTCCGGCGTCGCCCCGAACGCGAGCCTCATCGCCGTGCAGGTTTTTCATGCATCCATGCAGTGCTTCTTCTTGCTCGAGGAGTTTCCCTGCCCACGCGCGTACGAGAGCGACATCGTCGCCGGCTTGGAATACGTGATGAGCCTGCGCAACCAATTCAACATCGCCGCGGTCAACATGAGCCTTGGGGGAACGGCATACGACAGCGCCTGCGATGCTGAAAGCCCGCTCTTCTCAGCCATCATCAACAATCTGAAATCGGTCGGCATCGCGACGATCGCGGCATCGGGCAACGATGGGCTCACGGACGGCATCGCCGAACCCGCATGCATCGCCGCGGCGATCAGCGTCGGCGCCACGACCGACGATGACGAAGTCGCGTGGTTTTCGAACGCGTCAGCGGACCTCGATCTGCTCGCGCCGGGAACCGGCATCAACTCATCGATGCCGGGCGGAGGTTTCGAGGAGCTCGACGGGACTTCGATGGCTGCGCCACACGTCGCCGGCGCGTGGGCGATATACAAGCAAGCCCATCCGGGCGCAACCGTCGACGAGGCGCTCGCGAGCTTCGTGAGCACCGGTACGCCGATCGCCGACTCGCGCGGCGGACCGACCAAGCCGCGGATCCGGGTCGGTGCTGCCGTCGGCATCGAGTCGCCCGTGCCGGTGATCGACTCGATCTCGCCGTCGACGGTGAACGCGTTTGCATCGGCCTTCACGCTGCGCGTCAACGGCAGCGGATTCATCGGCTCGTCCAAAGTCAGCTTGAACGGCCAGCCGCAGCGTACGACCTTCGTCAATGACACGACGTTGACCGTGACGATCGCGAGCGGGCAGCTTCCCGCGTCCGCAGCCGCAGTTACGGTCGCGGTGTCGACGCCTCCGCCCGGCGGCGGAACGTCGAACGCCGCGACACTCAACGTCGTCGTCCCGGCGCTTGAGGTGAGTTCGACGATGGTCGATGCGGGCGATCCCGTCACGTTGACCCTCGTCGACGCGCCCGGCGGGGCAGAAGACTGGGTCGCGGTCTCGGCGGTCGGCAGCGCGAATACGAGCTACGTGACGTTCGTTGCTTTCGCGAACGCGCCGTCGGGGAGTTGGACGGTCAACATGCCGCAGACGCCCGGGACCTACGAGTTCCGGCTGTACCTGGACTATGGCTATGGCATCGCGGCCGTGAGCGCGCCGGTGGTGGTGGCGGCCACCGAGCCTGAGCCTGAGCCTGAGCCCGAGCCTGCGCCGGTGGCGACGCTGACGGTGAGCACGACGACCGTTGCACCGGGTGCGCCGGTGACGGTGGCGCTCGCGAATGCGCCGGGCAACCCGACGGACTGGCTGGGGGTCTCGGCGGTCGGCAGCGCGAATACGAGCTACGTGGCGTTCGTTGCCTTCGCGAATGTGGCGTCGGGGAGTTGGACGGTCAACATGCCGCAGACGCCCGGGACCTACGAGTTCCGGCTGTACCTGGACTATGGCTATGGCATCGCGGCCGTGAGCGCGCCCGTGGTAGTCCAGTGAGCGGTTAGCAGAGCGCGAGCAGGAAGCGAACGTCCTCGGCGACCTGCCGCGGATACTCGGTAGCCCCGCGCCACTGTGCGAACCGCACCGTGAAGCGATGCGGTCCCGCGCTGATCTCGGGGAACAGGTCCGCGTTCGCTGGCAGCAGCACGCGGATCAAATTCACCTGCTCGCTCTTGCCGAGGCTGTGCTGATATAGGCCGCCGGTAGCGACGCACTCGACCGGCTCGGTCGACTCGCGCGTGAGCCAAAGCACTCGCGTCACGGCATCGCAGAGCGGCTTGAGCTGACTCAGCCATTTGGCAAGTTGCGTCGCCCGCTCGCGCTCCGGTCTATGCAGCCAGTAGCCATAGTGCGGCAAGTCGAACGCGCAAGTGCCTCCCGGCAAACCGCGCTGGCGGATCTTGTTCAGAAACTCGTTGTCCCGGAGCTCCGCGAGCAATTGCTTGCCGGCCGAATTGAGCTCGGCGCGCATCGCATCGAGGTTCTCCATGAGGCTGTCGAGCCGCCCGGCATCGACGCCGCGTGCTTGGCGGTACTGGGCGAGGAGCTCGGAGTGACGGTCGAGCTCCTTGAGCACGTCGCCGCGGACATCGCCGCGGCCGACGATCGTCAAGATCTCGAGGAGGCTGCCGACGGCCGCGCGTGCGCCGAAATCCGTCGAATCTCCGGCATGAAACACCGCCTGCCGATAGAGGAGCTCGAGGCGCAGGAATGTCCGCATGCGTTCGTTGAGCGGTTGCTCGAACTCGATCGGCTCCGCGCTCGGTTCCGGCAGAATGGCCTCCGCGGGATCAATCATGGCGCTATTCTGCGCGACCTCGCGGGCTCGGGCAATCGCGCGCGTGCTCGAGGTAGCGTGAATGCAAGTCGGCGACCTGTGCACGCGTGTGCGCGAGCGTGCCGCTGTTGTCGATGACATCGTCGGCAGCTTCGAGGCGAGCGGCGCGGTCGAGCTGCGCCGACACCACGGATTCGGCGCGCCGCCGGCTCAACGCATCGCGCCGCATCACGCGCTCGAGCTGCATCTCCCGCGGACAGTCGACGACCAAGACTCGGTCGACGAGAGTCGCGAAGTCGGTCTCGAGCAACAGCGGCACGACGACGATCGCATAGGGCGCTTTCTCGATCGCGGCCAGGCGGGCGAGGGTCGCGGTGCGGATCAGCGGATGGAGGATCGCTTCGAGCCGAGCGCGCGCGCCGCTGTCCGCGAAGACGACGTCGCGGATCTTCGCGCGGTCGAGGCTGCCGTCGGGGGCGAGAATTTCCGGGCCGAAGGCCGCGCGCACCGCCCGAAGACCCGCGGTGCGGGGAGCCACGACCTCACGAGCCAACAAGTCCGTGTCCACGATCGGCACGCCCAAGGCCGCGAACATCTCGGCGACCTGCGACTTACCGCTCGCAATGCCGCCCGTGAGCCCGACGCGGAGCACGTATGACCCGCTTTTTAGGACAGGAACTGCGCGTACCACGCGCTGAGATCGCGGCCCCAAAGAAGCGCGATCCACGCGGCCGCGGCGAGGTAGGGTCCGAACGGGATCGCCGCATGCCGCGAGCGACCGCCGAGAACGATGAGGCCGATGCCGATGATCGAGCCCACGGCAGCCGACAAAAGAATCACGACCGGCAACACTTGCCAGCCGAGCCATGCCCCGGCGGCTGCGAGCAGCTTGAAATCTCCGTAGCCCATGCCCTCCTTACCGGTTGCGAGCTTGAAGAGTTGATAGACGCTCCAGAGACTGAGATACCCTGCGGCAGCGCCGAGCACGCTCGAGCGCAAGTCCGTGAAAAGCGGGGCACCGTCGACCTCGATGAGGCTCAACAGGAGACCGGCCCACAAGAGCGGCAACGTGATGGAATCGGGCAGGAGCTGCGTGTCGAGGTCGATGAGCGCGAGCGCAAGCAGCGTCCACGTGAACCCCAAGGCCGCTACGGTCAACCACGTAGGGCCGAATTCGTAAGCCACGATGACGCCGAGTGCCGCGGCGAGACCTTCGACGATCGGGTAGCGTTTCGAGACCGGTGCCGCGCAAGCGGCGCAGCGCCCCTTGAGCCATAAGTAGCTCAGAACCGGAATGTTGTGCCGGGCTGCGATCGGGGCGCCGCACTTCGGGCAGGCCGAACGCGGCCAGACGAGGTCGTAGCGCGCTTCTGCCGGCACTGGCGAGACGAGCGGCTCGCTGGGATGGCTTTCGAGCTCGCGCCGCCAGGCTCGCTCCATCATGATCGGCAAGCGATAGGCGACGACGTTGAGAAAGCTGCCCACGCAGAGCCCGGCCAAGCCACAGACGACGAAGAGCGCCGCGGGCCAGAGCTCGAAGATCTCCACGTCCGGTTGGCTTAGACGACCTTGCCCATGTTGAAGATCGGCAGGTACATCGCGATGACGAGACCCCCGACGAGGACACCGAGAATCGCCATGATCAGCGGCTCGAGTAAGCTCGACATGCTGTCGACGGCGTTATCGACCTCTTCCTCGTAGAAGTCCGCGACTTTGGCCGTCATCGCGTCGAGCGAGCCCGACTCTTCGCCGACGGCGACCATCTGATTCACCATGTTGGGGAAGAGCTCCGTATTCTCCATCGCGCGCTGGAGGCGCTGGCCCGTCGCGACTTCGTCGCGCATCCTGAGCACCGCCGTCTCGTAGACGATATTGCCCGTCGCGCCCGCGACTGATTCGAGCGCTTCGACGAGCGGCACGCCGGCCGCGAACGTTGTCGAGAGCGTGCGCGCGTAACGCGCGATCGCGGACTTGTTGAGGATGGGGCCGATGATCGGCACCTTGAGGATCGCACGATCGACGAAGTGCTGGACCGCGCGCGAGCGCCTCTTTGCATGAAAGAAGCCGAAGCCTGCGGCGACGGCGCCGATCAGCAGCAGGTATCCTTGCTCTTGCACGAAGTTCGAGATGTCGATGACGAAACGCGTAAAGGCCGGCAAGTCGGCGCCGAAACCCTGGAACAAGCTTTCGAACTCCGGAATGACGTAAATCATGAGGATCGCGGTCACGACGATCGCCACCACGATGACTGCCGTCGGATAGAAAAGGGCCTTCTTGACCTTCTTCTTGATGGCTTCGGTTTTCTCTTTGTAGGTCGCGATCTTGTCGAGCAGGGTCTCGAGCGCGCCGGCCTGCTCACCCGCGGCGACGAGATTTACGAAGAGATCATCGAAATGCAAAGGGTGCTTCGCGAGCGCCTTCGCGAGCGACGTGCCGCCTTCGACGTCGACCTTGATCGCGAGGATCAGCTTCTGCATCGCCGGGTTCTCGTGCCCGGCGCCGATGATGTCGAACGACTGCACGAGCGGAATGCCGGCGGCCATCATCGTCGCCATTTGCCGCGAGAAGATCGCGATGTCGGCGGCCGTGACGCGGCCCTGCGGCTTCCAAAACGAGCTTTGTTTGCGAACGCGCGTCGCGATGACGCCCTGGCGGCGCAGCTCCGTGCGCACGGCCGCCTCGTTGACGGCGACGAGCTTGCCCCTAACCTTCTTGCCGGCGCGGTCCTTGCCTTCCCAGTTGAAGGGCGCCTGTTTGATTGCAGCGGATTGGGCCATGAGTCAACGTCTCCCGTTACGCGTCCGGGGCGAAAGCCTATTCAATGGTAACTCGGTTGATTTCTTCGAGACTCGTAACCCCGTCCTTGACTTTCTTGAGCGCCGAGGTTCGCAGATCCGCGACTCCGTCGCGCTTGGCTTGGTCGGCGATCTGGATGGCGTTGCCGCCCTCCATGATGATGCGCCCGAGCGTCTCGGTGACGGGCATGACCTGATAGATGCCGACGCGGCCCTTGTAGCCGCCGTTGCATTGTGCGCACCCCTTCGGGTGATACACCGTGACGCCTTCCTTGATATCGCCAGGCGTGAAGCCTTCCTTGAGCAGGGCTTCCTTCGGCACTTCGATGGCCTCTTTGCAGTTCTCGCAGAGGCGCCGTGCAAGGCGCTGCGCAATGATGAGGCTCACCGAGCTCGCAATCGCATAGGGCTTAACACCCATGTCGACGAGCCGCGTCAGGGTCTTCGGCGCATCGTTCGTGTGCAGCGTCGACAGCACGAGGTGGCCGGTCTGCGCGGCTTTGATCGCGATCTCGGCGGTCTCGAGGTCGCGTATCTCGCCGACCATGATGACATCGGGGTCCTGGCGCAAGAACGCGCGCAGCGCCGCCGCGAACGTGAGCCCAACCTTCGGGTTCACGTTGACTTGGTTGATGCCGGGCACGTTGATTTCGCATGGATCCTCGGCCGTCGAGATGTTGCGATCGGCCGTGTTGAGGATGTTGAGCCCCGTGTAGAGCGACACCGTCTTACCGCTGCCCGTAGGGCCCGTGACGAGGATCATGCCGTAGGGCTTGTCGAGCGTGTCCAAGTAAAGCTTCTTTTGATACTCCTCGTACCCGAGCGCGTCGATGCCGAGCTGGGCACTCGAAGGATCGAGCAAGCGGCAAACGACCTTCTCGCCATAAAGCGTCGGGCACGTGTTGACGCGGAAATCGATCGCGCGGTTCTTCGACAGGCGCATTTTGATGCGTCCGTCCTGCGGAACTCGCCGCTCGGCGATGTCGAGACGCGCCATGACTTTGAGGCGCGCCGCGAGTTTCATCGCGAGAGCCACGGGGGGCTTCGCGAACTCCGTCAAGACGCCGTCCTGGCGAAACCGGATGCGGAAGACCTTCTCGTACGGCTCGAAATGGATGTCCGATGCGCCGCGCTTGATCGCGTCGACCATGACCTTGTTGACGAAGCGCACGACCGGTGCGTCCTCGACGTCGGCATTCGTAACCTCGGGGCCGATCTCGTCGTCTCCGGCGGAGACCTCGAGATTGTCCATGTCGAAATCTTCGGCCGACATGCTCGCCATCGACGTGTCGACGGCCTCGATCGCGCGCGCGACTCGAGCCTCGAGCTTGTTGTGCTCGACGACGATCGGCTCGACGCGCAGCGTCGTCGCGAATTTGATCTCGTCGAGGGCCTGGAGGTTCGTCGGGTCGCAGACGCCGACGTAGAGGCGCTTGCCGCGCTGGAGCAGCGGCAGCACGCGATGCTTCGTTAGCAGCTTGTCGTCGACGAGCTTGACGACGTCGAGGTCGAGCTCGACGGCATCCAGGTCGAGCAGGGGCACGCCGAACTCGTGGGCGGCGGCCACGGCGATTTGGCGCGCGTCGGCGAGCTGATTGGAAACCAGATATGGAACGAGGTTTGCGGCTTTGCCGTCGATCGATTCTAGGGCGCGGCCCAAGGCATCCTCGGAAAGAATGCCGTCTTGAACCAGCCGCCGAGGCAGTCCAGTCAGGGGACCTTGGGTTGCAGTCGCAGCCATGCGTTTCCCGGGCTAGCGTATCGTTCCGCTCTTACCCTTTGACAATAACCTCGGTACTTTGGCCGCTACCCCCCGAAACTGTCAACAGCAGGGTTCTCCTTTTGTGACAGAGATTTGCGTCGTCCGGGCGCGAAAGAAAAAGGCCCTGTCGCAGGTGCGACAGGGCCATTACGACTAGACGTTCAGACAGCTCGAACTACGGGCGGCAGTTCGCCGGCAAATACTTGCCCAAAACGTTCGTGACACCGGCCGGCGCCGCAGCCGTGGGGATGCCCCCCTGCTGGAGAGCGACACCGGCGGGGACGGCGGCCGTGCCGCAGACCCACACGACGTCGAGATTCGGGCTCACGTAGGGCTGCATGGCCAACGTTTTGGTGGCAACTGCAGCGTTGGCTTGGTTGCCGTACGTGACCGTGATAGTCCCCGTGCCCACTACGACGCCAGTGACGTACTTGCCAGAAACCACGCCCGTGATGCCCATGGCGGCGTTGTCAGCGGGCCAGAAACCCCGCTGCGCGAAGGTCTCGGCGACGCCGGCTTTGAGGGCGCCGACCAACGTCAGACCTTCAGACACCTGCGAGCGGACGGTGTAGTCCTGATACGCCGGGATCGCGATCGCGGCGAGAATGCCGATGATGGCTACCACGATCATCAACTCGATGAGCGTGAAGCCGCGTTGAATTTTCTTCATCCTAGGAACTCCTCAATGTTTACCCAAACACACACAAAAAAGCGCGACCAGCAGCTGGTCTAGGCATGGGGAGTGCAATCCCTGTGCCATCTCGCGCCTCGATATGTCAACAACCCGGAAACGAGTGGACTTGTCGGCAATCACGGACAGAACGTTCGACATATTCCTCGTTGCGACCTCCTCGCGAAAGCCCGATATGAGTCACAAACTGACCAAAATTGGCACCGCTCAAGGCGTGCCCGGGTGCCGCGCCTGGGCGCCGCGGGCCAGCGTCAAGATGAGCTCGAGCTCGGGCGTCGTCTCGAACGCGCCGACGGTCGCAGTGCGGTTTTCCCATAGCTCGAGTGCTTTGTCGGGGCGACCGCTCGAGTAGTGGCCGAGCATGGCTGCGGTCAGGGCATACCGGCGGCGCGCCGGCTCCGACGTGCGATCGAACTCGAGGACGCTCTCAGCGGCCGCGGCCATGCGCAGGGCGTCGCGCGCGGCTACGGCCCGATAGAGCGCGAACCACACGAGCGCGAGCGCGGAACGTTGCGTTCTGCAGCGCAGCGGCAGCACGGCATCGAGCAGCGCAGTCGCGGCATCGGCGTCCAAGCGCGCGAGCGTCGACTGGGCGAGGCTCTCGAGCCCGAGCAGCCACGCCTCCTCCGCTGCCGGCGACTCGCAAAACCGGCTCAAGAGCTCGAGTGCAGTAATTGTCGGCCCGACGGACTTGGCGGCCGACCCAAGCGTGGCTTCGTCGCCGCCCGCGAGCACCGTCTGAATCGAGCGCGCGAGCGCAATGCTCATCGTGCGCTCGAAAGTCGGGTCGGGCGTGACCTTCCCGAGATCGAACGTGCTTACGCCGACCATTTCGAGCGCCGGCAACGAAGCGACGCTCCACTCGACGAACAGCGTCGCGACCTGTTGTTGAAACCGCGCTTTGCCCGCATTCAAGTCCAAGAACGGGAAGTAATCCGAATTCACTGGAACCGCCGATTGCGCGAGCCAAGGCTTGAGCATCTCGGCAGTGCCGGTCTTGCGAACTAGAAAATCTTCGGCCGCGTGCAGCCCGACGCGCGCCGTCTCCACCCCGAGCGCGCCGCTCAATACTGTTTCGAACGACGGCTCACCGAGCGTTCCAAACGGCTTTGCGACGATGAGGATATTGATGTCGTCGGTGTTGTAGATGACATAGTCGCTGAAGTTTCGCGACAGCGCGCGGAGCACGGACAGAACGAGATCGTCGTTGAACTCGTAGAGCTGCAGCCACTGCACGAGGATTCCATCCTCGTTCAAGTAGTTGGGCACCGTGCGATAGAACTCGTCGGAGAAGAGGCTTGCAACACCGGATACCCAAGGATTCGACGGCTCCGCGACGATGGCGTCGTACTTGTGATTCTGGAGCGAGAAGAAGGTCTTCGCGTCCTCGAGATGAATGACGCTGCGCGGATCACTGTAGGTGCGCTCGACGCGCTCTCCGAACCCCTGTGCCGCCTCGATCATGGCGGCCTCGATCTCGATGGTATCGACCCGGTCGAGGCGGTCGTGCGCGAGCAATGTGTGCGTCGTCAGCCCCGACCCCAAGCCGATATTGGCTATTTCCCGCGCTGCGGGGTTGTAGGCGAGCGGCAACGTCGCGGCCATGACCATTGTGATCTCGTCGGTCGCGCTCGGCTGCGCGGGGTCCATCTGGATGGACGCATCGGGTTTGCCGTTGGTCGCGAGAGTGATCTGCGAGCCGTACGCAAAGAGACTCACGCTTGCGGTCTTGCCGTCCTTGTAATAGAGGACGCGTGCGTCGCCCCTGTCGGCGCGTCCGTAACGGTAGACGCCCGAGGCCAAGCGCTTCGGCTCGAGATCGACGCCAGTGACGACGAGAGCAATGGCTGCCAAGCCGACGAGGGCGCCGCGGAGCGCGGAGCTCGGGACGCGGCGTTCCTGGCTCCGAGAGAGCAGCACTATCCCGAGCGCGATATCGAGCGCCGCACCGAGCCCGATCAAATACTTCAAGCCGAGCAGCGGCATGCCGATGTGGACGGCGAACAGCACGCCGGCGATGGCGCCGAGCGTATTAGCGGCATAAATTCGTCCGATCGCCTGCTCGCCGTGCCGGCCGCGCAGCAGCACGTACGTGAACAACGGCAGCGTCATGCCTGCCAAGAAGGTCGTCGGAACCATGATCGCGAGCGCGATGCCGTGACTCGCTGCGGTGAATAGGTTATAGCCGACGTCGGTGCGTTGTAGCCCAGCGACGAGTGCCGCCATCCAATCGAACGTCTGCACGTAGAGGGGCACGGTCAGAATCGCCATCGCGCCCATGAGGACCTGCACCCACCCCGCGAAGGCGACAGGATCGCCGATCCCGTCGATGCGCCGCTTGATCCAGAGGCCGCCGAGCGCCAATCCAGTGATGAACGCGCTCAACATGAGCTCGAACGAGTGGGTCGTGGCGCCGAGGACGAGGCTCAGCATGCGGATCCAGCCGATCTCGTAAATGAACGACGCCGCACCCGTGATGCCCGCGGCTGCGAAAAAGAGAATCGCGAGCGCGCCGTCGGAGGTCATGGCGCCCGACCCCGACGCTCTGGCGGGCGGGGCTTCAGCGGCCGGATCGAGCCGCACGAGCACGAACACGACAAGGGCGAGTGCGATATTGAGCAGGCCCGCCGTCATGATCGCTCCCGGCAGACCGACCACACCGACGAGCCAGAATCCGCTCACGAGCACGCCGATCGCGGCGCCGACGCTATTCGTGAAATAGAGCATCGAAAGCGTTTCGCCCGGGTGCTGCGGATAGCGGCGAATGATTCCCGTCGTCATCAAGGGAAATGTCATGCCGAGGAGCACGGACTGGGGGACGATCAAGGCCGCCGCGGCGGTCCATTTGAGGAATCCCGCGAGCACGGGCGCCTCGAGCGAGGGCAGCAGCGAGAAATAGAAGGCGTCGGAAAGCGATACGAACGTTGCGTGAAACAGGAGCGCAATGACACCGATGACGCCCTCGACGAGCGCGTAGACGAGAATCGGCAGACGGAAGCGCTCGGAGAATCTCGCGGACAACCAGGACCCGAGCGCGAGGCCGCCCATGAAAATGATGAGCACGAGCGATTGCGCGTACGCGGCGTGGCCGAGGAAGAGCTTGAGGTAGTGGGACCAGATCGACTCGTATATGAGCCCCGAGAAGCCTGAAATCGTGAAGATCGCGTAGAAGACCCACTTCGGCGGGGCACTCTCGAGCTTGATCCCTACACCGGTCGCGTCCGTCGGTCCGTTCATGAATGCCGCAGTCCCTGAGAATGTGAACAGATTATGTCTGATCCTGGGGTCGTCACGCGGGACTGCGTCTCACTTCCGGCAGGGCAGCCGGTGCGTGCCGTGCAGCGGCGGCCCGGACGATCCTAGGACTCGATCTCGAGCTTCTTGATGCGGTAACGCAGCGCGCGAAAGCTGATGCCGAGGAGCTTCGCGGCCGCGGTCTTGTTGTAGCGCGTTTGCTCGAGCGCTTTGACGATCGCATCCCGCTCGATGTGCTCGAGCTGCGACCCGAGCGTGCCTTCGCCCTCCAAGGCCTGGGCTTCGTCCTCGTCGGGGGCGGACCTGAGCTGCAAGTCGTCGACGTCGATCTCGTTGTCGGCGCAAAGGGTCAGCGCGCGTTCGAGGACGTTCTCGAGCTCGCGGACATTGCCCGGGAACCGATAGCTCAAGAGAGCATCCTGCGCGGCCCGCGTGAGGCTCGGCTCGGACACGCCGAGCGTCGTGGCCAGGCGAGCGAGCACGTGGTGGGCGAGCAGCAAAACGTCGTCGCCGCGGTCGCGCAACGGCGGAACATTAACTTCGATGACGTTGATGCGGTAATAAAGGTCCTCGCGGAAGCGGCCTTCGGCGACGAGCTCGGCGAGCGCCTTGTGGGTCGCGCTCAGGATGCGGGCGTCGATCGGATACTCTACCGTCTGTCCCACGGGGCGGATCGCCTTTTCCTGAATCACACGCAGCAGCTTGACCTGCATGTGCAAGGGCAGATCGGCGACTTCGTCGAGAAATAGAGTGCCGCCTTCCGCGGTCTGCACGAGACCGACTTTATCGGCGACTGCGCCCGTGAAGCTGCCTTTCTTGTGGCCGAAGAACTCGCTTTCCATGAGCTCGGTGGGAATCGCGCCGCAGTTGATCGCGACAAAGGGACCGTCACGTCGCGGGCCCGCCTCGTGGATCATGCGCGCGACGAGCTCTTTGCCGGTGCCCGACTCTCCGGAGATATGCACGGGAGCCTGGCTTCTTGCGACCTTCGCGATCAGCGTGCGCACCTGTTCGATTGCCGCGGAGTGGCCGACGAGACCTTGGCTCGTTGCCGCACGCGCCGGCGTAATGCCTTTGAGCTTGAGCGCGGCCGTGACGAGCTTGCGTAGGTCGTTGAGATCCAGCGGCTTCGAGACGAAGTCGAATGCGCCGAGCTTGAGCGCTCGAACCGCAGCCTCGACGCTACCGTGCGCCGTAATGACCGCGACGGGTGTGCCGGGCGCCTTCGATTGAATCCAATCAACGAGCTCGAGACCGTCGCCGTCCGGCAACCGCATGTCGGTAAGACAAAGATCGTAGTCGTCCTTGCCGAGCGCCTGCTTTGCGCTCGTGAGATCCGGACAGATGCGCGCGCTCACGTCCATGCGCTCGAGGGTAATGGACAAGAGCTCCCGAATATCGGGCTCGTCGTCGACGACCAATGCGATCGGCTTCATCGCGCCTTATTCACTGAGCTGCCAGCGCTTGAGGTCGGAAAATACGATGCGAAAGAGACTACCGCCATCGGGGCGCGCGTGGTAGCGCAGCGTCGCGCCATTCCGCTCGCAGAGCTCGCGCGAGATGTAGAGCCCGAGACCCGTGCCGCCCGGCTGTCCAGTGTAGAACGGCTCGAATATTTGCTCGGTCCTGTCGGCGGGAATGCCCGGGCCGCGATCGGCGACTTCGAGGTAAGGTCGGCGCGAAGCGTCGAGGCGGCCGCAGTTGATCTCGACGGCGATTGCTCCCGCGGCCTTGCTTGCGTACTTGACCGCGTTGTCGCAGAGATTCCAGACGATTTGGTGAAGGTGCGTTCGGTCCATCTCGACCTCGAGCTCCTCGGTGTCCACGTTGACGCTGAGCGCAGCCTCGTAGAGCTCCTGCGTCTGCGTGAACTCCTTTGCAAAATCTCTTGCCCAGGCGCACAGACGCACCCTCTGCGGATGCGTCTTGTCGCGCTTCGAGAGTGCGAGCACGCTTTCGACGATTTGGCTCACGCGCCGGGAATTAACGCGGATGATGTCTGTGAGCCGCCGCTCGGCCGGTGCGATCGACGGCGACTCGGCGAGCAATTGTCCCGCATGGCTCAGCGCGCCGAGAGGATTGCGAATCTCGTGGGCAATGCTCGCGCTCAAGCGCCCGAGCGCCGCGAGCTTCGTCTGTTGCACGCGCTCGGCGATCAAGGACATATCTTCGAGGAAGACGACGACTCCGTCGTTTCGGCCGGAGCCGAGCGCCGCAAAATGCGGCGCGATGCCCGGGCCCATATCCTTGCCGTCCATGACGATCGTGGTCCCGCCGAGATCGTCGCCGAAGGCGCGCCAGCGTTGTAGCCGCTCGGCGAGCGGCCCGGATAAGCTCGCGAGCTCGGCGCCGCTCGTCGGCAGCGCCCCAAGCAGCTTGCCTGCCGACTCGTTGATGAGTCTCACGCGGTCGTTCGCGTCGACGACGACGATGCTCTCGCGCAAGTGCTGAATGATGTAGTCATTGAGCTCCTCGAGATTCTGCAGATCGACTCCGCGCTGCTCGGCGAGTGCCTCCGTCTCGACGATGCGGCGGCGCAAGAGCTGCACCACGCCCGTAATCACGAAAATCACGGCGCCGAGAATGCCGGTCTGCGCATACTCGGCTGTCCCCGTGATGCCCTGGAGTTGAGCGAACGTTTGCTCGGCCAAGAGCGCAAACGTCGCGAAGGAGGCAAAAAGGAACGCGCGGTCCGCGGGTAGCAGCAGCGCGAGGCCGCCAATCGAAACGATGAGGAGGCCCCCGAGGCCGCTGTCGACGCCGCCGCTCGAGTGAACGAGCGTGACGACGGCGAGCACGTCGATGCCCCCTTGCGCGAAGACGTGGACCGATCTTGAGAGCTTGCGGCTGCGTAGCAACCAGGCTTCGATGACCCCGAATGCGAGCAATCCGTATAGCACGAGATGCGCAAGGCGCGGATCGGTATCCCCGATGATGCGCGGATCGGTGATCAAGAACACGAACGCCAGAAACGTGGCCGCGAGCGCGAGCCTGAAGAGATTCAGGAGCACGAGCACACGCCAAGCGAACTCGTCTGCGGACGCGCCCTGGCCGGGCAGCGCGTGCGAAATAACGCTCGGCGTCTCGGGCGCGGCAGCGATCGACATAGCGCGAGATTCTAACCGATTGAATCTACGCGAATCGTGACGTGGCGCCGCTTTCGCGGTCGAGCGCTTTCATGGAAAATACGCGCCGACCTTTCGATTCGAAGGAACTTTGTTGAACCTCCATGAATATCAGTCGAAGGCTCTCTTCGCTGAATACGGAATTCCGATTCCTAACGGCCGAGTAGCGGCGAGCCCTGCCGAGGCGCGCGCAGCGGCGGAGGCGCTTGGCGGGAACATTTGGGTCGTTAAGGCGCAGGTGCATGCGGGCGGGCGCGGCAAAGCCGGCGGCGTCAAGCTTGCGCGCTCGCATGCCGACGTCGAGAAGGCCGCGCGCGCGATGCTCGGCAAACCGCTCGTGACGCGCCAAACCGGCCAAGAAGGCTTGCCCGTCGACAAGGTGTACGTGGAGCGCGGCTCGAGCATTGCGCGCGAGCTCTATCTCTCGATGCTCGTGGATCGCAGTGCCGAGCGCGTTGCGATCATCGCTTCGGCGGCAGGCGGCATGGACATCGAGGAGGTCGCCAAGGACACGCCGGAGAAGATCCTCACCGTGAAGCTGCATCCTGTCGGGGGGATTCAGGACTATCAAACGCGCGAGCTCGGGTTCGGTCTCGGGCTCGTGAAAGAGCAGCAGGCGGCGCTACGCGACATTCTGCGCAAGCTCGTCAGGCTCCTGCACGAATGCGACGCGAGTCTCGTCGAGATCAACCCGTTGATCGTGACGACCGACGGCAACGTCGTCGCTCTCGATGCCAAGATTAACATCGAGGACAACGCCCTATTTCGCCAGGCCAAGCTCGCCGCGATGCGCGACGTCGCTCAGGAGGACGCGCTCGAGCGCCGCGCCCGCGAGCACGACTTGAGCTACGTTTCGCTCGACGGCAGCATTGCCTGCCTCGTGAACGGCGCGGGCCTCGCGATGGCGACGATGGATCTCATCAAGCTCCACGGCGGCGAGCCGGCGAACTTCCTCGACGTCGGCGGCGGCGCGACCGCCGAACGCGTCGAGGAGGCGTTCAATATCATTCTCACGAACCGCAAGGTGCGCGCGATTCTCGTCAACATCTTCGGCGGCATCGTGCGCTGCGACCTCATCGCCGAGGGCGTCGTCGCCGCGATCAAGAAGGCGGACGTGCGCGTGCCCGTCGTCGTGCGTCTCGAGGGCACGAACGTCGACAAGGGCATGGAACAGCTCCGCGCGAGCGGCCTCGCAATCGTCGCGGCGAAGGGCCTCACCGATGCGGCCTCGAAGGCCGTCGAGCTCGCGAGGCGGCCGCAATGAGCGTCCTCGTCAATGCCAACACGCGAGTCGTGTGCCAAGGCCTCACGGGGAAGCAAGGCACCTTTCACACCGAGCAGTGCCTTGCCTACGGCACGAAGGTCGTCGCAGGCGTGACACCTGGCCGCGGCGGCGAGCGCCATTTGGACTTGCCGGTATTCGACACGGTTGCGCAGGCGCGTGCGGCGACCGGCGCGACCGTGAGCATGATCTACGTTCCGGCGCCGTTCGCGGCCGACGCGATCCTCGAGGCAGCGAGCGCAGGCATGGAGCTCGTCGTCTGCATCACCGAAGGCGTTCCCGTGCTCGACATGGTGCGCGTCAAGGCCGTGCTCAACGACACGGATTGCCGCCTCATCGGGCCCAACTGCCCGGGAATCATCACGCCCGGCGCCTGCAAGATCGGAATCATGCCCGGAGCCATTCACAAGCCGGGCCGTATCGGCATCGTGTCACGCTCGGGCACGTTGACGTACGAGGCCGTATCGCAGACGACGGTCCGGGGATTGGGCCAGAGCACGTGCATCGGCATCGGCGGCGACCCCGTGCGCGGCATGAACTTCATCGACTGCCTCATGCTATTCGAAGCTGACGATCAAACCGACGGCATCATCATGGTCGGCGAGATCGGCGGCGCCGACGAGGAGGCTGCGGCCGAGTTCATCGCGGAAAACGTCACGAAACCGGTCGTTGCCTACATCGCCGGAGTCACGGCGCCGCCGGGCAAGCGCATGGGCCACGCAGGCGCGATCATTGCGGGCGGAAAGGGTACGGCCGTCGAGAAATATGCGGCGCTCGAGCGTGCCGGCGTGCACACGGTCCGCTCGCTCGCCGACCTCGGTGACACCATGGCCAAGGCACTTGAGTGAGAATTGGGCTTGCCCAGATCAACACGCGCGTAGGCGCGGTCGACGCTAACGCGAAGAAGGTGCTCGAATACGCGGCGCGCGCGCGCGACGCGCACGATTGCGACCTCGTCTTGTTCCCGGAGCTCACGCTTTGCGGGTACCCACCCGAGGATCTGCTGCTGCATCACGGCCTGCGCTCGCGTGTCGCAACTGCATTTGCAGAGGTCAGGGACGACGTGCGCGGAATCGCGGTCTATCTCGGCTACCCGGAATACGTCGGGAACGTCATTTACAACAGCGCGGCCTTGCTCCGCGACGGCAGAGTGCTCGCGAATCACCGCAAGGTCGCCTTGCCCAACTACGCCGTATTCGACGAGAAGCGGTGGTTTCAACCGGGCGAGGGCGCGACGGTCGTCGAGCTCGGCGGTCATGCCCTCGGCCTGCTCATCTGCGAGGACGTCTGGCTGCCGGCGCCGTGCCGCGCTCCGGCCAAAGCGGGCGCGCAGGCGATCCTCGTGATCAACGGCTCGCCGTTTCATATGGCGCAACAGGCGGTGCGCGAGCAGGTGCTGGCGGAGCGCGCCAAAGAGAACTCGCTGCCGTTGCTGTACTTGAACATGGTCGGAGGACAAGACGAGCTCGTTTTCGATGGGGGCTCGGTCGTCGTCGACGCCGCGGGCGAGGTTCGGTTCCGCGCGCCGGCGTTCGCGGAAGGGCTCTACGTCATCGAGCTCGACCGGCGAGGCGAGAAGCTCGTGCCGCGCGCGGCGGACGTCGCGCCGATTCCGCCGCTCGTCGAGCGCGTTTATCGCGCGCTCGTCCTCGGCACGCGCGACTACGTCGACAAGAACGGCTTTCGCGGGGTCGTGCTCGGGCTTTCGGGGGGGGTGGATTCGGCGTTGACGTTGACGGTCGCCGTCGATGCGCTCGGCGCTGAGCGCGTGCACGCAGTCATGATGCCGTCGCGCTTCACGGCGGCGATGAGCCGCGAGGACGCCGCCGCGCAGGCGCGGAGCCTCGGCGTGCGCTTCGACGTGCTGCCTATCGAAGGCATGGTCGGAGCCGTCGAGGAAACTCTCAAGGAGGTGTTCAAAGGCCGCGCGCGCGACGTGACGGAGGAAAACATCCAAGCGAGGTGCCGCGGCATCCTGTTGATGGCGATCTCGAACAAGCTCGGCGAAATGCTGTTGACGACCGGTAACAAGAGCGAGATGGCCGTCGGTTACGCGACGCTTTACGGGGACATGGCGGGCGGCTTCGCGCCGCTCAAGGACTGCAGCAAGACGCTCGTCTATTCGCTCGCCACGTACCGCAACGGTTTGGCCCCCGTGATACCGAAGCGCGTCATCGAACGCGCGCCGAGCGCGGAGTTGGCGCCCGACCAAAAGGACTCCGACACGCTGCCGCCGTACGCGATCCTGGACGCAATCCTCGAGGCATTCATAGAGCACGACGACTCGGTCGAGCAGATCGTCGAGCGCGGTTTCGATCGGGCCACGGTCGTCAAAGTGCTGAACATGGTGAAGCGCGCCGAATACAAGCGCCGGCAAGCGCCGCCGGGCGTGCGTGTCAGCAATCGCGCCTTCGGCCGCGACTGGCGCTACCCGATCACGTCGGGCTATTGACTCGTCGGTGCCTGGTCGTCGGGCGCAAGCTGCGCCGTTGCGGTCTCGTCGCCGAAGGATTCGCTGAGCACGCGCTCGGCGTCGGCTGCGAGGTCGTTCATGCCGAGCTCGGTGTAGGCTATCGCCATGAGATGCAAAGACTCCTCGAGCTCCGGAGCGCCCGGATAGCGCTCGATTGCGTATTTCGCGCGGCTCACGGCGGCCACGTACGCGCCACGGTCGATGTAGTACTGCGCTACGTGGTTCTCGTACGCGGCTAAACGATTGCGCAGGAAGACCATACGCCGGCTCGCGTCCTCGACGTATCGGCTGTCCGGAAAGCGGCGGATGAGCTCTTGAAACGTCGAGAAAGCGAGCAGCGTGTCCTTGGGTGGCCGCATCGTGAGATCGACCCTAAACATCTTCTCGAGGATGTTGGGCGCTTCGTCGAAGTAGACGAGCCCTTTCATGTACAAGCAGTAGTCGACGTGCGGGTGCGTTGGATTCTCGCGCTCGAACTCTTCGGCTGCGTCGATCGCGGAGTCGGGCTGTTGGCTGCGCCAATATAGATATATGAGATCGAGCTTCGCTTGACGCGTTACGTTGGCGAACGGATAACGCGCCTCGAGCTGCGTGAAGTACTCCGTGGCGCCGATATAATTGCCGGCGTCCATAGCGCCCCGGCCGCGGTCGTAGAAGCCCTCGGCGCCGTAATCCTGCACGGCGTCGCGGCGATTGCCGCAACCGCCGACGAAACCGATCGCGAAGGCAACGAAGGCGAAGTGCTTGATAACGCTCGACATTGTCCGTCACAGGTCGAAACCGACGATAAAGTATAGCGGAACTCTCCCGGGCGAAAGCTTAACAATGGCTCATGTGTTTCAACGCTTGACCGTTCCAAAGGAATTCGCGGGCCGGCGCCTGGACCAGGCCGCCGCGGCGCTGCTGACCGAGTTTTCTCGAAGCCGGCTCAAGCAATGGATCGAGGCGGGGCAGCTCACGATCGGCGGAGTGGCGATGGCGCCGAAAACGCGGCTCAAGGGTGGCGAGGAGCTCGTGCTCGACGCGACCCTCTCGCCCGCGGCGGGCGTCGCGCCCGAGCCCATCGCGCTCACGGTCGTGCATGCGGACCCGGCGCTCTTCATCGTCGATAAACCCGCCGGCCTCGTCGTTCATCCGGGCGCGGGCAATCCGGCGGGGACGCTGCAAAACGCGCTGCTCAATCTCGACCCCGCGCTCGCGGCGCTGCCGCGTGCCGGCCTCGTGCATCGACTCGACAAGGATACGAGCGGACTGCTCGTCGTCGCGCGGACCCTGCGCGCGCAGCAGCTCTTGGCGCGCGCGATCGAGCGCCGCAAGATCGGGCGCGTTTATCAAGCGATTTGCCAGGGCGCCTTGACGGGGGGCGGCACGATCGACGCGCCGATCGCGCGGCATCCGCGCGAGCGCACGAAAATGGCCGTGCGCGAGTCGGGGCGAGCAGCCCGCACGCACTATCGTGTGCTCGAGCGATTTCGCGCCCACACGCACGTGGAAGTCGCGCTCGATTCCGGTCGCACGCATCAGATCCGTGTGCACATGGCTTATATACGCGCACCGCTCGTCGGCGATCCCGTTTATGGAGGCCGTCCGCGCTTCCCGCCCGCGCCGTCCGAGCATCTGCGCGAGACGCTGCAACAATTCCGCCGGCAGGCGTTGCATGCGGCCCGTTTGACGCTCGCTCACCCGGAGACTGGCGCGCTCGTGACCTTCGAAAGCCGGTTGCCCAACGACATGGCTGCGCTGCTCGAAGCATTGCAGAGCGATCGCGATGGCGCCGAGGCCCGTCGATGAAGGCCGGAGGAATCTTTCCCGATTGGCCCGCGCCGGCATGCGTGCGCGCCGTCGCCACCGAGCGCGGCGGTGGCGTCAGCATCGGGCGTTACGCGAGTTTCAATCTCGCGGCCCACGTCGGCGATACCGCGGACGCGGTGCGCGAGAACCGGCGCCGGCTCGTCCAGGGTCTCAAGCTGCCGAGCGAGCCCGTGTGGCTCGATCAGGTTCATGGCGCGCGCATTGCCGATCTCGACGCCGCTCCCGCGGGCCCGGCCGATGGCGCCGTGACGCGAAGGCCAGGCATCGTCTGCGTGATTCTGACCGCCGACTGCCTGCCCGTGCTGCTCACGGATCGCGCCGGCACGCGCGTCGGCGCCGCGCACGGCGGTTGGCGCGGCCTCGCCGCGGGCGTTCTGCCCGCGATCGTCGCCGCAATGGGCCTTCCTGCGCGGGAGGTCCTTGCCTGGCTCGGTCCCGCGATCGGGCCGGAAGCTTACGAAGTCGGTGCCGAGGTTCGGGAGGCATTCCTCGCGCGCGATCCGGCGGCGAGCGCCGCGTTCGCTGCCAACGCGCGGGGACGCTGGCAGGCCGACCTCTATGCGCTCGCACGCCTGAGTCTCGCCGCGGCGGGGGTCACGGCCATTTATGGCGGGGGATTCTGCACCGCGACGGATGCCGAGCGGTTCTTCTCGCACCGCCGCGAGGCCCCGTGTGGACGCATGGCGAGCCTGATCTGGCTCGAGCCGCGTTGATATTGATGTCCCCCACCCCCATGTCGTAAGCCCATAACGGGCCCGGAGCGTCGCACGCCAATGCGCATGGACAAACTCACGACTAGGTTCCAGCAGGCACTGCAGGACGCTCAGTCATTCGCAGTCGGCAAGGACCATCAGTTCATCGAGCCGATCCATCTCATGAACGCGCTCCTCGAGCAGGAGGGCGGCGGCATCGGCGCGCTGCTCGTCAAGGCAGGCGTCGACATGAACCAACTGCGCTCGAAGCTCGGCCAGGCGCTCGAGCGGTTGCCGAGCGTCGAGGGCACGCCCGGCGAGCTGCATATTTCGAGCGACCTCAGCAAGGTTCTCAACATCATGGACAAGCTCGCGCAGAAGCGCGGCGATGCCTACATCGCGAGCGAGTTGTTCATTCTCGCAGCGCTCGAGGCACGCGGCGAGCTCGGCCGGATTCTCGAGCAATGCGGAGCGGTCAAAGGCGCGATCGAGAAAGCGCTCCAGGACATCGGCGGCGGCGCCAAGGTCGAGGACCCGAATGCCGAGGATCTGCGCCAAGCGCTCGCGAAATATACGATCGATCTGACCGAGCGGGCCGAGCAAGGCAAGCTCGATCCCGTGATCGGCCGCGACGACGAGATTCGCCGCACGATTCAGGTCCTACAGCGGCGCACGAAGAACAACCCCGTGCTCATCGGCGAGCCCGGCGTCGGCAAGACGGCTATCGTCGAAGGTCTCGCGCAACGCATCGTCAACGGCCAGGTGCCCGAGGGACTCAAGTCGAAGCGCGTGCTGTCGCTCGACATGGGCGCGTTGATCGCCGGCGCGAAGTTCCGCGGCGAGTTCGAGGAACGTCTCAAGGCCGTGCTCAACGATCTCGCCAAGCAAGAAGGCCAGATCATCCTGTTCATCGACGAGCTGCACACGATGGTCGGCGCCGGCAAAGCGGAAGGCGCGATCGACGCAGGCAACATGTTGAAGCCCGCGCTCGCGCGCGGCGAGCTCCATTGCGTCGGCGCCACGACGCTCGACGAGTACCGCAAGTACGTCGAGAAGGACGCGGCGCTCGAGCGGCGCTTTCAGAAGGTGCTCGTCGACGAGCCGTCGGTCGAGGACACGATCGCGATCCTCCGGGGCCTCAAGGAACGTTACGCCGTGCATCACCGGGTCGAGATCACGGATCCGGCGATCGTCGCGGCCGCGACGCTCTCGCATCGCTACATCAGCGATCGCCAGTTGCCCGACAAAGCCATCGACTTGATCGACGAGGCGGCCTCGCGCATCCGCATGGAGATGGACTCGAAGCCCGAGGAGATGGACCGCCTCGAGCGCCGGCTCATCCAGCTCAAGATCGAACGCGAGGCGCTCAAGAAGGAGTCCGACGAGGCCTCGAAGCGGCGCTTCGGCGATCTCGAGACGCAGATCGCGAAGCTCGACAGGGAGTTCGCGGACTTGGACGAGGTGTGGAAAGCCGAGAAGGCGGTCGCCCAGAGCGAGGCGCAGATCAAGGAGGAGCTCGAGCGCGTGCGCGCCGAGCTCGAGAAGGCCCGGCGCGGCCAGGACCTCGCGCGCATGGCCGAGCTCCAGTACGGCAAGATTCCCGAGCTCGAGCGCCGGCTCGAGCAGGCGCAGCGCGCGGAGCGCGAAGGGCAGAACAAGCTGCTGCGCAACAAGGTCACGGACGAGGAGGTTGCCGAGGTCGTCTCGAAATGGACGGGCATCCCGGTCGCCAAGATGCTCGAGGGCGAGAAGGACAAGCTGCTGCGCATGGAGCAGCACCTCGAGGCGCGTGTCGTCGGTCAAAGCGAGGCTCTCGCCACGGTCGCGAACGCGATTCGGCGCGCGCGCTCCGGCCTCGCAGATCCGAATCGGCCGAACGGCTCCTTTCTATTTCTCGGCCCCACCGGCGTCGGCAAGACCGAGCTCACGAAGGCGCTCGCCGCATTCCTGTTCGACACCGAAGAGGCCATGGTCCGCATCGACATGTCGGAGTTCATGGAAAAGCACTCGGTCGCGCGGCTCATCGGCGCGCCGCCGGGCTACGTCGGCTACGAGGAGGGCGGTTACCTCACCGAGGCCGTGCGCCGCAAGCCGTACTCGGTCGTGCTGCTCGACGAGGTCGAGAAGGCGCACCCCGACGTCTTCAACGTGCTGCTGCAAGTGCTCGACGACGGCCGGCTCACGGATGGCCAAGGCCGCACCGTCGATTTCCGCAACACGGTCATCGTCATGACTTCGAACTTGGGCAGTCAGCGCATCCAGGAGCTCGCGGGCGCGGCAAACTACGCGCGTATGAAGGCCGAGGTCATGGAAATCGTCGGCCAGCACTTCCGCCCGGAGTTCATCAACCGCGTCGACGACGTCGTCGTGTTCCATCCGCTCGAGGCCGAGCACATCCGTCGCATCGTCGACATCCAGCTCGAATACTTGCGCAGGCGCCTTGGCGACCGTGACATCGCGCTTGCGCTCGATCCCGCGGCCCGCGACCGGCTCGCGCAAGCGGGCTTCGACCCGGTTTACGGGGCGCGGCCGCTCAAGCGCGCGATCCAGCAGCAATTGGAGAATCCGCTCGCAGAGCGTATCCTGCGCGGCGATTTCGCGCCCGGCGACACGATCCGCGTGGTCGTCGACGGCGATGCGCTGGGGTTCAAGAAGGGCGTGAAAGAGCAGGCCGCGTAGAGGACCATGCCGATCTACGAGTATCGCTGCGGTGCCTGTGGGCACCACCTCGAAGCCTTGCAGAAGATGAGCGAGGCGCCGTTGCGTAAGTGCCCCGACTGCGGCAGGTCGCAGTTGCGCCGCCTCGTGTCCGCGCCGCAGTTTCGGTTGAAGGGCGAGGGCTGGTACGAGACCGATTTCAAAAACAAGAACGAGACCAAGCGCAACCTGGTCGGCGGCGAGTCGGCCGAAGTCGAAGCGAAAAGCGGCAGCGGCAACGACAGCGCGGCGAAACCGGATGTGCCGAAGGACGGCGCGGCGGCGAAGGCCGACGGCGGCGACGCCGCCGGCGCGAAGCCGAAAGCCGAGCCGGCAAAAGCCGGCGGGCGCGCGAAGAAACCGGCCTCGCGATTGCGCGCGACGCGATCGGCGCGGCGCTAGCGCGCCTTGCGCCACTGTTCGCTTACCCGTAACATCGCGGGCCTCTCAAGGCGTCACGCCACCTTTCAATTCAATAGGTTAGGCTCAAGGGACTCGAGCGATGCGCAGTCACTACTGCGGCCAGGTCAACCGCGCGCTCATCGGCAGCGCGGTGACGGTGGCGGGTTGGGTACATCGGCGCCGCGATCACGGCGGCGTGATCTTCATCGACCTGCGCGATCGCGAGGGGTTGCTGCAGGTCGTGTTCGATCCCGATCGCGCCGAGATGTTCAAGGACGCCGAGCGGCTGCGCTCGGAGTTCGTGCTTGCGGTCGAAGGCAGAGTGCGCGCGCGTCCCGAGGGCACCGTCAACCCGAACCTCGCGAGTGGCGAGATCGAGGTGCTCGCGACCAAGCTCACGGTGCTCGCCAAAGCCAAGACGCCCCCGTTTCATCACGACGAGCACGCGAGCGAAGAGCTCCGTTTGCGGTACCGCTATCTCGACCTGCGTCGTGAGCCGATGCTGAAGAATTTGCGCCTGCGGCACACGGTGACGCGCGCGCTGCGCAGGTTCATGGATGAGCACGGTTTCGTCGATGTCGAGACGCCGATCCTGACGAAGACGACGCCCGAAGGCGCGCGCGACTATCTCGTGCCGAGTCGCACGCAGCCAGGCAACTTCTTCGCGCTGCCACAGTCCCCTCAGCTCATGAAACAGCTGCTCATGGTGTCGGGACTCGACCGCTACTATCAGATCGTCAAGTGCTTCCGCGACGAGGATCTGCGTGCCGACCGTCAGCCCGAGTTCACGCAGCTCGATATCGAGACGAGCTTCATGGGCGAGGAAGACATCCTCGTGCTCATGGAGCAGCTCCTCTGCGAGACGTTCAAGGCGGTGCTCGGCGTCGAGTTACCGAAGCCGTTCCCGCGCATGAAATACGCGGATGCGATGCTTCGCTACGGCAGCGACAAGCCCGACCTGCGCAACCCGCTCGAGCTCGTCGAGGTCGCGGACTTGTTCCGCGGCGTGGAGTTCAAGGTGTTTGCGGGCCCCGCGGCGGACCCCAAGAGCCGCATTGCGGCGCTCAAGCTGCCCAAAGGCGGCGAGCTCACGCGCAAGGAAATCGACGACTACACGGCGCTCGTCGGCCGCCACGGCGCGAAGGGGCTCGCGTACATCAAGGTCAACGAGCGCGCCAAAGGGCGCGACGGCTTGCAGTCGCCGATCCTGAAATTTCTTCCCGATGCCGCGATCGCCGGCGTGCTCGAGCGCACGGGGGCCGTCGACGGCGACCTCGTGTTCTTCGGCGCCGACAAAGTCGGCGTCGTCAACGAGTCGTTGAACGCGCTGCGCGGCGCGCTGGGCCGCGACCGCAAGCTCATGCAAGGCGACTGGGCGCCGCTCTGGGTCGTCGACTTCCCGTTGCTCGAGGAAGTGCCGGGCGGCGGCTGGACGCCGTTGCACCACCCGTTCACGTCGCCGCGCGAGACCTCGCCCGACGCGCTCAAGCGCGCGCCCGGCAGTGCGATCGCGCGCGCCTACGACGTGGTCTTGAACGGCTACGAGATCGGCGGCGGGTCGATTCGTATCCACGACCCCGAGCTCCAGTCGACGATGTTCGACCTGATCGGCATCGGCAAGGAAGAAGCCGAGCTCAAGTTCGGCTTCCTGCTCGCGGCCCTCGACTACGGAGCGCCGCCGCACGGCGGCATTGCGTTCGGCCTCGACCGCATCGTCATGCTCATGGCCGGCGCCGACAACATACGCGACGTCATCGCGTTCCC
>DATBLZ010000054.1:0-11561 GCA_036555065.1 Gammaproteobacteria bacterium
GCGTCGAGCCGAGCCAGCGTGACGCCGCCTGCAGCGAGGGCGCGCAGAATGCTCTCCAAGTACTCGATGCTGCGCGGGTGCGTTACGTCGATATCGATCTGTTCGGCGGTGAACGTGGTCCAGAGAGTCCGCCGCGAGCCATCGGCGAGCGTGATCGACGTGAACGGCAACCCGGGCCGCGGTCGGTAAATGGCGCGCCGATCATGTTCGGTGGCACCGTGCGGAAACACGCGATCGAGCGTGAGGAACATTCCGGCGTACGCGCTGCGTTCGCCTTTGGCGGAAAAATCCAGGAACTGCGGCGAGCGGCTCGAGACGTGATTGACGATCACGTCGGCCATGACCGCCGTCTTGCGCGCGATTGCCGCGACGTCGTCCCACGTGCCCAAGCGCGGGTCGACTGCGGTGTGATCGATCGGATCGAAGCCCGCGTCCGCGCCGTCGATGGGATGGAAGAACGGCAAGAGATGGACGCCGCCGAAAAGCCCCGCGAAGGGGCCTTCGAGCAGATCGAGCAAGCCACGCAGCGTTCCGCCGAGCCGGTCGGCGTAGGCAATGAGCTGAACCTGGTTCCTCACGTCGCGGCGCCGTACTCTTCGCGATCCGACGCCTGCAACCGGCGCCGCGCCGGGTCGAGTATCCAGTTACCGAGCAAACCCACGAACAGCAGGAGCGCGAAAAGCGTCGCGAGCACGAATCCGGCGCGTGCGCTTCCGTAGGCGTCGCTGACGGCGGCCATCGCGAGCGGGCCGAGCGCCGCCGCGGCCGCGGTGAAGAAAAGAATTACGCCGGCCGCTGCGCCGTGCTGCGATTTCGGAAAGCAGCTGATGCCTTTGGAGTTCAGCGTCGGATAGACGATGGACATGAAGAGCCCAGACAGCGGTAACAGCCAGACGGCGATTTCCACACCGAGCGTGAGAGCACCCACGAAGCACAGCAGGATCGCGAGACCGACGAGCGCGAGCGCCCCGGTCCAAGCCACGCGGGCCAGGAGCCATGCGCCGAGGAACCGGCCGGCGGCGCGCAGCACGAAGAACATCGTCAATGCGTATCCCGGGAGCCAGGCGAACGAGCCCGAGTAGCTCAGCAGGAACGTCGGCATCCACACGTAGATCGCGACCTCGACCGCGACGTAAACGAACACGAGCGCGGAAACTCCGAGCGCCAAAGGATCCCGCAGCACGGCAACCATTTGTCGCAAATTCGCTCGCTCGGCACTCTGCTTCGTTTGCGGGTAACGCACGCGGCCCGCGAGCACCACGAGCACGATGCAGATCGTTGCCGCAATAACGTATAACCATTTCCACGACATCCCAGCGGCAATCAACGTGGCGACGATCGCCGGGCCGACGATCGCGCCGACGGCGAAGAAACCCTCGACCGTGTTCATGATCCTCGTATGCGACGTCGTCGATGCGGAAATGTCGCCGATGAGCGCCAGCGCGCCGATCTTGAAGACGCTTATGCCCAAGCCCGAGAGACCAAGAAGCGCGACGAACGTGCCGAATCGATCTCCAGCCGCGAACAACAAAGAGCTCGCGCCGTAGAGCACGAGACCGAGGATGATCGTGCGTTGTCGCCCAAGCCGATCCGCGAGAAATCCGAGCAACAGCGCGCCGACGGCGATGCCGCCCATCGTCGCGTACTGAAATGCCGAGGCTGCCGTCAGGCTCAGCGCGAATTCCGCGATCACTTGCGGGATGACGCTGCCGACTGCGTCCGTGGTCATCGCGAACGTGAAGAACATGAGACACACGAGCCAGCGGATCAGCCGAAGGTTGTACGCTTCCTCGCGCGCGTGCATCGACATGTTTTCCTCGGCGGCGTCGTGCGGCCGCCGCTATTGCAACCGTTGGCGCGAGAGTCTACCGTCGGCGCGTCCGATACCGATAGTCCAACGTGGCAAACATCGCGACGAACGCGCCGCTCTACGGCGGAATCGAGGGCGGCGGATCCAAGTTCCGGTGCGCCGTCGCGAGCGCGCCCGATCGCATTCTCGAGAGCGCCACCGTGCCGACGACGGACCCGCAGACGACGCTTGCCGAGTGCGTGCGATTTTTCGCCACAGCGCAGAGCAAGCACGGGCCGATCGCGGCTTTCGGCGTCGGCTGCTTCGGTCCGATAGAGCTGCGCCGCCAGACCCCCGACTTCGGCCGGACGCTGGCGACGCCGAAAGCGGGATGGTGCGGTGTCGATGTGATCGAGCCGTTGCGCTCGGCCTTCAGCGTCCCGATCGCGCTCGACACGGACGTCGGCGCCGCGGCGCTCGCCGAGCTGCGCTTGGGCGCGGGACGCGGCGTCGGCTCGCTGGCCTACGTCACTGTCGGCACCGGAATCGGCGGCGCCGTCGCGCCGCTCAATGCCTCGACTCCGCGGCTCATGCACGCCGAAATGGGGCACGTGCCCGTGCGCCGCGATCCACGCGACTCAAGCTTCGCAGGCGTGTGCCCGTTTCACGGCGATTGTCTCGAAGGACTCGCGAGCGGTACCGCGATCCGCGCACGCTGGGGATGCACGCTCGAGGAGCTGCCGGCGGAGCACGTGGGCCGTTCGTTGGTCGCAAGCTATCTCGGGCAGTTAGCGGCATCGATTGCGTTGATGGTCGCGGTCGAGCGCATCGTGTTTGGCGGCGGCGTAATGTCGAGCGGCGCGCTGCTACCGCTCGTCCGCGCTGCGGCCTTCGAGTACCTCAACGGGTACGTCGCGCCGTTGCGCGACGCCGCGCTGGTAGCGAATTACATCTGCGGGCCGGGGCTCGGCGACGATGCCGGTATCGTCGGAGCATTGCTGCTCGCGATCACTGCGGTTCCCTCGTGATTCGCACGTTCGATTTCAGTGCCGTGCGCGAGGCCGCGTGCAGGAAACACGTGCGCTCGCCCATTTCCACGATCCGCCGCGCCGTATCGTCGTCGATCGCCCCGGCGAGGACGACGCGAGTGCGCACGGGCTCGGCGGACGATGGGCCGCGGTCGCTCGCAAGCCTGAATGCCGTATCCTGCGTGACCGCGTAAGGGCCGAGCGAGTATTTCATGATCGATGCGTAGCGGCCGATTTGCGTCAGGTAGCAGAACGCGATTCCGGCCGAAAGATAGTCGAGCGGCGTCGGCGCGACCGTCTTGCCCCCGAGAGCCTCGTCGACTGCGCAAAGAAAACGGAAGTTGCTGCCGATCGGCTTGAAGAGCTGAACGTGCGTCTCGCTGAGCCCGTCCTCGCGCATCGTCACGATGCCGCGCACGTGCAATGAACGCTTCTGCTCGGAGCGTAAGCTCGACCCGGCACCCCCTTCCACGCCGAACACGACCTGAGCGCTGTCGAGCTTCGTGATGATGTCGCGTGGAAAGCCGGAGCTCTGATCGGGCTCGGCCGCGTCGAACGTGGCGGCCGCAAGCCCGCCGGTCGGCGGGTCGGCCCACGGCTGCACTCGCCCTACGGCCAAAGGTTCGCCGCTGTTGACGAGCGAGAACTCACTCGCGAGCGCGCTGCGCAGCAATGCGTCGGCTGGGGAACGCACGACGGCGCTCATGACCAGATCCTCGATCGCACGTTGGGGCGCATCGGCGTCGATTCGAACTTGCAATGCCACGGGCTCTGCGCTGCCGATCATGTCGCCGCGCACGGCCGAGCCCTCCATCGCGTAGAAGCTGTCTTGAGTGATCTCGAGCCCGGCGGCGGCAATACCGCGCGCCCGGACCAGCGCGAGGATCTCAGCCAAATATGAATTGACGAGCCCGGCGGTAAAGAACGCCAGCGGAAACGGCGCGAGATCGGTGCCGTTGAGATACGGGCCTTCGTCGCACGCCATCCGCCACGCGGTCGCGCCGGCCGTGGCGACCAGCGCCTCCTTTTGCATCCCTTCGAGCGCGCGAGCGTGCGTGCGAATGCGAATCTCATTCGAGTCTCGCCGCGGTGCGCCATCGGCGCTCCCTCCCGGCGCAGGGCTGCCTCGCGCTACCAATTCCTCACGCAAAGGCATCGCGAGCGGAAACGCGATCGGATATGGGGAACCTTGCAAGCGCGTCACGCCCACCGCTCACTGCACAGCTTGTGTCACAGCTCGGCCACGATCTGCCGCAGCCGGGCGAGTAGATCGGCCACGCTCGCGAGCCTCGGCCCCTCCTCCGCGAGCACGGCTTCGAACGCGCGCTTCTTGAACGCCCGCAGATCGAGCGCAGCCGCGACGTCGCGGCCGCAGGCGCTCACGAGCAGATCGAGCAAGCGATCGACTCCATCGAGCCTTCCCCAGAGGTAGTCGTTCTCACGCGCCGTGCGGCTCAAGAAAGCGCCGAAATGCGCGAAGTCGGCGCCCCGCAAGCTCGTCGCCATGTCGCCGGCGCGAATCGTGGTCGAGTCATCCGGGCTGATCCGGTCGACGATGATCTCGCCGAGCTCGCCGAGCTTGTGCCGCCGCTGCGCGCCGAGCATCGGCAGAATGATGATGTCCCAGAACACGAAACCGATGTATGCGATCAGCAGGCCACGGCGGCACATCGGGCTGAGCGCGTGAAAGGCCGGCGATGAGAGCACCCCGTCGGAGTCTTCGTTGAAACCGACGAAATTGCCCTCGTGCCCGATGCGGTCGATCAACGCTGTCAGGACCTTATCGTGCTGCGCGACGAAAGTCTCTGTGTCGAGTAACTCTGGTAACCGCTGGCCCTCGCGTTTCGGCTCGGAAAATAGCTCACGAATCACAGCACGGCATGGCGGGCTCAGGAATTCGGCTCCCTCGCGCGTCTGCAAGGCTTCGAGACAGCCGTAAACCTCGCGTTTGAAGACATCGAGCGTGCCCGACGTCATGCTCGCGAATTCGGGATCGGCCAACCGCGTATAGAACCGGTTGATCGTATGAATGACGAAATACAATCGGCGGTAGCGATAGTCGAGATTCAGGCCGACGAGAAACGTCAGCGGCAACGGCAGGTCGGCCTCCTTGGTTGCGCTCGGCGGGATGGCGTAATCGCGCTGGAAAATTCCTTGTCGCTTCGCCCACGCCTCGAGGGCGGCCGCGACCCACCGACCCTGCGCCGAGCTCGGCGCATAACCGCAGATCGTGGCGACGAGCCGCGTTAGGTATGTGAGCGCCTCGCCGATCATGAGACGCACGTATTGGTTGTACATGAGCCGCGAGTCTTCAATGAGGACGCGCCCGGCATCGAGCCGCCATCGGCGCAACTGCTCGGCCGTGACCGGTTCGCTGAGCGCGGGCCCGGCGATTCGCTCGACGCGCGCCGCGACGTCGGGGCGGACGGCTTCGAGCGCGGCGCGCTCGCGCCGCGCCTCTTGATTGAGCTCCCCTATCCAAACGAGCTCATCGTTGATCGGGTCGTAGCGCGGCAGATCCGAGAGGGCGCCGCGGATCGTCGTGAAAAAGCCCGGCACGACGCCAGGTTCGGTGGGTCGCGGCTTCTTCGGATGAGGATCGATATACACGACGCGGCGGTCGACCTCGCGAAAGGCCGTGTGCGAGCGGATCGCCTCGATTGCAAGACGAAACGGTTTGTTGTCGAGCACGCTGCCGTCGACAACGACGATATCCTCGGGATCGAGCCCCATCGCACGATAGTGCGCAAAGTTGGCGTCGATGAATGCCGCGCGCCCAAGCCACGCGCGTCCCCGTGCAGCGAGCACGGCGTCGATCTCGCGCACGCGCGCGGGCGGAAAAGCGCCGGGGTAAGATGAGGTCGCGCGCGCGGCGAACGCGAGCGCGGGCACGTTGTCGAGCCCGAAATCGCTGCGGAGACTTCCGGTCTGCAGGTGCTCGGCCGAGAACCGCAAAACCTGCCGATGCTCGCGCTCCAGGACCACGGGCGGATCGTGCAAGTGGATCAGGCGGTCGGCGCCGTAGTAGTCGGTCACGGTCACGGCGAGGTCGAGCCGCTGACCCGCCGGCACGAGCGACGCCGTGGGTTCATTGGGCTCGCCCATGCGCTCCATTGCGTCAAGCAGCATCGCGCTCAAGCGCGCGCCGTCGAGCGGCGGCTCGAACCACCTCGAGCGCAGAAACATCGACAGCCTCCCTCGAGATTCCCGATCGACACCCGAGGCCAGCAATCCCTTGCGGCGCAGCTCCCAAAGGAACGGCTGCACGAACGGTCGCACCCACCACTTGTGCCACGGCTTGGCCTTTGCTTCGGGTGCGAGCAAGTTCGCAACATCGACGTCGCTCAACCAGACTTCGGTGATCCCTTCGATCGGCAGGTCGTGCGCCAAGGCGCGCGCGAGCACGATGCCGTTGATGCCGCCCGACGAAGCACCCGCGATCACGTCGACGATGACGCGGAGATCGAGTTTCCCGGCGCCGACGGCTTTGAGAAAATCGAAGTAGATCTCTTCCGTGGAATGTTCAGCGCCATCGCGCCGCGTCGGCCGGTAGCGATGTTCCGGCTGCTGCTTCTCGGCCGGGCTCTTGGCGGCGTGGTACGCGCGTGAGGCGCGGACGAGCTTGAGGATCTCCTTGGTGATCCCGTGCTGATAGATCGCGAGCGAGACCCCGCCGTAGCAGACGAGCGCGAGCCTGAGCTCCTTTTCCTTGATCCGGGCCGGCGCCGCGCGTGGCGACGCGGCTGACGCGGGCGCGGCCGCGGACAACCTACCGATCTGCGGTCCCCGCGGCCGCATCCATGAGCGCCTGCGTCTCCGTCCCCGAGCAGATCAACGGTATGAGCTGGTCGAACGGAGCAAGCTCGAGCGTCTGCGTGGGCACGACCCAGGGCTCGGTCAGCACTGCGGGGTCGTAAACCGTAGCATCGACAACGAGCGTATCGGCGTCGACCCGCCGGTAGCGCTCGACGATGCGCAGCTGGTCGGAGTGGAACGACACGCGGCCCTCGGCCCAAATCCACGTGTCGTCCGTAAAATTGCGGACCTCGACGACGAAGGTGTCTCCTTCCCAATGACCCACGGCGTCGCCGCGATAGGACGGCGGCACGGAATCGCGGTGCGCTCGCCCGTCGGTCGGCACGATCTGGTAACCGTGATAAGTCTCCGACAGCAGCACGACTCTGTCCGGCGTCGCGACGATCTGCCCCACGGCCCCGACGTCCCAAAGCCGCACGTTGAGCGTGCCGAAGGCCGTCGGAATGCAGCGCAACGTCGGATCGTCCTTGTCGCCGAGCGTCGCGGCACGCTCGGCGGCCCAAGGTTGATAAAGGCTCGTGAAGGTCACGGGGGCTGGGCTGCCGGGCTCGCGGCGCGGCCCGCCCGGGCGGAACCCGGGACCGCCGACGTCCCCGCCGCCCCACCAGACCCCGGACAGGTCGGGTCGCCCGTCCGCCATGCGCGGCACGGATCCGGCCGTGTCCTCTTGAGCGGTTGCGCCCAAAGCGATAATCAGCGTAACGGCCGCAAGGCCGGCGGCGCGTACCCACCGCAGCGTCAAACAACCTTTAATCTTCGGCCCCCAAGCTCGCTCGCCGCGCGGACCCACGGCTCACCGGGCGCCCGGGTTCTGCTGCGGCCCGAACATTCCGTACACGGTCCCGTCCGCGGTCACGAGCTGCCGCAGCATGCCCGCGTTCGCCGACGGGTCACGCGCGTGAAACCCGGTAATCGTGACTTCATCGCCCTTCTTGATGAGATTCGGTGAGTAGCCATTCCGGATCATGCCGCTCGGCGTGCCGGCCTCGAAGGACCAGCGAATCGTCGTGCCGTCCTCGTCTACGGCGTCGATGAAGAAATAGGAGTGCGGGTTCGTAAGCCGAACGTCGACGATCGTTCCCTTGACCGTGATCGGCGCGGACATATCGTACGCGGCCGCGAACGAATGATGTGCCGAGACGGGTCCGGCCGCGAGCGGCAGCAGGCCAAGAAACCACGCGATGCCGGTACTCGCTTTCATGTGCGTGGCGCTATCTCCCGAGCGCCGCCATGACGTCCGCCTTGGTCTGCGGATTCGCCGAGGCGTGCACGTTGATGTAGCGATCGTAGTCGATCCCGAGCTTCTCGAGCGCGGGCACGATGGCTCTGACGTGATCGTTCGCAGGCTGTCCCGGGTTCACCGAGAAATCGCCCTGGAACAGGATCTTCTCCTGCGGGAAGTAGGCGACGATCAAGCCGTTGGAGTGCGGCGTTGGGAAGATGTGATAGAACTCGACCGTGCGCGTGCCGTCGGTGTATTCGCGCTTCTCGCCGACGCTATCGACCCTCGCGCGGCGCGGATTCCGCGCGAGCGCGTCGTCGAGCAGCGTACGCGGGGTGTTGAGCGCCCTCTCTAAGAACAGGCGGTTGTTCTCGTGCGTGATGATCGTCGCACCTTCGGCCACGAGCACGGGCAGCCCACCCGTGTGGTCGGAGTGCGGGTGCGTGTTCATGACGTAGCGGATCGGCTTGCCCGGAAACTGCCGCTTGATCTCATCGACATAGAGCTGCGCGCGAGCCTGGCTCTGCCCGGCTTCGAGCATCATGACGTAGTCCTTGAACTCGACGACGAGCGAGTCGTAGCTGCCCTGGCCGGTCGTATAGCGGTACAGGCCTGGGCCAAGCTGCTCCTTCGTGAGCGTGAGCTGTGGGGGTTGACCGCCGCCCGGAGGAGGCCCGGGCGGGGGCCCGCCGGCCGGCGGCGGTGGCGGCGGCGGTTGCGGCGCAAGCGCCGCGAGATCGGACGGGTTGGCTCGCGCCGCGGTCACGTCGACCTCGAAGAACGGCCAGCCACCGCGCGTCTGCACGATTCGCGTCGGCACCTTGGCGCCGCCGAAATCTCGCCAGCCCGAGTACGTCGCGACGATGTGCATGTCGCCCATGATGTTCTCGCCGACCCAGGTCTCGACGCGCTCGATGAGGTTTTCGTTGTTCAAGTACCCATTGACTTGATAGCTCTTGCCGGACGGCGCCTTGACCTTGGGGCTCCAGCTCAACACCGTATAGAGCTTGCCTTCGACGGCGCGCTGGCTCACGGTCGCCGGGCTTTCGGCGGCGCCTTTCAAGAAGCCCCACGGCGTGATGTAGAGCTCGAGCGACTGGTTCCAAGGCTGCGAAAGGTCGGCCTGTTGCGGCGTGACCTGCTGGAAGAACGTTCCCGGCGTGATCGTCGTCGATCCGCCGGGCCCGATGTTCATCGTGCTGCCGGTGTGACGCGACGTCGGCGCGGCGAGGTCGATCACGCGCACATAGTTCGTGATCGGCCGCATCGGGTCGTGCGTGCCATAGCAGATCAAGGCGGTCGCGTTCGCGCCGCATTGCTGGAACGCGACGTCGCGCGCCGCGCCCGAGTACGTAATGGATTGCACGTTGCCCAACGCGCTTTGCGCGTTCGCGATGACGGTTCGCGCATCTTGCGCCAGCGCGGAAGCGCAGAGGCACACCGCGGCCACGATTGCCGTTGCCAGTTTCTTCATCACAGTCGTTCCCCCCTATCGATGTCAGGCGCCGCTCGGGTGCAAGGACTCGTTTACGGCTTCGTCGCAGTGTCCCAGTGCTCGACGATCTTGCCGTTGGCGACGCGGAACATGTCGAACCAGGTCGTCGTGTACGGCTTGCCGTCCTTGTCCATGCCCTCGCGAACCAGCGCGAGCACGACGAGATCGCGCTCGGCGACGATCGACACCAGACGATCGATCGAGTCCTTGACCTCGGACGGCGGACGATTGACCGCGCGGAAATAAGCCTTGACGCCTTCGCGGCCGGTTTCGGCATTCGGATTGTGCTGATGGTACTCGGGCGCCAGGTACGTATCGGCTGCGTCGATGATTCCGGCCTGCAAGAAGTTGCGCCACATGTCCCAGACGAGCTTCTTGTTGGCTGCGAGCACTGGGTCGTCGCTCGCGAGCAACTGGCGCTGGGCCTCCGGCGATATGGCCACGACGGGCTCTGCGGCGTTAGTCAACGTCGATATGGCGAGAAAGGCGAGCGCCCCGGCGAATAGTCTCATTGAGGATCTCCTGGCGTTGGTTGTTGGTAATGGGACCAGTGTGCAAACTATACCAGATGAGCGCGCAAGCCCGCCAAGTCGTGAATGAGCTCATGTCCGGCGAGGAATATCTCGCGAGTCTCCGCGACGCGCGCGCGGTCTACTTGTACGGCGAGCGCATTCGTGACGTGACCGAGCACCCCGCCTTCCGGAACGCCGCGCGCTCGATCGCAAGGCTGTATGACGCGCTGCACGATCCCGCGCAGCGCGAGATGCTCACGATCGTCGATCGCCAAGGCATCCGCACGCATCGGTTCTTCGCGCCGAGCTATTCGGCTCAGGAGCTCCTCGCCGCGCGCGACGCGATCGCCGCATGGTCACGGCTCACCTACGGCTTCATGGGGCGCACTCCGGACTACAAGGCGAGCTTCATGGCGACGCTCGGCGCCGACCCCGACTTCTATGCGCCCTATGCCGAGAGCGCGCGTGCGTGGTATCGGCAGTACGCGTCGAAGGCTCTGTTCCTGAATCACGTCATCGTCAATCCACCGGTCGATCGCAATAAGCCCGTTCACGAAGTCGCGGACGTGTACCTCCACGTCGTGCGCGAGACCGGCGCGGGCGCGTACGTGAGCGGCGCGAAGATGCTGGCGACCGCCTCGGCGCTCACGCACGCGACGTTCGTCGCCCAGAACAGCTCTGTCACGCTCGAGGTCGGAAAGGCCGAGGACTACGCGCTCGTGTTCATTGCGCCGATGGATACGCCGGGCACGAAACTAATCTCGCGAGCCTCCTACGAGCAACTCGCGCACAGCCCGTTCGATCATCCGCTCTCGAGCCGCTTCGACGAGAACGACGCGGTGCTCGTCTTCGACGACGCCTTCATCCCGTGGGAGAACTTTCTCGTCTACCGCGACGTTGAGCGCGCCAATAGCTTCTATCCCGCGTCCGGATTCTTCAACCGCTACAACCTCCAGGCCGCGACACGGCTCGCCGTGAAGCTCGATTTCATGACGGGGCTACTCGCGCGCGGGCTCAGAGCCAACGGCACCGATGAATTTCGCGGCGTCCAGGCCGCGCTCGGCGAGGTCGTCGCGTGGCGGACGCTCGTTTGGGGGATGACCGTAGCGCTCGCGGCCGATCCACAGCCCGCGGCCGGCGGAACCGTGATCCCGAAATCCGACTATGCGGCGACGATGCGCGTCTTCGCGACCGTGATATGGCCGGCCGTCAAGGAGATTTTCGAGACGACGCTCGGCGGCGCGCCGATCGTCGCGCCGTCGGGCCGCGAGGACCTGCTGAGCCCGGAGCTCCGACCGCTCATCGATCGCTTCTATCGCGGCACGGGCCTTCCGGCCGTCGAGCGCATCAAGCTCTTCAAGCTCGTGTGGGATGCGATCGGCACGGAGTTCGGCGGCCGGCACGAGCTCTACGAGCGCAATTACGCGGGCAACAGCGAGCAGGTTCGCCTCGATGCGTTGAAGTTCGCGAAACGCAGCGGAACGCTCGACCAGTGCGTCGAGCTCGTGGAAAAATGCCTTGCGGACTACGATCTCGATGGTTGGCGAAACGATACTTGGCTCTGACGCGTCGCAAATATTCTTGGGGGAAACCATGCGCACACTCGCATCGACCGTAACCACGGGATTATTCGTCGCGCTTGCGGCGGCCTCCGCGACCGCGCAGCCGCCGCCCGATCCGGCCGCCCGGGCCGAGCTCG
>DATBLZ010000065.1:0-12415 GCA_036555065.1 Gammaproteobacteria bacterium
GGGAACCTCGATCGCCTCGCCTTCGAATCGCTGCGGCCGAGCGCCGAAATACAATGTGTACTTGCCCCTCGGGAAGACGATATTCCGATAGTTGGCGTTTCGATCGTCGACGAGCTGAAAGGAGTTGAAGCGATCGGTTGCCGGCGCGCTCGATTCGATGACGACGGGGCCATCCTCGAGAAACAGCGCAGCTGCCTTGTAATACGTGTCGTGGTTCGTGTGCGGCACGACGTCTTCGCCGGCCCGGACGAGCGCCGGTTCGCCACCACCGATCCAACGGTTGAGATTTCGTGGGTCGCCGCCCGTGAATCGAACCGTATAGTCGTAAGTCAACTGGTACGGAAACATTCGCAGGTAGTCGGCCACCTGATCCTCGAACGAGTCTTGCGCGAATGCGGAGAACACCCCCGTCGTGAGCGTGAGCGCCGCGAGCGCGGCTATGCGGAACGGTCGCATAGGTAACCCATTGTGTTGCGGACTCCCGACGCGTTCATGCGACGACCGGCAGCAGCACAGCCGTCTCGAGGTCCTTCGCGGGAACTTGCCGCGGATCGTTGAGGTATTCCTCGAGACAGGGGAGGTCGCGCGGATCGCACGCGCTCGCCGGCAGCCAGCTCCTGTACAGCCAATCGTAGGCGGTCTCGAGCTCCGTGTAGGGTCCCGTGTGAACGATTCGCGCGTACCTCCCCGCCTCGATCCGGCCTTCCTTGAGCTCGCGCGTCGGCGCCCAGCCGTCCGGAACCGTTATGCAGGCGGCTGACCGCAATTCCGGCTCAGGCACGGCCTCGGGATCGTCATGATAGATACCGATCGTGCGCGTCGCAGGCGTGAGCAGCCCCGTCGTCGCGGCGATCGTCATCAAGCGCTCGAAGGATTTGTTCGCGAGGCGATAGTCGCCGCGATGCTCGATCGTCGCGACGCGCAGCGTCGGCAGATCGACGAGCTCGACGCGGTACGGAGCGCGCTCTCCGCTCCCGGCTTCGGGCCGGCCCCGGAAGCGCGCCGGCGGCTCGCCGTACTCGGCGCGAAACGCGCGCGTGAACGCGGCCTGACTCGAGTATCCGGCCCGGCGCGCTGTGCGCTCGATGCTGAGCTCGCCATCGAGCAGGTCGATCGCGGCGCGGTTCAGGCGGAGGCGACGCACGGTCTCATTGACGGTTTCGCCGAGCAGCCCCCGGTAAATACGGTGGAAGTGATAGGGCGAAAAACACGCGACACGCGCGAGTGTCTCGAGATCGAGCTCTTCGTCCAAATGGCCCGCGAGATAGTCCGCGACGCGGCGGATTCGCTCCGCATAGGCGGTGGGATTGCTGACCATGCGCCAAAGGCTAACTCACGCCGTTTGACCTAGGTTGCTCTTTTGGCGCCGGCCGCCAAACGGTGGATGGTGCCGGCAGAGAGAATCGAACTCCCGACCTGAGGTTTACAAAACCACTGCTCTACCAACTGAGCTATGCCGGCATAGCAGGCATTATAGCGATGGGGTGCACCGCCCCCGAGCGACGATCTCGCGGAGCCGCCGGATTCGCGGCGAAAGCCGCTCCCACGGTCCGGCTAGTTGGGCTTCCGCGCCTTGATGAGGAAGCGGTCCGAGTTACCGCCGAGCGAGGCGTCGGTGGGACCGCGTGTGTGATCGTCGGCGGGATTCCTGAGCAGATCCGACTCGGCTTCGATCGTGAACCCGGCTTTGACGAGCATCGCGCGCGCGGCGTCCAAATCCATGCGGTGGAGCTGCGCGTTGTTTTGTCCCGCGATGCCGACATGATCGATGACGCCGAAGACGCCGCCGGGTTTGAGCGCGGCGTAAACGCCCCGGAACAGCGGCATGACCGCCTCCTCGCCGCCGCGGTTGTACATGTCATGCACGTTGTCGTTCGTGATCGCGACGTCGACCTGGCCGTCGATGTTTCCGGTCTGGACGTCGCCGTGGATCGGCGCGACGTTGCCGAGGCGCTCGTTGCGCGCGCTCTCGGCCTCGATGAACCCCTCGCGGCCCGTGAAGAATTCGGGGTTCTGGGAATACACCTTGCCCGTCGGCCCGACGGCGGCCGAGAGCACTTCGGTGTACCAGCCGCCGACGGCCCAGACGTCGAGCGCGGTCATGCCGTTGGCGACGCCGAGAAACTGAATCACCTCGACGGGCTTGCGCGCGGCGTCGCGGGCCTTGTTCTCGGCCGAGCGTTCGGGCGAAGCGAGCGCGGCGCGCAGTCGCGCGATCGGGTCATTCTGCGCCTGTGTGCTGCCAACCGTAGCTGCGAGCGCTATGCCAACGAGAATCCATGGAGCGTGTCGACGAATCTTCATGACGGTTGTCCTCGGCTAGTCCGTTACGCGAACCGCGTGGGCGCGCATTGTCGACGATCCGCGGCCGGGCGGGCAAGACGACTCCCGCGCGCGTGGAAAGTTCCCTACTGCAACGTGTCGGCGCACGGGCGCTGCTCGAGGCGCACGATGCGGCCCGGCGGCTGCAGCGCGTCGAAATCGAGCGTCTCGCCCTCCGCGAGCAGCACGTCGACCCAATACACCGTGCCGCGGCGCGTGCGGTCGGAGATCGTCGCCTCGTAGCCGAGCTCGCGCGCGGCACTCAGCCGGTTCCCGGCGCGCGCGACTGCCGTGAATACGCCGAGCGAAATCAGCGTGCCGCTGTCGGAGCTCGGAATCACGTAGGCCTCCGTGATGCCGCTCTCTTTCAGCCGCGCCAGGATCGTCTCGGCCTCCGCGACCGACGGAAGCCCGGCGAGATAGACCCAATAGCCGACCCAAATATCGCCCTCGGCGACGCGCTGCACGGGATCGAGGCCCGTGCCGCGCAAGTTGGCGGCGGCCGTCGCGGCCTGCGAAAGCTCACGAAACGGACCGACGCTGACGCACGTGCGCGCAGCGTCGCGGGCGGCGGGCTCCCTGGGCGGCGTGACCTCGACGCTGGCCTCGTCCGGCGGCGGCGCTGCGCCGTCGGGCGCACGGTCGGGCGCGGGCGCTTCGGGCTCTGCGCCGGCATCTTCGGGCGCGGCACTCACGGCTTCCGGTTCGGGCAAAGGCGCTCGCGCGAGCGATTCGAGCTCGGCCTCGACGATCGGCGGAGCCACGACGTCCTGCGCGGCAACCGGAAACTCGCTCGCGAGCATGATCGTCGGCACGTCGCCGGCGCTCGGCGTGACGGCGGCCTTCGAGAACCAGCTCTGCCATGCCGCGAACGCCAAGTTCGCCAGCACGAGCGCGAGAAAGAGATTGCGCATGCGGTTACCCGCGGCTCCCGGCTATGTAAGCGAGCCCTGTCAACACCAAGTCTGCACTGAAGCGTGTCGGAGTTTCCAGCCACGCGGCGAGCCGTTCGGCATCGCCCCCCGTCAGCAACACGCTCGGCTTGGTTCCCAACTCCGCTTCGACGGCGGCGACCGCCCGGTCGATCGCCGCGGCGGTAGCAAGCAGCGCGCCCTTGGCCACGGCCTCATCCGTCGATACGCCGAGCAACCCGAGACCGCGAGCATGCTCGACGTCTCCCGCGGTCGGACCGATCCGTCCGGTGTTGCGCTCGAGCGCTTCGCACATGAGCCTCTGGCCGGGGATGATCAGTCCGCCGAGATGGCGGCCTGCGGCATCGACGGCGTCGAAAGTCACGGCCGTCCCCGCTTGGATTACACAAACGGGGCCGCGCGTCGTGGCGCGCGCCGCGAGCATCGCGAGCCACCGATCGACGCCGAGACGCGACGGATCCGAGTAGGCCAGGCGCAGACCGTGACCCTGGGCCAACGGGGCCACGAACTCGACCGCGAGCGCGCGGCGCTCGTGCAGCGCGACGGCGAGCGCCGCGGCAACGCCGGGGCCGGCGACATTCGCCGCGAGCGCGCCGCGCACGGTCGCGGGCAGCGCGCCGACGAGCGCATCGACGGCGCTATCGATGCTCCCCACGTGAACCGCGCTTCCCGAATGAGCGAGCCCCGTGCCGCCGGCCACTGCCCATTTCAAGCGCGTGTTGCCGATGTCGATGACGGCGATCATCAGCCGATCCTCACGCTGACCTCGCCCGAGGCCACGCGCCGGCGGCCGCCGTCCGCGGCCGCGACGAGTAATGCGCCGTCGGCGTCGATGCCGGCCGCGGTCCCGAACCATGGGCCGGACGGCGATTGGATGCGGATCGGTCTGCCTTCGAGGCTGTCGGCGGCCCGCCACTCGTCGCGATAAGGGCCGAATCCCGAGACCGCGTAGGTGCCCAGCAATTCGGCAAACGCGGCGATGAGCGCGAGCGCGAGGTCCGTGCGCCGCGGCGGCGCACCTCCCGTGATCGAGCTCAAATCCGTCGCGCTGCCAGCGCCGACGGCCGCGAGCGACGCGGCCGGAAACGCGACGTTGAGGCCGAGCCCTGCGACGACGCGGCAACCGCCCGCTGTTGCCGTGCCCACTTCGACGAGTATGCCGCCGAGCTTGCGGTCGTCGTGGACGAGGTCGTTCGGCCACTTGAGTCGAATCACCGCGCCCGTGAGATCGGCGACGACGCGCCGCACGGCGACGCCGAGCGCGAGCGTGAGCGCCGGTAGCTCCGCGGGCGCGGCGGCGAAGCGCCAGCCAACCGAGAGCCACACGCCCGCGCCGAACGGCGAATGCCAACCGCGCCCGAGCCGGCCGCGGCCCGCGGTTTGAAGCTCGGCGAGGCAGACATCGGCGAGCCCTGGCGACGGTTGCTCCGCTTCGAGCAAGTATTGGTTCGTCGAAGGCAGCTCCGCGAAGACCTCGATGCGCCGGACGCGTCCGCGCAGCGGCCCCTCGACCGCGGCAGCGAGCGTGGCGGAATCGAGCGCATCGTGGCGTTGCGTGACGAGAGCGTCGGGTTTCACGCGATCACTTGAGTCCGAAGAAGCGGCCGAACCGCGACTCCGTGCCGTCCCACATGCGGCGTAGGTTGCCGCGATGCGTATACGTGATGAACGCCGCGAGCAGGACGGCAAAGGCCAAGAGCGCGCGCGGTTGCGGCTCCGCGAGCGCTATGTAGACGGCGCCGAGCCACGCCGCACTCACGGTCGCAATGCCCACGTAGCCCGTGAAGAAAACCACGGCGACCCAGGCGCCGATCACGGGAACGGCGACCGTGGGCGCGAGGTACGCGAGTAGGCCTGCCGCAGTCGCGCCGCCCTTGCCGCCGCCGAAATCGGCCCAAACCGGGAAGACGTGGCCGACGACGGCCGCGAGCCCGATCATGTACGTCATGAGCGCGCGATCGATCTCGGGATCGATGCCTATTCCGGGAATCTCGAGCATGGGCAGGAACGCGACCGCGAAGATCCCTTTGCCGACGTCGATGAGCATGACGAAGAAAGCGAACAGTTTCCCCTGCGTGCGCAGCGCATTCGTGCCGCCGACGTTGCCGCTGCCGCTCTTGCGGATGTCGACGCCGCCGCGGACGTAACCGACGACGAGGCCGCCCATGACGGCGCCGAGCGCGTACGCGAGCGTGATCTTGATGCCTAGCTCGAGCATTCCGGCATCTTAAGCGTTGCCTACTCGCCTAGCCATGCGCGCCGCCTCGCGACCGCGTCGCTCGAGGCGCGCGCATCGAGCTCGAGATAGCAAGTGTCGAGCGCCGGCGGCGTCAGCACGAGATCGGCCTCGATGAGCTCGTCGCCGCGGAACGCCGTCACGCGCACCGTGGCACCCGAATCCTCGCGCGCGAGGCGACTCGCGAGGTTGCGCTCGCCGACTCGCAAGCCGCCGATCGCAATGACGAGATCTCCGGGGCAAAGCCCCGCCGTCTGAGCAGCGCCGTTGTCGAACACGACGGTGAGCTCGAGGCCGCCGTCGCGGCTGCGGTAAGCCGCGTCGAGTCCGAACGGCGCGTCGTCCCTCGCTCCCGGTGTTCCGCCCGCGTCCCCGGGGCCGGCCGCGGCCCGCAGATTCAGTTGGATGCCGCAAGCGCCGAGCAACTCGCCGAGCGGCAAATCCTCGGTCCCGCGCACCGCCGCCGCAAAGAAGGCAGCGAGCGTCGGCCCGCCGATCTCGAGCGCGAGTCGCTCGAATCCGTCCTCGGGAACGCCGACGTCGCGCGCGCCGTAACGACCCCACAGCGCTTGCATGATCTCGTCGAGTGAGTGCGGGACAGTCGCCGCCCGCAACGTCAGATCGAGCGCGAGCGCGACGAGTGCGCCTTTCGTGTAGTAGCTCACACCCGTGTTCGGGCTGTTGGCATCGGGCTTGTAAAGCGAATCCCACGCGTCGAAGCTCGAGGCGGCGAGGCTCTGGCGCAAGCGGCCCGGCGTTCGGTATACGCGCGTGAGATGCTCGCCGAGACGCTGCAAATACGCCGGCACGCCGATGAGGCCGCTGCGCAGCAAGAAGCGATCCTGGTAGTAGCTCGTGATGCCTTCGAACACCCAGAGCGACCGCGTGTGGTTGCGGCGATCGAGACGGTACGGCATGAACGCCGCGGGCTTGGTGCGCTTGATGTGCCACGCGTGGAAGTATTCGTGGCTCGCGAGCGCGAGAAAACGTTGATATGCGCGCGGGACGCCCGGCTCGCCCGGTTTCGGCAGGTCCTCGCGGCTGAAAATCAGGCTCGATGACGCGCGGTGCTCGAGGCCGCCGTAGCCGTCGCCGACGGCGAGCCCGAGAAAAACGTAGCGCGCGAACGGCGGCGGTCGGCCGAAGAAGTCGATCTGCGCTTCGCAGACCTGGCGCAGATCCGCCGCGATGCGCTCCAAGTCGGAATCGATTTTGCCGGCGATCGCGAGCTCGTGCGGCACACCTCCCGCAGTGAAAGCCACGTGCGCGAGCGCGCCGATCTCGACGGGATGATCAATGAGCTCGTCGTAATCGGCCGCCCGGTACGTGCCGAAGCCCCGCGCATCGACGACCGCGCTCGTGAGCGCGGTTGCGACGCGCCACTCGGCGGCCGCGGGGTCAGCGGACGCCACGAGCTCGACCTCGGCGGCCTCCGACTCGCGCCCCTCTGCGAACAAGAAAAGGCACGCGCCATTGAAGTATCCGCGGCGCCGATCCAGATACGCGCCGCGCACGGACAGATCGAGCGCATAGATCGTCGCCCGAATCGTCAAATCATCGCGCGCGCCGGTGCACGCCCACGTGCCCTTCGCGACTTTCTCGATGTCGACCTTGCGGCCGCCGCTCGTCGCCTCGAGCGCGATGACGTGGCGGGCGAATTCGCGCAGCAGATAGCTGCCCGGAAGCCACGAGGGCAGCGTGACGCGTTGTACGGCAGCGGGAGCGGGAATTTCGCACGTGACTTCGAAATGGTGCTTGGCGAGGTCCGCGAGACGGACGCGATAGCGAATCAGTGCAGTCTCCGATCGCGGCTGAGGCCGCTCCCTCCATGCGATTTTCCCCCGTGTGCTTGCAAAACGCGAGGGCGGTGCCTATTGTGACCCGCGGGCGGTGCCACTACGTGGTTAAAAGGGAACAGAGTCCAATCTCTGGCTGTCCCCGCAACTGTGCACGGCGAGGTACTGCGTAAACGCCACTGAAGATCGCGGCTAGGCCGCTCCCACGAGAGCGGGACCCGATTTTCGGGAAGGCACGCAGCACCGACGGAGCCGTGAGCCAGGAAACCTGCCGCCGTAGTCGTCCTTCCGCGCGCCGGGGAAGCGCACGGTACGGAATTCCGTTGTGGCGACGAGACTCGGAGGAGTGTCATGTCGCCACGTCTTGTGCCCGTCGTGCTCATGCTGGCTTCCGCGGCCGCTGCCGCAGATGAGCTCCCTTCGGTCGCCTCGATCAACCTCTGCGCCGACCAGCTCGTGCTGAGCATCGCGGACCCCGCGCAGATACGGACCGTTAGCTGGCTCGCGGCCGATCCGCACGAGTCGATGCTCGATGCCGAGGCGCGCCGTTACCCGCTCAACTACGGCTCGGCCGAGGAAATTATCGAGTTCGCACCCGACGTCGTCGTCGCCGGCATATTCACGAGCGCGTTCACGCGCGCGCTGCTGCGCGATCTCGGGTACACGGTCGTCGATCTCGCGCCCGAGGACAGCATCGCCGACATCGAACGGAACATCGAGATCGTCGCCGCGGCCCTGCGCCGGGCCGAGCGCGCCGCAGTCGTCATCGGCGAGATGCGCGCCCACGTCGCAGCGCTCGCCGCCACACGCCGCCCGGAGCTGGCGACGGCCGTCGTCGTGCGCCCCGGCGGTTTCACGGTCGGTGCGCACACGCTCGCGGACGAGCTCATGAACCTCGCGGGCCTACGCAATGTCGTCGCCGAAAGCGGTCTCGATCGTTGGGGCAGCCTGTCGATGGAAACGCTGTTGCGCAGCACCCCTGCGCTGCTGATTCAGACGGGCTACCGTCGCGAGCAGCCATCGCTCGCGAACCTCGTGCTCGAGCATGCGGCGCTCACGGGCCTCACCACGACGACGGCGACGGTCACGGTGCCGGCGAAGTACTGGTCGTGCGGCCTGCCCGCGAGCCTCTACTCCGTCGAGATGCTCCAAGCCGCGCGCCGCGAGCTACCGTGAGCGCGGCGCTCAAACGCGACTGGCCCTTGTACGCGGCGCTCGTCACGGCGTTGCTCGTCGTCGTCCCCGTCGCGCTCGGCGTCGGCCGCACGAGCGGCGGACCCGCGTTCGGTCTTGGTAGCCCTGAGCTTGCGAGCGCGATCTTCCTCGAGATCCGCCTGCCGCGCGTGCTGCTCGGTCTCCTCGTCGGCGGGACGCTCGGCCTATGCGGCGCGGCGCTGCAGGGCTTGCTGCGTAACCCCCTCGCGGAACCCGGTTTACTCGGCGCTTCGAGCGGCGCGGCGTTCGGCGCGGTGCTCGTGTTTTACTTCGGCCTCGCGGCAGGTCAATCCCTGCTGCTGCCGCTCGGCGCCGTCGCCGGCTCGCTGACGGCGCTCGCGACACTCTACGCGCTTGCGGGCCGGCGCGGAGATTTGCTCGGCGTCATTCTCGCCGGCATTGCGATCAATGCGCTCGCGGCCGCGCTGACGTCGCTGGCGCTCAACTTCGCGCCGAGCCCGTACGCCGCGCTCGAGATCCTCTTTTGGATGCTTGGCTCGCTCGCGGACCGCAGCCTCGCGCACGTGGCGCTCGCGTTGCCGCTGATGCTGCCCGCCTGGATCATGCTCGGTGCTGCCGCGCGCGGTCTCGATGCGTTGACGCTCGGCGAAGACGTTGCGCAAAGCTTGGGCTACGACCCGAAAACCACCCAATGGCTCGTGATCGGCGGCACGGCACTTGCGATCGGCGCTGCCGTCGCCGTCACGGGCGTCGTCGGATTCGTCGGCCTCGTCGTGCCGCACGTCTTGCGCCGCGCCGTCGGATTTCATCCGAGCCGTCTGCTCCTCCCGAGCTTTCTCGGCGGCGCCGTGCTCACTGTCGCGGCCGATCTCGTGATTCGGCTCATGCCGCCGGGACCCGAGCTCAAGCTCGGCGTCGTGACTGCGCTCTTGGGCGCGCCGTTCTTCTTGCACCTCGTGCTGCGCGCGCGCCGCGCCGGCGTCGCATGAGCCTGCGCTGCGACGCGCTCACGGTACGTTATCGCGACCGCGTCGCGGTGCGGCCGAGCTCGATCGCGCTCGCGCGCGGAACCGTCGTCGCGCTCGTCGGGCCGAACGGCGCAGGCAAGAGCAGCTTGCTCAAGGCGATCGCCGGGCTCGTGCCGTGCACGGGAACCGTCCAAGCCGGCGAGCAAGCGCTGAGCACGAGCCCGCGTTCACGCGCGCGCACGATTGCCTACTTGCCGCAGTCTCCGGCCGCGCACTGGCCGATGAAGGTCCGCGATCTCGTCGCGCTCGGGCGCTTGCCGCATCGCGCGTTCGGCTCGGCGTTACGCCCCGAAGACGCTGCCGCCATCGACGCCGCGATGCGTGAGACGGGCGTGACGGCGCTCGCGGAGCGCGCCGTCGATGAGCTCTCGGGCGGCGAGCTCTCGCGAGTCCAGCTCGCGCGCGCTCTCGCCGTGCGGGCGCCGATCCTGCTCGTCGATGAGCCTGTCGCCGCGCTCGACCCGTATCATCAGCTCGAGATCATGCACGTGTTGACGGACTACGCCGCGCGCGACGCGCTCGTCGTCGCCGTCCTGCACGATTTGACGCTCGCGGCGCGCTTCGCGCACCGCGTCATCGTCATGCACGAGGGCGAAGTCGTCGCCGACGGCCGTCCCGAGCAGGTGCTATCCGCAGAGACGCTCCGCCGTTACTACCACGTCGAGCCGTTCTTGAGTCACGTCGCGGGACAACCGCTCGTCGTGCCCTGGAGAACACTACAATAGGTCGGTGGACACGCGCGCGCCGATCACATCGCCGCCGGCGGGCCCGCAGATCGAGCTCAAGGCCGTGGGCAAAGCCTACTCGGGCCAAGTCGTGCTCGAGAATGCGGAGCTCAGCGTCCGGCGCGGCGAGTCGGTCGCCGTGCTCGGCCGCAGCGGATCCGGCAAGTCGACGCTGCTCAAGCTCATCGGCGGCCTCGATACGCCGGACCGCGGGGCCATCCTCCACGAGGGGCGCGATCTCAGCGCGATGTCCGACGACGAGCGCACGCGCTTTCGCCGGCTGCATCTCGGCTTCGTGTTTCAATTCTTCAACCTCGTCCCGACGCTCACTGTTGTCGAGAACGTGGGGTTGCCGCTCGCACTCAACAAATATTCGGCCGCCGCTGCCGAGGCGCGTATCGAGTCGTTGCTCGCCGCTCTCGGTCTGCGTGCCGTCGACTCGCGTTATCCAGACGAGCTCTCGGGCGGCGAGCAACAGAGAGTCGCGATCGCCCGCGCGCTCGCACACTCGCCGAAGCTGATTCTCGCTGACGAGCCAACGGGCAACCTCGACCACGAAACGGCCGGAAACGTGCTCGCGCTGCTCGCGGCGACTTGCAAGTCCTCGGCGACGACGCTGCTCGTCGCGACGCACAGCATCGAGGTTGCCAAGGCCGCCGATCGCGTCCTCACGATCCAGAGCGCGCGGCTCGAGGAAACTCCGCTGTGAAGCACCGGTTGTTCGCGCGCGCGACGGCCCGCTTTTATCGGCGCCATCCTTGGCAGCTCGGGCTCGCGGTCGCGGGAATCGGTCTCGGCGTCGCCGTATTCGTCGGCATCGAGCTCGCCAACGACAGCGCACGGCGTGCGTTCGATCTTTCGAGCGCGACCGTGCGCGGCCGCACGACGCATCGGCTCCTGCCCGTAGGCGAGCGCATTCCGGAAAGCATCTATGCAGACCTGATTCGAGAGCGCCGTGCCGTCGCCGCAGCGCCCGTGATCGAAGCCGTCGTCGCTCTCGGCTCGCCGACCGGACCGGAGTACACGCTGCTCGGCATCGACCCCGTCGAAGAGATTGCGTTTCGCGACTACACGCGCTTCGTTCCCGGCGAGCGCACGAGCTTCGAAGCCCTGATCGCAACGCCCGGCGCGATACTCGTGCCGGCCTCGGCGCTCGACCGCGGCGCAGACGAGATTGGCGGCGAAACTCGATTGTATGTGGCCGGTGTGGCGCATCGCGTCGAAATCGTCGGCACGACTGAGGCGCCCGGCACCGAGGCCGAACCGCCCGTGATCGCGGACGTGAGCACCGCGCAGGAGCTCCTCGGCAGCTCCGGGGCGGTCGACAGGATCGATCTCATTCTCACACCCGAGCAGGCCGAAGCGCTGCGGATTTCTGCTCCTCCCGGGACGAGCCTCGTCGTCGCCGGCACGGAGACGCTCACGCTCGACGAGATGACGCGCGCGTTTCGCACGAATCTCACCGCCTTAGGTCTCCTTGCGCTCGGCGTCGGCATGTTCCTCGTTTACTCGACGATCTCGTTCACGGTCGTGCAGCGGCGTACGACCATCGGCCTCCTGCGCGCTCTCGGCGCGGAGCGGCGCGAGGTCGTCGCCGGGTTTCTGCTCGAAGGCGCCGCTCTCGGCATCGTCGGCACGGCGCTCGGTCTCGCGCTCGGCCACGCGCTCGCCCAGGGGCTCCTCGGGCTCGTGCTGCAAACCATCGGCGACCTGTCGTTCGTTGCGGCGGTAAACGCAGCCCGACCTTCGAGCTGGATCTATGTGCAAGGAGTCGCGCTCGGACTTGGCGCGACGTTCGCGGCTGCGCTCGTGCCGGCGCTCGAGGCTGCGCGCACCACGCCCGACGCCGCCCTGAGCCGCGCCGGCCTCGAGCGCACGAGCCGCGCGCGCGCCCGAGCCGCCGCGTGGTTCGCCGTGCCGCTGCTCGGCCTTGCCGGGGCGCTGATAGTCGCCGACCGACAGAGCCTCGCGCTCGCGTTTGCCGCGCTCTTCCTTGTGCTCTGTGCAGGCGCGGCGTGCGTGCCCGCGGCGACGGCGGGTCTAATGCGGGTCCTCGCTCCGGCCGCGCGCCACTTCGGCGGTCTGCCGCGACTCATGGCGGTCCGCGGCGTTACCGCGTCATTGAGCAGAACGGGTGTCGCGACCGCGGCGCTCGCCGTCGCCGTCGCGACCGTCATCGGCATCGGCGTCATGATCGCGA
>DATBLZ010000084.1:0-23948 GCA_036555065.1 Gammaproteobacteria bacterium
GGGTGAGATCTACTTTCAGCGGCCAGACGGCCGCGTGATTCCGCGGTTTGGGTATCGACTCGACGATATGCGGGACGACTGCGCGTTAGCGGAAAATCCCTCCATGGAGGGGCGCCCGACCGTCAGCACGGATGCATACGAGTCATCGGCAGTGCGCGAGTCATCGGCAGTGCGCGGGCCATCGGCAGTGCGCGAGCCATCGGCGATCTATTATCTGGGCGCGCGTCGTCGCAGCGGGTTCAGCCGAGACGCTTACAGTTTCGTCGGGTTCGGCGCGTCGCCGTAGACTTCCGCCGGGTCGAACACCTTTTCGGTCGTCGTGAACTCGAGCTTGATCGCGCCCTTACCAGATGCCGCGCCGAGCGGCACGCGCCGATAGAAGCACGACCGGTATCCCACGTGACAACTCGCGCCGCCGGCCACGTCGACGCGCAGCCAAACGCAATCCTGATCGTCGTCGATGAGGAGCTCCCGAACTTTCTGCACGAGCCCGCTCGTTGCGCCCTTGTGCCAGAGCGCCTTCCGGCTGCGGCTGAAGTAATGCGCTTCCCCCGTCGCGATCGTCTTCTCGAGCGCCTCGGCGTTCATGTAGGCGTGCATGAGCAGCTCACCGCTCGCATAGTCGGTCGTCACGACAGGGATGAGCCCGCGCTCGTCGAATTTCGGCGCAAGCTCGACGCCTTCCTCGACTTGCGCGACGCTCTTTCTCGAGGCGAACTTCTTCGACATATACCTTTATTATAGGTGCATGGCGCTCGAGCTCTACAACACGCTGCAAAGGAGACGCGTCCCGTTCGTGCCCGCGGATCCCAAGCGGGTCACGATGTACGTTTGCGGCCCGACCGTTTACAACTTCGCCCACATCGGCAACGCGCGCCCGAACGTCGTGTTCGACGTGCTCGCGCGGCTGCTGCGGCGCTCGTACGGGCTCGTTTACGTGCGCAACATCACGGACGTCGATGACAAGATCAACGCGGCCGCCAAGGCCGAAGGCATCCCGATCGGCGCGCTCACGCGCCGTTATACCGAGGCTTTCCATGCTGAGATGAAGGCGCTCGGCGTGCAGCCGCCCGACCTCGAGCCGCGCGTGACCGACCACATCGCGCCGATCATTGCCTTCATCGAGCGCCTCATTGCGACGGGGCACGCATATCTCGCCGAAGGCCACGTGCTATTCGCGGTCGGGAGCTACTCTCAGTACGGCGCACTGTCGCGCCGCTCGCACGAAGACATGCTCGCGGGCGCGCGTGTCGAGGTTGCGCCGTACAAGCGCGACGCGGCTGATTTCGTGCTCTGGAAACCGTCCGCGTCCGGTGCAGTCGGCTGGGAGAGCCCCTGGGGCTATGGCCGCCCCGGTTGGCACATCGAGTGCTCGACGATGGTCGAGGCGCACTTGGGCGAGACGATCGACATACACGGCGGGGGTCTCGATCTCGTGTTCCCGCATCACGAAAATGAGCTCGCGCAGAGCACGTGCGCGCATCGCGGCACGCCGATGGCCCGGTACTGGGTTCACAACGGCCTCGTGCAGTTCGAAAGCGAGAAGATGGCGAAGTCGCTCGGCAACGTCGTTCTCGTCCGCGATCTCCTGGCCGAGCATCCGGGCGAGGTCGTGCGCCTCGGGCTCCTATCCGCCCACTATCGCCAACCGCTCGATTGGACCGCTGATCAGGTCGGCGAAGCGAAGCGCAAGCTCGATCGGCTCTACGGCGCGCTGCGCGACGCCGGCATTCGCGGCGCCGAGCGGGGCCCGCCGCAGGCGGCGCCGCCCGCGTCGGTCGTCGCCGCGCTCGAGGACGATCTCAACACGCCGCAAGCGATTGCCGAGCTCTTCGAGCTCGCGCGCGGCGCGAATCGCAGCAGCGACGCCGCCGAGCGGCGCGCGCGAGCCGAATCGTTGCGCGCTGCGGCTTGGTTGTTGGGCTTACTCGAGCAGGATCCCGTCGCTTGGTTCGAGGCGCCGTCTCCGGCGAGCGCGGATGCCGCTCTTACCGACGCGGAAATCGCGCGCTTGCTCGGCGAGCGGGAACGCTTGCGCCGCGAGCGGAAATTCAGGGAGGCCGATGCGATTCGCGACGAACTCGCCGCGCGCGGGATCCTCATCGAGGACGTTGCCGGAGGATCGCGATGGCGGCGCGCCTGACGTCTGCGCTCTCGCGCGCGACCGAGCGGCTCATGCTCGGGCTGATCCGCGCCTATCAACTCACGCTATCGCCGTGGCTCGGCCGCGATTGCCGATATATCCCGACCTGCTCCGTCTACGCTGCCGAGGCGATCCGGCGGTTCGGGCCGTGGCGCGGGGCGTGGCTCGCGCTCAAGCGCCTGGGGCGCTGTCATCCCTGGGGCGCGGCGGGTTATGATCCCGTACCAGACTCCTAGATATTCGGCGGAAACCGCGGCGCAACATTGGGTTTCGACAAAGCACTCCTCGATATCATTTGCTGTCCCGTCACGCACGTGCCGCTCGAGCTCATGACGGACGGCGATTTGCAGCGCCTCAACTCGTTCATCGCCGCGAAGCGGATCAAAAGCTGCGCCGATGAGCTCGTCACGGAGACTTTGCAGGAAGCGCTCGTGACGCGCGACGGCCGCATGGCCTATCCCGTCCGCGACGGCATACCGGTTCTGCTCGAGGAACAAGGGATCCTGCTCGCTCAGCTCAATGCAGCCTGAGATTCGCGCTTGAAGATTCCGCTGCGCCAGTTGTCGCGCCAACTCGAGCGTGCCCTGGCCCCGGCCTACTTGGTGGCCGGCGCCGAGCCGTTTCTCGTCGATCAAGCGCTCGAGCAGATTCGCGCGACCGCGCGCGCGGCGGGCTTCGCCGACCGTGAGCTCCACGTCGTCGATCGCTCGTTCCGCTGGGCCGAGCTCCAAGCAAGCGCCGGGAATCTCTCGTTGTTTGCGGCGCGACGCATTCTCGAGCTCCGCATGGCATCGCCGCGGCCCGGCGAGGCCGGCGGCGCTGCGCTCGGCGAGCTCGCCGCGAGCGGCGACCCCGAGCGTCTGTTGCTCGTGGCCGTGAACGCGAAGCTCGATGCGCCCGCAGCGCGCTCGGCGTGGGTCAAGGCATTCGAGGAGCACGGCGTCCTCGTCGAGGTCTGGCCCGTCGATCGCGGCGAGCTTCCGGATTGGATCGCGGCGCGGGCGCGGCACCTGGGCGTCGAGCTCACGGCGGACGCCGCCGAGCTGCTCGCGGATCGCGTCGAGGGCAACTTGCTCGCTGCGGATCAGGAGATCAGAAAGCTCGCGTTGACGCTGCCGGGACGCGCGGTCGGCGCAGCCGAGATTCTCGCTGCAGTCTCGAGCAGCGCGCGCTTCGACGTATTCCGATTGTCGGATGCGGTGATCGCCGGCGATCCGGCGCGCGCGCTGCGCGTGCTCGCGGGGCTCCGTGCCGAGGGTGTGGAGCCGACACTCGTCGCGTGGGCGCTGAACCGCGAGATCACTTTGCTTGCGCGCGTGAGCTACGCCCAAGCGCACGGCGAGAACGTCGACAACGCGCTCGCGCGGCTCGGCGTTTGGCGCCAACGGCAGGCGGCCGTAAAGCAAGCAGTCCGCCGCTACGGCGCGCCGCGCATGACGCAGCTCATGCGCCAAGCCGCCGAGGTCGACAACGTCATCAAAGGCGCCGCCTTAGGAAGGCCTTGGGAGGCGCTGACGGGGCTCGTGCTCGCGCTCTTCCCGCGCGCCGCGCCTGCGGCGCGTTGAGCGCATGCGTTGCATCGGCATTTTCGGCGGCACCTTCGATCCGGTTCACTACGGGCATCTGCGCACGGCGTTCGAGCTCCGCGAGAAGCTCGCGCTCGATGAGGTCCGCTTCGTGCCGTGCGGGGAGCCGCCGCATCGCAAAGGGCACGTGACGCCGAGCGCCGTACGCATGCGAATGCTCGAGGCCGCGCTCGCCGCAGAGCCCGGATTCGTGATCGACGAGCGCGAGCTCGAGCGACCCGGGCCTTCGTACACCGTCGATACGCTGGCGAGCCTGCGCGCGGAGTTCCCCGAGACGGCGCTTTGCTTGCTGCTCGGCATGGATGCATTTCTCGATCTACCGACGTGGCACGATTGGCGCAAGCTCCTCGCGTTCGCGCACCTCGTCGTTGCGCACCGGCCCGGCTGGCAGGCGCCGCAGAAAGGCATGCTCGGCGACTTGATTCGCGCGCACCGGACGACTACCGTGCGCGGGCTCCGCGAGCGCGTCGCCGGCAGTATTCATATCGAGCCCGTAACTCAGCTCGAAGTGTCGTCGACCGAGCTCAGGCGATCCATTCGCGCGGGCATCGAGCCGCGCTATCTGCTACCCGACAGCGTCTGGAGGATCATTGTTGCAACCCATTGCTATGCCGCGCCGCACGAAGAAACGACTGAAGTCAGCTAAAGAGATCGCCGCGTTCGCGCTGGCCGTTCTCGAGGACCTCAAAGCGGAGAATGTATTGCGTCTCGACGTCCGGCATCTGACGTCGCTGCTCGATCTCATGATCATCGCGAGTGGCAGGTCCGATCGGCACGTGCGCGCGCTCGCCGAGGCGCTCATCGAGCGCGCCGCAGAAGCCGGAATTCCGTTGCTCGGTGTGGAAGGCAAGCAAAGCGGCGAATGGGTGCTCGTCGATCTCGCTGACGTCGTCGTCCACGTCATGTTGCCGCGCACGCGCGCGTTCTACGAGCTCGAGAAGCTTTGGGACATCGCGCCCGCTACGGACGGGCAGGGCCAACTTGTGGGAGCGACATCAGTCGCGACGGTCAAGAATCGCGGCTAAAGCCGCTCCCACTGGCCCGGCATGCGCATTACGATCGTCGCCGCGTCGAGCCGCCAGCCCGCTTGGGTCGTTGCGGGCTTCGAGGAGTATGCCGGGCGGCTCCGCAGCCGCTGCACGCTCGCGGTCGCCGAGATTCCCCTGGGCCGGCGTAAGAAGACGGAGTCGGCCACCCGCGCCGTCGCGGCCGAGGGCGAGCGCATGCTCGCGGCGCTACCCAAGGGCGCCCATGTCGTTGCGCTGACCGAAGCAGGCACGCAGTGGTCCACGGTGGAGCTCGCGGCACGGCTGCGCGCTTGGATGACCGCCGGCGCGCCGCTCGTGTTTCTGATCGGCGGGCCGGACGGCTTGGCGGCGGCGTGCGTGGAGCGGGCGGCCGAACGCTGGGCGCTGTCACGACTCACGCTGCCGCATGGGTTCGCGCGGATTGCCGTTGCCGAAGCGCTCTACCGCGCGTGGATGGTGCTCGAGGGGCATCCTTACCACCGCGGCTGAGCGCCCCCGGGGCTATGCTCCGCCTACGGTAGTCCGTATAGTCTCTTGAATGACAAGGGATTTCATCTATCTCGCCTCGGCTTCACCCAGGCGCGAGGAATTGCTGCGTCAGATCGGCGTCGCGTTCGCGACGCGCCCGGCGGCGATCGCCGAAGAACGGCTGCCCCGCGAGCCCCCGGCCGACTACGTGCAGCGCACGGCCAGAGCCAAAGCCGCAGCCGTCTGGGCGTCCGCGGCCGTGCAAGCGCGCCCAAGGCCCGTGCTCGCGGCCGATACGGCCGTAGTGCTCGACGACGTCGTGTTCGGCAAGCCCGTCGATGCACAGGAGGCGCTCGAGATGCTCGCGGCGCTGTCGGGCCGCAGTCACGTCGTGCTGACGGCCGTGGCCGTCCACGCGGAGGGTGCGGCCGAGGAGCGGCTGTCGAGGAGCGAAGTGAGATTCCGGGCAACGACGCACGCGGAGCGCGTCGCCTACTGTGCGACGGGCGAGCCGCTCGACAAGGCCGGCGCCTATGCGATCCAGGGGCGCGGTGCGCTCTTTGTCGAACGTCTCGAGGGCAGCTACACCGGAGTAGTCGGCCTACCGCTGCTCGAGACTGCAGCACTGCTTGGCCGGTACGGTCTTCCGTCCTGGCTCACGACGAACCGAACGCCGCAATGACCGAGGAGATTCTAGTCAACGTGACATCACGAGAGGTGCGCGCCGCGCTCGTCGAGAACGGTGTGCTCCAAGAGCTCATGATCGAGCGCGCGAGTCGCCGCGGGCTCATCAGCAATATATATAAGGGTCGCGTGGCGCGCGTGCTGCCGGGCATGCAGGCGGCGTTCATCGACGCAGGCCTCGAGCGTACGGCTTTTCTGCACGCGTCCGACATCGCCCGCAATCCACATGCCGACTCGCCGGTCGCCGAAGACGAGCCGAATATTCGCGACTGCGTCCAAGAAGGCGACGAGCTCCTGGTCCAGGTGCTCAAGGATCCGCTCGGCACGAAAGGTGCGCGGCTCACGACTTACATCACGATTCCGTCGCGGTTTCTCGTCATGATGCCGAGGGGCGAAGGCATCGGCGTGTCGTCGCGCATCGCGAGCGAAGAGGAGCGCGAGCGGCTGCGCGCGCTCGTCGAGAGCTTGCGACTCGAGTCGCCGGCGGCCGGGTACATCGTGCGGACGGCGGCCGAAGGCGCCGACGTGGAAGCTTTGCGCGCCGACATGCTCTTTCTCGAAAAGCTCTGGGAAGCAGTCGAGGAGAACGCGAAGCGCGCGCGGCCCGGCGAGCTCGTGCACGAAGGCCTGGCGTTGCCGCTGCGGGTGCTCCGGGACCTCGTCACGCCGGAGATGGAGCGCGTGCGCGTCGACTCCGAATCGGCATGTGCGCGGATGCGCGAGTTCGCGGAGCGCTTCATCCCGAACATGGCGACGAAAATCGAGTGGTACTCGGAGCCGCGGCCGATATTCGACCTCTACGGCGTCGAGGACGAGATCGAGCGCGCGCTCAAGCGCGAAGTTCCGCTCAAGTCGGGTGGTTACGTCGTCATCGATCAAACCGAGGCCATGACGACGATCGACGTCAACACCGGCGCCTATGTTGGCTACCGAAACCTCGAGGAGACGATCTTCCGCACGAACCTCGAGGCTGCAGTCACGATCGCGCGGCACCTGCGGCTGCGCAACCTCGGCGGAATCATCATCATCGATTTCATCGACATGGCCGAAGGAGAGCACCGCGAGCAGGTGCTGCAGGCGCTCATGGGACGGCTCGCCGAGGACTACGCGAAGGCGCAGATCATGGACGTGTCGCCGCTCGGGCTCGTCGAAATGACGCGAAAACGCAACCGCGAAAGCCTGCAGCATATTCTCTGCGAGACCTGTCCAAGCTGCGAGGGTCGCGGGTTCGTCAAGACGGCCGAAACTGTGTGCCACGAGATTTTCCGTGAAATCGTCCGCCAGCATCGGCAGTTCGACGTGCAGGAGCTCCTGATTCTCGCGCGGCCCGAGGTCATCGAGCGCCTGCTCGATGAGGAGTCGGCGATCGTCGCCGAGCTCCAGGAGCTCACGCAGACGCCCATTAGGCTGCAGTCCGAAGGCATGTATGCGCCCGACCAGTACGACGTAGTGCCGATGTGAGCCTTAGGATCGCAATGCGCCAGTTCCTCAACACGCTCGCCAAGTGGGTGGTCGTGACGCTCGGCGTGCTCGTGATACTGCTCGCGATCGGCATCGGCGCATTCCGCGTGTTCGTCGCGCGCGCGCCCGAGTACCAAGCCGAGCTCCAGGCTTGGGTCGCCGGCGAGCTCGGCTTGTTCGTGAGCTTCGATCAGCTCAACGCGCGCTGGGGTCTGCGCGGCCCCGAGATCACGCTCGATGCCGTGCGGATCGGCCGCGACGGCACGGTGGCGCCGTTGATTGCCGCAGAGCGCGTCGGCATCGGACTCGATGCCATGGCGCTCTTGCTCGAGCGCGAGCTTCGACTCAGCCGGCTCACGATCGACGGCCTGAACCTCTCGATCGAGAGCACCGGCGCCGGACGATTTCAGCTCGCGGATGCGCCGCCGGGCGAGGGCACGGGTTTCGGCGCGTTGATTCCGGAGCACGTCGAGGTCGTCGTGCGCGGCGGTCAGGTCCGCTACTCCGATACGCTTCGCGGCGAGCAGTGGCTGTTCGAGGGCGTCGCGATGAGCCTGACCCGGACCGCCGAGACGTTGGCGATCACGGCGAGCGCCGCGCCGGCGGCAGCGCTCGCCGAAGGGCTCGAGCTCACGTTCGATGCCGAGCTCGGCCGCGGCGACGAGCGCGGCACGCGGTGGCGGCTTGCGACCGATCTCGCCGGCGTCGACGTTGCGGCGCTCGCGCGCCTGCTGCCCACCGAGGCCGTCTATGCAGTCGCCGGCACGGGCGACGCGGCGCTCCTGGTCGAGAGCGCGCAAGGCCGAATCGAGCACGCGACCGTCGATCTCGATCTCGACAACGTCGTAGTACCGGGCGCAGAGACCGACGGCGCGCCCACCTACGAGCAGATCGCGCTCACGGGGGATTGGCGCGCGGATGCGAATGGCGGATGGCGGCTCGACTTGTCCGATGTCGACCTCGCTCGGCACGGTCGACGTTGGCCGTTGCGTGCGACCGCGACGTTGGCCGTTGAACGACAGGACGGCAGCGTGCGCGGCATCACGGCGCAGAGCGATTTCGTGCGGCTCGACGACCTCACGCCGATCATGCGTGCCGTCGGGCCTCCAGCGCTCGCTGCCGAATGGAACGAGCTCGACCTCGACGGCGACCTGCGCGACCTCGATCTCGCGCTGACCCGCGCGCCCGGCGCCGACTGGACGTACTCGCTCGGCGTGCGTTTCGCGAACCTCGGCTTCGCGGCCGCGGCCGGGCGGCCGGGAATCCGCGGGCTCACGGGCGCGCTGACCTCGGACGCGCGCAGCGGCACGCTCGAGCTCACGAGCCGCGACGTCACGCTCGACTGGCCGTCGCTGTTCGCCGCTGTCGTCGGCGCCTCGAGCGTGAACGGGTCGCTCGTTTGGCGGCAAGGCCGCGACGTCGTGCGTGTGGTCAGCAACGATCTCACGCTCGGCGTGCTCGACACGCAAATCGAGAGCAGCCTCGAGCTCACGTTGCCGCTCGACGGCAGCCCGGCGCGTCTCGACCTCCAGAGCACGGCGGAACGCGTCGATCTCGTGGCCGCCAAGCGCTATCTGCCGGCGCCGCGAATGCCGCGGCCCGTCGTGACCTGGCTCACGAGCGCGATTCAGGGAGGCGCGGCGCGCAATGTCGAGCTCAGTTTCTTCGGTCCGATCGCAGCATTCCCGTTCGACGGCGGCGAAGGCTATTTCCGCGTGGCCGCCGACCTCGAGGACGCGACGCTCGAATTCGTTCCGGCGTGGCCGCGAGCCGAAGAGCTCGACGGCCGAGTCGAATTCATCAATGCGGGTTTCAGCGCGCGCGGCCGCGGCTGGATCCTCGGCAACCGCGCCGAAGACTTTGCGGTAGATATCCCGGAGCTCCGCGACGCGGTGCTGACCGTCGCCGGGCGCACGCAGGGGCCGTTGGCGGAAGTTCTCACGTTCCTGCAAACGGCACCGCTGATTGCGACGCAGCTCGGGCCCGAATACGAGCGCATGCGTGCGCACGCGGGAACGGGCGACGTGGATCTCAGGCTCGATATGCCGCTGCGCGACCGCGGGGCCTTTACGCTCGATGCAGAGCTGCGCGTTGCCGGCGGCGAGCTTTCGATCGACGGTTTTCCGCCGCATGCGACCGAGATCAACGGCGTGCTCGACATCGATGGAACCGCGGTGACTTCCCGAAGCCTCGAGGCGATTTTTCTCGATGGCCCCGTGAGCGGTTCGATTACCGTTCCCGACGATCCGGGTTATCGCGCCGCGCTCGCCGTCGACGGCGAGGCGACGGCCGCGAGCATCGTCTCGGCATTCGGCCTACCGCTGACGGCCCAGATCGGGGGGCAAACACGTTGGCAGGGGGAATTGCTCCTACCCGCGCGCGTGACGCCGCCGAGCCCGTTGCGCATTGCGGTGCAAACGAATCTCACCGGCATTGCGCTCCGGCTCCCGGCGCCGCTCGCGAAGGAGCCCGGGGAGCCCGCGAACGTGCTGCTCGATTTCACGTTCCCGCCGGCCGGCGGCCTCGCCCTCGACGGCAACTTCGGCGCTACGCGCCGGCTCGCGCTGCGGTACTCGCCGGGCGCTCTGGGGCTCGAGTTCGACCGCGGCACGGTGCAGCTCGGCGGCGGCCCGCCCGTGTTGCCGGCGGCACCCGGCCTCGTCATTCGCGGCGACGTCCCGGCGCTCGATCTGAGCGAGTGGCTCGCGCTCGCCGACGCGTCGAGTCGCGACGGCACGCGCGCGCTGCTCGCGGGCGCAGAGCTCGAGATCGGCGAGTTCGCCGCGTTCGGCCAGCGCCTCGGCGCAACGCGGCTCGATGCGCAACGCGAGGACGATTTCTGGAATATCGCGATCGCGAGCGAGCCGATCGCGGGATACATCTCCATTCCAAGGGGGATGGCGCGTCCGCAGATCGTCGCGAACATGGAGCGCGTGTATTGGGCGTTGGGCGACGCCGGACGAGCGCAAGAACGCGACCCGCGGACGCTGCCGGGCGTCGCGCTTCAGGCCGCGGAGCTTGCGATCGACGACCATCGTCTGGGCCGCGTCTCCGCGGATCTCGTGCCGGACGCGATGGGGCTCAGGCTCGTCTCGTTCGCGAGCGCCACGGACAGCTATGCGGCCGAGGGCAGCGGCAGCTGGCTCGCCGGCCCCGGCGGGCCCGCAACGCGAGTCGCCGTCAACGTCACGTCCACCGACGTCGGTGTTGCGCTCGGTGAGCTCGGCTTCACGCCGTTCCTCGCTGCCGAGACGGCCGATGTTACCGCGAGCCTCCATTGGCCCGGCGGGCCCGACGAGCGTTGGCGCGATCACGTGAGCGGCGACGTCGCCATGCGTTTCGAGAAAGGCAGCTTGCCGGAGCTCGATCCCGGCGCCGGCCGCGTCGTGGGCCTCTTGAGCATCGCGGCGTTGCCGCGGCGCCTCGCGCTCGATTTCCGCGACGTCTTCAGCCCGGGGTTCGTGTTCGACGAGATAAGCGGCGACTTTACGGTCATCGACGGCGATGCCTATACGGACAATCTCAAGATGGCCGGGCCCGGCGCCGAGATCGGCGTGATCGGACGCACGGGGCTTCGCGACCGCGACTATCAGCAACAAGCCGTCGTCACCGCGGAGCCCGGCAACGTGCTGCCGACCGTCGGCGCGCTCGTCGCCGGCCCGACGGTCGGGGCTGCGTGGTGGCTCTTCATGCGCATCTTCAGAAAGCCGCTCCAAGGAATCGGCCGCGCTTCGTATTGCGTGACGGGCACCTGGGATGATCCGCAAGTCGAGCGGCTGACGGGCGACCGCGTCGACGAGGTCGAGCGCTGCGCGGCGCTGCCGCCGGGCGGATTTGCGGCCGCGACGGAGTAGAAACGAGGATGCACGCCGCAGCCATCCAGATGACGAGCACGCGCGACGTGACGCAAAATCTCGCGGCTGCGCGCGAGCTCATCGACGCTGCCGCGGCGCGCGGCGCCGAGCTCGTCGTGCTTCCGGAGAACTTCTCGTTTCTCGGGCCGCAGGATGCCGACCGGCTCGCGGCGGCCGAGCAACCGGGCGAGGGCCCCGCCCAGGATTTTCTCGCCGAGCAAGCGCGCCGCCACGGCATCTGGATCGTCGGCGGCACGATTCCGATCATCGCGGGCCATGGCCGCGCGAGCTCGCGCTCGCTGCTGCTCGACCCCAACGGCGCACCCGTCGCCGAGTACGACAAGATTCATTTATTCGATGTCAGCGTGCCCGATGCCGCAGGCGAGACTTACCGCGAATCCGCAACGACGCTGCCGGGGTCGGCCGTCACCACGGCGCCGACGCCGTTCGGGCGCCTCGGCATGGTCGTCTGCTACGACTTGCGATTCCCGGCGCTGTTTCATCGGCTCGGCGTCGCGGGCATGGAGATCCTTGCGGTGCCCGCCGCGTTCACCGTGCCGACGGGCCGCGTTCACTGGCAGCCGCTGCTGCAGGCGCGCGCGATCGAGTCGTTGACTTATGTCGTCGCGAGCGCCCAGTGCGGCGAGCACGGCGGCGGGCGACGGACTTACGGACACTCGATGATCCTGAGCCCGTGGGGCGAAGTGCTCGCCGAACGTGCATCGGGACCTGGCATTGTCGCGGCCGAACTGGATATGATCAAGCTCAAGGAGATCCGCGCCAAGTTTCCCGTCCTCGAGCACCGACGCGACCTGTGATATGAGCCAAGTACGATCCGTCATCCCTCGCGATTCGGTCGCTGCCGCCGAGGAGCAGATGCTCCTGCCTGCCGGGCTCGACCTCGCGGCCCTGCGGCGCGCGCTCGATACGCTCATGGGCACCGCGATCGATTATGGGGACTTGTATTTCCAATCCACGCGCTTCGAGACCTGGAGCGTCGAGGACGGAATCGTCAAGGAAGGCGTATATAGCATCGATCAAGGCGTCGGCGTGCGCGCCGTTGCGGGTGAGAAGACGGGTTTCGCGTATGCCGATGCGATCGATGCTGATTCGCTGCTCGATGCGGTACGCGCCGCGCGCGGAATAGCGCGCGCGAAAGGCACCGGGCGCGCAAAAACCGGCAGGCCGAGCGCGCACCGCAATTCGTTGTATCCACCCGTCGATCCATTGCCGAGCATGACGGATCGCGCCAAGGTCGATTTGCTCGCCGACCTCGACAAGCGAGTCCGCAGCCTCGACCCGCGCATCATCCAAGTTACGGCGAGCCTGGCCGGCGTCTATGACGTCATCCTCGTCCAGGCATCCGATGGCACGCTCGCCGCCGACGTTCGGCCACTCGTGCGCCTCAACGTTGCAGTGATTCTCGAGCATGCGGGCCGGCGCGAGCAGGGGTATTCGGGCGGCGGCGGCCGCGGGGATTTCAGCGTCGTAACGGCGGCGGATTTGCCGATCAAGATCGGCCGCGAGGCCGTACGTCAGGCGATCGTGAACCTCGACGCCGTGCCCGCGCCCGCGGGCAACATGCCCGTCGTGCTCGGGCCGGGTTGGCCGGGCGTGCTCCTGCACGAGGCCATCGGCCACGGCTTGGAAGGCGACTTCAACCGCAAGGGCACGTCGGCTTTCACGGGGCGAATCGGCGAGCGCGTCGCGACGGAGCAGTGCACCGTCGTCGACGACGGCACGCTGGCCGGCCGGCGCGGCTCGTTGAACTGCGACGACGAAGGGACGCCGACTCGGTGCAACACGCTCATCGAAAAGGGCCGGTTGCGCGGCTACATGCATGACAAGCTCAACGCGCGGCTCATGCAAACGGCGAGCACGGGCAACGCGCGCCGCGAATCCTACGCGCACGTGCCGATGCCGCGCATGACCAATACGTACATGCTGCCCGGCAAGTACGATCCCGAGGAGATCATCGCGTCCGTGGAGCGCGGCATCTACGCGCCGAACTTCGGCGGCGGGCAGGTCGATATCACGTCCGGGAAGTTCGTGTTCTCCGCGAGCGAGGCCTACCTGATCGAGAACGGCAAGAAAACGGCGCCCGTGAAAGGCGCGATGCTCATCGGCAGCGGACCCGAGGTCTTGACGCGCGTCTCGATGGTCGGCAGCGATCTCGCCCTCGATCCTGGAATCGGCATTTGCGGCAAGGAAGGCCAATCGGTCCCGGTCGGTGTCGGCCAGCCGACGCTCAAGATCGACTCGTTGACGGTCGGCGGCACCGACGCTTAACGCCCGGCGCGCGTTAAGTCAAAAATCGTCGCGCAGGCGCTTGTGATTGATTTCACCGACGCGTGCGCCGCCGCATTCTAAGCTTTGCTCCATGGGATTGGACGACACATACACGGACCTCGAGTTCAAGAAACGCATCGACGATGCGAACCGGGAGTGGATGAGGCAATTCGCGCACCGCGAGCCGGACCTGGCCGTCGAAGGGTTCACGACGTTGCTCGCGCGCTTCGTCCGCCTCTTCTCCCCCAAGAAGTAGAAGCGCTGACGCTCCGCGATTACGAAGACTGCTCGTCCTCGTCGAGCGTCTCTTCGACGAACTCATCGTCCTCGTCCGCATCTTCGTCCGCGTCGAGCTCCTCGAGCTCGGCGGTCGCCTGCTGGCCGCGAAGATCGTGGTAGAGCAGCTTGTGCTCGCCGATCTGCACGACATCGCCCTCGACGAGATCGTGATGCTTCACGCGCCGTGAGCGTACGAAGATTCCGTTCGTGCTGTTGAGGTCTTCGATGACGCAGGCCTGTGCAGTCGTTATGACTTGTGCGTGGTGGCGTGACACGAATTTGCTGCGGATTTGTAGATCGTTGTCGGCCGTACGGCCGATGATCGCGCGGCCCAGCGCGACGGGAAAATCCGCGACGACCTGGTCGCGAAACAGCACGTCGAACCTCGCGAGATGTGCTACGGGGTGCGTGAATCCGCCGGCGGCGGCGCGCGGACCGTCACCTGCGGGCCGACGCTCGGCGTAGGGCACCCATTGCAGCTCCGCGGCCGCGGCTTTGACGAGGTCGCCCGTGACGGTGCTAGCGTCCTCGGCGAACGCGCAGAGCATCGCCGTATCACACAGGATGTTGGTGAGCCGGGGTATGCCGCCCGTGTAACGGAAAATCAGGTCGAATGCGTCATCCTTGATGATTTGGCGTCCCTGTGCACCTGCGATCTCGAGGCGATGCTCTATGTATTCGCGGGTTTCGCGCTTCGATAGGGCCGAGAGGTGGAACTTCAAACGCACGCGCTGGCTCAGCTGCTCTAGATTGGGCGATTCGAGCTTCCGCGCGAGCTCGGGCTGCCCCGCGAGGATGATCCGCAGCAGCTTGTCCTTCTGCGACTCGATGCCCGAAAGCAAGCGAACCTCCTCGAGGACGCGCCGCGAGAGGTTCTGCGCCTCGTCGACGACGAGGAGCAGAGTTTTTCCGGCCGCGTATTGCTCGATCATGTAGTCGCGAAGCGTCGCGAGGAGCTCGATCTTCTTTTGCCGGAACGGCTTGAAGCCGAACTCGACGAGCAGCGCTTGGAGAAACTCCACGGGCGAAAGCTGCGTCTGGCTGATCTGCGCGAGCACGACGTTGTCGGGTAGCTCCGCCAGAAAGCTCTCGATGAGCGTCGTCTTTCCCGAGCCTATCTCACCGGTAATGACGACGAAGCCGTCCGCGAGCCAGATCGTCGACTCCATGTAGGCTTTCGCTCGGGCGTGCTGCTTGCTCGCGAAGAGGAAATGCGGATCCGGTGTGAGCCGAAAGGGCATCTCCGAGAGTCCGAACAGTTCGAGATACATCGATGAGCCGCCCTCAATGGAGGCTTGCGAAGCCTAATACATCCCGTACGCGGATTCGAGGACCCACGCCGCTAATCCCCGCGCTCGATGGCGGCGCGCAGCAGCGCGATGCGCGCAAGCAATCGGTCCCGGGCTGGATCGAGCAGCGTGCAATGACCCACTTTGCGCCCCGGACGCGGCTCCTTTCCGTAGTCGTGCAGATGCGCGCCGGGGATCGCGAGAATCGCGGCAGAGTCGGGGATGCGGCCGAGGAAGTTCAGCATTGCAGCGTGGCCGCGCACGCCGGTCGCGCCGAGCGGCCAGCCGAGGACGGCGCGCAAGTGATTCTCGAACTGGCTCGTTTCCGCGCCTTCGATCGTCCAATGGCCGGAATTGTGGACGCGCGGAGCGATCTCGTTGGCGACGAGCCCGGCCGGCGTCAGGAAGAACTCGACGGTCAGCACGCCGCGATAGTCGAACCTCGCCATGATCTCGCGAAGCCATTGCTCGGCCGTGCGCTGCAGCCAAGAATCACCGTAGGGCGCGATCGAGGACACGAGAATCCCGTCGCGATGCACGTTCTCGGTCAGCGGATAGTACGCCTCGGCGCCGGCGGCGCCGCGAACGGCGATCAACGACAGCTCGCGCTCGAACTTGACCCAGCCCTCGACGATCGCGGGCACGCGTCCGAGGTCGTCCCAGCCGGACAGAAGCGCAGCAACGCTCGCAGCGACGCGCTGGCCGCGGCCGTCGTAACCGAGCCGGCGCGCCTTGAGCACGACGGGCCAACCTAGCGAGTCGCCGATGCGCTCCAGGTCGGCGCGTTCGTCGACTGCGACGAACGGCGCCGTCGGCATCGAGAGCGACTCGAAAAGCCGCTTCTCCGCGAGCCGGTCCTGGGCGATCGCGACGATCGACGGCGGGGGATAAACGGCGATGCGCCGTGCGACCTCGGTCAGCGCGGCGATCGAGACGTTCTCGATCTCGAACGTGAGCACGTCGACGTCGCTCGCGAGCGCCGCGAGCGCCGCAGCATCGTCGAGCGCGGCCGTGCGTATGGGCGCGATTCGCCCCGCGGGCGATGCCGGGCCGTCGCCGACGAAGCGACACTCGATGCCAAGCGGGTAGCCTGCGAGCGCGAGCATGCGGCCCAATTGGCCGGCGCCCACGATGCCCACTCGACGCGCGCTCATCGAAACGGGTTGGGCTCGTGCGCCGCTATTCGCTGGCACGAGGATCGGGGTGCTGCAGCACTTTGCTGGTCTGATTCGCCCGATAGGCGTCGAGCGCCTTGGCGATCGACGCATGCTTGTCCGCGAGAACCGCGGCCGCGAACAGCGCCGCGTTGACGGCGCCTGACTTGCCGATCGCGAACGTCGCGACCGGCACGCCCGCCGGCATCTGCACGATCGAGAGCAACGAGTCGACGCCGTTGAGCGTGCGCGACTCTATGGGGACGCCGAGCACGGGTAGCCGCGTCTTGGCCGCGGTCATTCCCGGCAGGTGTGCTGCTCCGCCCGCGGCCGCGATGATGACCTCGAGCCCGCGCCCAACCGCGCTCTCGGCGTATTCGAAGAGGAGATCCGGCGTGCGATGGGCTGAAACGACGCGGGTCTCGTAGGGAACGGCGAGGAAATCGAGTGTTTCCGCGCAGTGCGCCATCGTTGCCCAGTCGGACTCCGAGCCCATGATGACGCCGACCAGCGGTTTCATTGCCGCATTGTACCGCAGGTAGAATTGACCCATGCAATCGACGGCGACAGCAGATTCACTCGTCAACGCGGCGACGCGCGCTCTCGACATCGCTACGCGCGCGGGCGCCGACCAAGCCGAAGTAGGCGTGACGTTCGATGAAGGGTTGAGCGTCACCGTGCGCCTCGGCGAGCTCGAGTCCGTCGAGCGACAAAAGGACCGTGGGCTCGCAATCACGGTTTACCAAAATTTGCGCAAAGGCGGGGCGAGCACGAGCGATATTTCGCCGGCCGGTATCGACAGCGCCGTGCGCAAGGCGCTGAGCATCGCGAGCTTCACGACGGCCGACGAGTATGCCGGCCTTGCGGACCGCCAACGCATGGCCGTCGATCCGCCCGACCTCGATCTTCATCATCCGTGGGGGCTCGAGGTCGACGGCGCCGCAGAGCTCGCGTTGCGGGCGGAGAGCGCAGCGCGCTCGCTCGATGCGCGCATCGAAAACTCGGAAGGCGCGGTCGTGTCGACGAGCGATGGAATGCGCGTATATGCGAACAGTCATGGTTTCGTCGGCGCGTATCCGACGAGCAGCCACTCGATAAGCTGCAGCGTCGTCGCGAAGTCCGATGCAGCGCTCGAGCGCGATTATTGGTACTCGACCGCGCGCGTAGCGGATACGTTGGAGCCGCCGGAGAGGATCGGCGAGCGCGCGGCGCGCCGCGCCCTCGACCGGCTCGGCTCGAAGCAGATCGACACGTGTGTCGCGCCGGTCATATTCACACCCGAGCTTGCGCGCGGGTTGTTCGGGCACCTCGTGGCCGCGATCAGCGGCACGAGTCAGTACCGCAGAGCCTCGTTTCTGCTCGATGCCGCGGGTCGACAAGTGTTTCCGCAGTGGCTGGAGATTCGCGAGGAGCCGCTGATCCCGCGCGCATTGGCGAGCGCCGCGTTCGACGGCGAGGGCGTCGCGACCAAGCCGCGCGACCTCGTCTCCCGGGGCGTGCTGCAGGGCTATGTTCTCTCGAGCTACTCGGCGCGGCGTTTGGGGCTCGCGACGACCGGCAACGCCGGCGGCGTCCACAATCTGGTCGTCGCGGCGAACGCCGGCGGTCTCGAGGAGATCATCGCGAGCTGCGATACGGCGCTGGTCGTCACCGAGCTATTGGGTCAGGGCGTGAACATCGTGACGGGCGACTACTCGCGCGGCGCGGCTGGCTTTTGGGTCGAGAAGGGCAAGATCGTTTGCCCGGTCAGCGAGGTCACGATTGCGGGCAATCTTGGCGACATGTTCACGCGCATCGAGGCCGTGGGATCCGATGTGGATTTGCGTGGCACGGTTCGGTGTGGATCGGTGCTCGTCGCAGGGCTCACGATCGCGGGTCGCTGACGAGCTATTTCCTTTTGGATTCTTCGCGCGCCAGCGCTTTTGCCGTCTCGGCGAGATCGCGGTCGACCAAGTCTGCGAGAGTCTTGCCGTCGAGCGCGCTCGCGATCGAGCCCTCGATCCGATGCGTCAAGAGCTCGACCGTCGCGTTCCAACTGTGGCCCTTCACACGGGCGCGGTCGCGCGCTTCGCTGCGCACGGCGCCGAGCACCTCGGCGAGCGTTATACGGCGCGGATCGCGCGCCGGCATGAGCCGTTGCTCGAGCGTCTCGGTGAGCAGACCTTCTTCCTTGAGAGCGCCGATGACCGGCTCGAGGAAATGGCGCGGCACGCGCATTTGCGCGGCCAGACTCTCGGGGCGCCAGCCGTGCGACGGCGCCTCGAAGTCGCGCCCCACCAGCAACATCGTGCTGAGCGCGAGCCGCTCGCGCAGCCCGTTCGACATGACGGGCGTGCGTTGGCCATGGCGCAGGTATTCAGGACTCTGGAAATAGAACGACAACTGGGCGCCAAGAAGCAGCACGAGCCACGAAAGGTACATCCAGAGCATCAAGAAAAAGAGGATCGCGAAACCCGCATAGATTGCCGTATACGTCGAGGCGGAGACCACGAACTCGGTGAACAACTGTCCGCCCGCGACCCAGGTGATGCCCGCGAACACCCCTCCCGCGAGCGCGGGCCGAAAGTTCACGCGGGTGTTGGGAATGAACATGTACAGGCCACTGAATGCCGCGATCACGAAAAAGTACGGTGTGAAATCGCCGAGGCGCTCCAGCCAAGCGCCGATCGGATCGATCGCACGGAGCTGACCCGCGAGCGTCGTGCTCGACACCGCCGCAATGAGCCCCATCACGAGGAGCATCAGAAACGGCGCGCCGACCATGATGCTCAAGTAGTCCGTGAAGCGCTGCGCAAAGCTGCGCGGCCGGTCGACGCGCCAGACGAAATTGAAGCTCGCTTCGACCTTTTGCGCCATGGACAACGCCGTGAAGAGCAGTAGGCCTACGCTCAAGAACCCAAGCAAGGAGCCGCTGATGTTGTCGACGAAGCCGATGATGCTCGACGTGAGCTCCGCGGCGCGCTCGGCGCCGATCGGCGTGAGGAACTCGAGGATCAAAGGCTCGAGCTCGCGATGAAACCCCAATCCCTTGAGCACCGCGAAGATGAAAGCCAATAATGGCACGATAGCGAGCATCGTCGTATACACGAGGCTCATGGCGCGCAGGCTGAGCTCGCCCTGCGCGAAATCCCGGAGCAACGCGTATACGTAGCGTGCGATCGCTAGCAATCGCTCGTGCCACTTCGTCGGCGGCGCAGCTTCGGGCCAAAGCAAGAGCTCGATATGTCGGGCGATCGCATCCATCATAGGCAGCTACCCCGTAAGCCGCTTGAGCGCCTCGAGATACTTCTGGCGCGTGCGCTCGATGACGACCGCGGGCAAATGCGGCCCCGGCGCCGTCTTTTTCCAATCGAGCGTCTCGAGATAATCGCGGACGTACTGCTTGTCGAAGCTCTGCGGCGATGCGCCGACTCGGTAGGTCGCAGCGGGCCAGAAGCGCGACGAATCGGGCGTGAGCACCTCGTCGATGAGCTTGAGCGTGCCGTCGTCGGCAAGGCCGAACTCGAACTTCGTATCCGCGATGATGATCCCGCGCTCGCGCGCATACTGGCTCGCCTCCGTATAGAGGCGCAGCGAAATCTCGCCGACGCGGTCGGCGAGCTCTTTGCCGACGAGGTCGCGGACCTTCTGCAGCGAGATGTTCTCGTCGTGCGAGCCCGGCGGAGCCTTCGTGCTCGGCGTGAATATCGGCTCGCGGAGCTGCTCGGCGAGCTCCATTCCGCGCGGCAATGCGACGCCCGAGACGCTGCCCGTGGCGCAATAATCCTTCCACCCCGAGCCGATTAGGAACCCGCGCACGACGGCCTCGAACGGCAACGGCTTCAGTTGCTCGACGATGACCGCGCGATCGCGCGCGGCTTCGCGATCGCCGTCGTCAGCGAGCACGGAGGCCGGATCCGTGCTCAGCAGGTGGTTCGGTATGACATGCGCGAGCTTCGCGAACCAGAAGTTCGCGATGGCCGTGAGCACGATTCCCTTCTCGGGTATGGGGTCCGGTAGAACGACGTCGAACGCTGAGATACGATCGCTGGCGACGATGAGTAATCGTTTCGCGTCGATCTTGTAGATGTCCCGCACTTTGCCTCGCGCGATCAGCTGTACGCTACGAAGATTCGACTCGAAGAGCGGCTCGCGGGAGCTCATGAGAACATTCTAGATGCAGTGGTACGGCAAAGCGATCGGCGCCGCGCTCGGCTTCATGCTCGGGGCCGGTCCCGTTGGCGCCATTCTCGGCGCGTTGCTCGGTCACCAATTCGATCAAGGTCTGGGGGCGCGGCGCGGAAACGCGTCGACGGCTACCCAAAACCTCTTCTTCGAAGTTGCGTTCGAAGTCATGGGGCACCTTGCAAAAGTCGACGGGCGCGTCACCGAGGAGGAGATTCGAGTCGCACGCCGAATCATGCACGCGATGCACCTCACGCCCGAGCAAGTGCGCCTCGCGATCGATCGATTCACGGCCGGCAAGGCAGCGGAGTATCCGCTCGATGAGCGCCTCGCGGAGCTCCGTGCCCACATCGGGCACCGCCAAGACTTGACGCGCGCATTCGTCGAAATCCAATTGCAGGCAGCGATCGGCGGCGGTGAGATCGACAACGCGAAACGGCAGCGTCTTTGGGAAGTGGCGCGCACATTCGGCATCGACCGCGTCGCGCTCGCCCAAATCGAAGCGTTGATCCGGGCGCAGGGCCAGCAGGCGGCACGCGCGCCGGGGCCGGCGAGCATCGATGCGGCCTATCGGGTGCTCGGCCTCGAGGCCAGTGCGAGCGATAAGGAGATCAAGACGGCTTATCGGCGGCTAATGAATCAACATCACCCGGACAAGCTCGTGTCGCGTGGCTTGCCTGCGTCGATGGTGACGATCGCGGAGCAGAAGACGCGCGAGATCCGCGCCGCCTACGAGCACGTCAAATCGCAACGCGGGTTCAAGTAGAAATCGCGGCTAAAGCCGCTCGCACATGAACTACGCGGGTCGGCGCAGCGCGGCGGCGACTTGGGGCCGCGCTTTCGGCAACTCGCGCCGCGCGTTGAACACGACGATTGTTTTCCCAGTCGCGCGCACGAGGCCCTGATCCTCGAGCACCTTGAGCACGCGGCCGGCCATTTCCCGCGAACAGCCGACGAGCCGCGACAGCTCTTGGCGTGAGACCTTGATCTGCATGCCGTCGGGGTGCGTCATCGCGTCGGGCTCGCGGCAGAGATCCATGATCGCGTGCGCAACGCGTCCGGTCACGTCGACGAAGGCAAGGTCGCCGAGCTTGCGGTTGGTCCGATGCAAGCGGCTTGCGAGCTGCGTTGCGAGCTCGAACACGATTCCCGGGCTCTCTGCGGCGATTTGGCGGAAGCGCGGATACGTCATTTCGGCTATTTCGCTCTCGGAACGCGTGCGTACCCATGCGCTGCGCGCGGGCTGCTCGTAGAACAAGCCCATCTCGCCGAAGAACTGGCCTTTGTTGAGATAGGCGAGGACCATTTCATTGCCGTCCTCGTCCTCGATCATGACTTCGACGGAGCCGTCGACGATGTAATAGAGGACGTCCGGTAGGTCGCCTGCGTGGATCATCACGGTTTTCGCGGGCACGGTTCGCACCCGGCAGTAGCTCAAGAAGCGGTTGATCGCAGGCACATCGCTCAAGGGTCTCGGGGCGTCTTCCATTTTCGGGCTCCAGTTTTACGTAACGCTGTATTTAATCAACTAGCCTCGTGCACGCAAAACACTCGATTGCAGAGCTGTGACGCGGTTCACACGAAAAGTGCGACGCGACGCAAGCAGCCGCCGCAGAAGGCCATCAATCCGCGAATCGGCGCCGGAAGGTCATCACCGCCAGCGCGCTTTGCCGCGGCTCCGTGCCGCGCCTCGTCCGCTGCCATCTGCTCGAGGATAGCGCGGCTTTTGGCATCTTGCGCGGGGAGCCGCGCGAGATGGTCATCGAGGTGCGCTTCGACCTGGGTCTCGGTTTCGCCGACGAAACCCAAGCTCGCTCGATCGCCGACGGCGCCGGCGAGCATTCCGACGCCGGCGCAGCCGACGTACCAAAGCGGATCGAGACGACTCTTGCGGCCGCCGAGCTCGGCGAGCCGCTCGGTGCACCAAGCCAAGTGATCGTGTTCCTCGGCTGCAGCGTCGAGCAGATGGCGACGCGTTGCCGGCGTTCGCGCAAACAAGGCCTGACCGAGATAAAGCGCTTGTGCGGCAATCTCGCCCGCTCGATTCACGCGCATCAGCGCCGCGCTTTGCGCGAGCTCCTCGCTCGACAGTGATGCTTCGGCAATGCTCGCTGCGGGCGAGCGGCGCTGCGCCATCGGCGCGGCGGCAACGGTGCGTAGCCCCTGGTCGGCGATCGCGATGAGCGGATCCCACGAGCCCATAGCTCTGCGCATGGGGCCATTATATGTTCGAATCGCGGCTGAAGCCGCTCCCACCTGGCGCGGACTCGGCGCTGCCGCCGCGACGGGGTCGGCGCTTGCGTGCGGTCTCGGACCCCAGTACCATTCCGCGTCTTTCCAGCTATGAAAACCCATATGGCGAAGCCGGAGACGATCCGGCGCGATTGGTATGTCGTTGATGCCGCGGGCAGAACGCTCGGTCGGCTCGCGTCCGCGCTCGCGCATCGCTTGCGCGGCAAGCACAAGCCGGGCTTCACGCCGCACGTCGATACGGGCGATTTCATCGTCGTCGTCAACGCCGCGAAGATCCGCGTCACGGGACGCAAGCTCAAGGACAAGATCTACTACCAACACACGGGCTACATCGGCAACATGCGCGCCGAGCCGCTCGAGAAACTCTTGGTCCGACGGCCGACGCGCGCGCTCGAGCTCGCCGTCAAAGGCATGTTGCCGCGCACTCCGCTCGGCAGGCGCATGTTGCGCAAGCTCAAGGTCGTCGCCGGGCCGCAACATCCGCATACGGCGCAACAGCCGATCACCTTGGAGCTATAGATCGATGGCAACTGATTCCTACTACGGCACGGGCAGGCGGAAGACGTCGGCAGCACGCGTGTTCCTGCGTCCCGGAACCGGCGAAATCACCATCAACGGCCGCTCGCTCGAAGTGTTTTTCGGCCGCGAGACCGCGCGCATGATCGTTCGCCAACCGCTCAAGGCAGCCGACGCCGATGGCAAGTTCGATATCCACGTCAACGTGCGCGGCGGCGGAACGACGGGCCAAGCAGGCGCAATTCGCCACGGCATTACGCGTGCGCTCATGGAGTACGACGCAACATTGCGTCAGCCGCTGCGCAAGGCCGGGTTCGTTACGCGCGATGCGCGCGCCGTGGAGCGCAAGAAAGTCGGCCTCCGCAAGGCGCGGCGCGCGACCCAGTTCTCGAAGCGCTAGCCCGCTCGAGCTGCTCTCGGTATCCTTTGCCTGCTCGGGTGGGGGATCGTCCAGCGGTAGGACATCGGACTCTGACTCCGAGAACCTAGGTTCGAATCCTAGTCCCCCAGCCACCTCGCACGATCAACGAATCGTGCGTACCTCCGTATCGCCCGCGACGAGCAGCATGTCGGCGTGGCGGTGCGCGAATATCCCGACGGTCACGACTCCCGGAATCTGGTTCAGGCGCGTTTCGAGCTCGGTGGGGTTCGCGATCCGCCAATCGTGAACGTCGATGATGTGGTTGCCGTTGTCCGTGATGAAGCCTTCGCGCCAAACCGGGCGTCCGCCGCCTTTGAGGATCTGCCGGCTCACGAAGGCGCGTGCCATCGGAATCACCT
>DATBLZ010000097.1:0-3844 GCA_036555065.1 Gammaproteobacteria bacterium
TCGCGGCATGCGGGTCTGTCGCTACGACGAAGGAAACACCACGGCTTTCAGGTGTCCCTATCATGCGTGGACCTACAAGACGGATGGCACGCTCGTCGGTGTGCAGGACTACGAGAAGGCCTATCAGCCGCCGTTCGACAAATCCAAATGGGGCCTCGTCGAAGTCGCGCAGCTCGCCAACTATTTGGGCACGATCTGGGCCACGTGGGACAAGAACGCGCCGTCGTTCGAGGAGTACCTCGGCGAGGCGCGCTTCGGATTCGACCAAGGGCTCTGTGCCTGGGACGGCGGCGATGGCGGCACAGAGCTATTGGGCAGCGTGCAAAAGTGGAAAGTCCCGTGCAACTGGAAATTCATCGCCGAGAACTTCGCCGGCGATTGGCTGCATGGCGTGAGCCACAGGTCTGTCGATATGGTGCGCTTAGGCCCGAGCGGCAAGACGGGTCGGCGGGACGATTTCGGGCAACTGTTGGTGACCGCTTACCCGCAGGGCCACGGCATGTTGTATAGCGTCTATCCGAACGTGGAGACGCGAACCGAGTACGCGATGTCCCCGGTGACGTCCGAATACTTTCAGCAATGCTGGCAGCGGCGTCTCAAGAATAAAGGCGAGCTCGCTGGGGCGTGTCCTCTCGTCGGAACGATATTCCCCAACATGTCGTTTCATGCGCAACAACCGCGGACGCTTTTGGTCTCCCATCCCGTGGGCCCAAACGAAACCGAGATGTGGCGAACGTACTTCGTCGACAAGGACGCGCCGGAGGAAATCAGGCAATTCCTGCGCGACTATTACATGCGCTACTCCGGCCCGGCCGGCATGACCGAGCAGGACGATATGGAGAACTGGAACTATGCGCATGCCGCGAGCCGCGGCACCATCGCGCGACAGCGTCCTTATCATTACAAGGCCGGCCTCGGTGCCGGCGGTCGGCATGATGTCATTCCAGGTGTCGTGACCGAAGAGCCCATCACGAGCGAGCAGAATCCACGGGTTTTCTACAAGCGCTGGGCGGACTACATGGACATGGACAGTTGGGGTGAGCTCATGAAAGCCCAGGCGCCCGAGTCGTGAAGCGACGCGTCATGACGGAATCCACCCTGCCGCAAGAACGCCTTGCCTATCTCAACCTGATGCGGGAGATCGAGGACTTCTTCTACACCGAGGCGGATCTTCTCGACGAGCGTGAATACGACAAATGGCTCGATCTGCTCACAGAGGACGTCGTTTACTGGATGCCGATGCGAAAGAACGTGTCCTATGCGAATCGGGAAAAGGACACCACGGTCGAAGATGACGTCGCCTGGTTTCACGATGACAAGGAGACTCTGATAAAACGCGTGAAGCAGATTCAGACGGGCGTCCACTGGGCTGATGAACCAATCTCGCGCGTGTCGCATTTGATCACCAACATTCGATTGACGGAGTCGATAGCGGCACTCGATGAAGGCGCGAAAGCGACGACGAAGTGCCGATTTATCGTCTACCGAAACCGTCTCGAATCGGAAACGGATTTGCTCGTCGGGCGACGCGAAGACACGCTGACGAGGATTCGCGGGGAACTGAAGATCGCACGGCGCAAAATCATTCTCGACCAAAGCGTGCTATTGGCCAAGAATTTGACGATGTTTTTCTAGCAAGGAGAACAACCATGGCAAAGCCACGAGTTCATCGCACGGCTCTTCCCGTAAAGGACATCGACGCGGCCGCGAAGTTTTACACCAAGCTGCTGGACAATCCCGGAAAACGCATTGCGCCGGATCGGCACTACTACGATCTGGGCGGCTTCATACTTGCGTTGTACCAACCTGCCAACGGCGGTAGCGGCTGGTTATTTGAGAACAATCAGTACTTCTATCTGTCTGCGGCTAACCTCGATGATATGCGCAGAAAGGTCAAAGAAGGCGGCGGCAAATGTCTGACGGATAATGCGAAGATGCCGTGGGGCGAAACCATGTTCTTCGCGACGGATCCCAGCGGCAGCCGCATCGGCATTTGCCAGGAAGACTCGCTGTTTTCGCTCTAACCGCCTGGAGAAGCTGGTCGAGCTTCTGACGTCGCGTGCGCCGCGTTACCGCGGTGCCGCGAACACTTGCGTCCAGTAGATCGCGGGGTTCTTCGTTGGTGCGAGCGCAAAGCCGATCCCCGTCTCCGTGAAGTGCGAGCCCATGAGGGTTGCACAATGCCCGGGGCTCGCAAGCCACGCCGCGACGGCGGCATTGGCATCGACTTGTCCGGCCGCGATGTTTTCGCCCGAGGCTCGCCATAAGTACCCAGCGCGCGTGATGCGCTCGCCGGCGTTCGTGCCATCCGCGCCTCGGTGGTCGAGCGAGCCGCGCGCGGCCATATCGGCCGAGTGGATCAAAGCCGCAGACGTGAGAGCGGGTGCGAGCGTCAACGGCCCTGCGGGTTCATAGCGGTCCCGGCCGCAGGTTCGAGCCTCGCGCCGCGCCTCGTTGACGAGCTCGAGCACACGCGCGGCGATGGCTTCTGGATCCGCATAACTCGGCCCCGGCGGCGTGCGGGCTGCGAGCACGATCCACGTTTCGTCACCCGCCACGAAAACGCCGGCCTCGCTGTGGCGAGCATCGTTGACACCGGCACAGTGCTCCGCGACGAGAATTCCTCGTACCGCCTCGTCTTCGCGGGAGCCGCGCACGTGAAACGCCGACGCGATCGCCGCAGGATACTCAGTCCGCGCGATTGCGGGGCTCAAGCGCCGGCCGCGCGCGAGCTCGCGCGCGACGACCTCGAGCTTCGCGTTCGCTGTAACCGGGCTCGTCGGCACCGGCTGGGCCTCGCAGCCTTCGTGGCGAATGGCATTGACGACGGCGAGCGGGTCGGCGCTCGTCGGCGGCGCAATCAGAAGCACGGCGAGGACGCCGATAACGAATACGCCGCGATTGCGCCGACCTGCTGTCACGTGATCTCGTCGAGCCTGTCGATGCCTTATCATACAAGCGCCCGTCGGGTCGGAAGGAAAAACGAGATGAATAGTCGAGCAGCGCGGCGGTTTCCGGTTCTCTGGGTTCTCTGCGGCTTGTTAGCCGTGTCCCCGAGTGTCTTCTCGGACACGGTGCTGATCACGGGTGCGAACTCCGGGCTCGGCCTCGAGCTCACGAAACAGTATGCCGCGAAGGGTTGGACGGTCATCGCAACGCACCGCCGCTCCGCGACCCCCGAGTCGCTCGCTGCCGTCGTCGCCGAGCACCCGAACGTGCGCATCGAGCGCATGGATGTCGCGAGCATCGACGAGGTCAAAGCGCTTGCCGCGAAGCTCGAAGGCGTGCCGATCGACGTGCTCATCAACAACGCGGGCGTTTACAGCGACCGCTCGGTTTGCCAGGGCGACGACGCCTGCCGCGGCGAGGGCCGCACGCAGAGCTTCGGCAACATGGACTATGAGCTCTTCGACACGATCATGGCCGTGAACGTACGCGGACCGTTGGTCGTGTCCGAGAATTTCATCGCCAACGTTCGCGCAAGCACGCAGAAGAAGATCGTCGCGATCAGCTCGACGAACGGGTCGGTGAGCCAGCCGCTCGGCGGCGCGGGGGCGATCTCCTACCGCGCGAGCAAAGCGGCGCTCAACAGGGCGTTCCAGCTCGTCGCCGTGAACGAGAAGCCCGAGGGCGTGATCGTGCTGCTCTTGCATCCCGGCGCCGTGCTCACGGAACGGCAAGCCAATTTCTCCTCCTTCCCGGGCATGATCGAGATGGAGCCGAGCGTGCGCGGCATGATCGACGTCATCGCGAACGCGACGCTCGCGGACACGGGGCGGTTCATTCAGTACGACGGCACGACGGCGCCTTGGTAGCTCGTGGAGTACAGCTGTGGAGCATCCGA
>DATBLZ010000173.1:0-11715 GCA_036555065.1 Gammaproteobacteria bacterium
CGCGCCGTCACGCAGGACTTCGACCCGCTCGACGATGGCGCTCGGAATGGTGTTGAGGTCGACGGAGTTACGCTGCCCGTCGTCCGCGAGAGGATAGGGCGCCATGCGCAGCCCGTCGGCGAGGGAGAGCGTCGCTTGCACGGTCAGACCGCGCAGCGCCGGAGCGTTCGCGCCGCTCGCGAAATTGAACCCCGTGTTCCAACCCGTCTGAATGGTGCCGGCATTGTTGGCTGGCAGGCGTTGCACCGCTTCCGAAACGGTGTTGATGCCACGAAACTCGAGTGCCTGCGAGCTCAGAACGCTGATCGGCGAGGGCGATTCGGCCGCCGTGCGCCGGATGAAAGAGCCTGTAACGATCACTTCATCGGCAGGTGCCGTTTGGGCGGGCGGATTTTGCGCCTGCACCGACAAACCCGTGAGCGCCGTGACCGCTCCGGTCACGAGCGCAATGCGAACGGCAGCGCTAACCGGGTTGCGCTTCGTCGCCGGTACGTCGTGGATCGCCAAGTACGAGGGGTCGCGTTGTTGCGCCGTGGCGCTGAAATTGAACATGAAAGCCTCCCTTAAGATTTTGTGTTCTTGCGTTAAGAACAGCTTAATGGCGGGTTTTATACCACTGGTCTCAAATGAAAGAAATGTGACGGGCGGGCGAATCTTGTGGCTTTTCTGCTACATCCGGGTCCCGGTGCCTCGCCCTCGCCGGGGCCCGGCGGCGTTTCCAAGACCATGCTCGACCCGCGAGCGGCGTTCGCGGCGGGAGCGGCCGCACGGCGCCTGCGTTACGATTTCGTGCCAACGGAGGGCCGCGTGAAGCTCGCGAGCGTGAGGATAGGCAGTCGCGACGTCGTCGCCGCAGCCGCGGGCGATCATGACGTCTTCGAGCTCGAGTCGCTGCTCGAGCTTTTGCGACCGCGGCCAGCGTTCCCGCCCCCAGCGACGTTGCTCGACGTCATTCAAGGGGGCGAGGCGCTTCTCCGGTCGGTCGACGCCGCTCTCGCGATCGTCAGCGCCGACGAGTCGCTCGGCGCGCGCCTGCGCTGCCTACCGGACGCTTGGTATCCGCCGGTGCGTGCGCCCGGCAAGATCTGCGCCGTCGCGATGAACAACTCGGCGAGCAACGCGCGCAAAATCAGCGCGCCCGATCACCCCGCGTTCTTCTTGAAGCCCGCGTCGTGCCTGATCGGGCATCTCGCTCCCATCCGCATCCGCCGCTACTACGGCAGCGTGCACCCCGAGCCCGAGCTTGCCGTAGTCATCGGCCGGCAAACGCGCGACGTGCCCGCCGCGCGCGCCCTAGACGCGGTGTACGGTTACTCGATCTTCAACGACATCACGGGCAACGGCATGCGCGCCGAGGACATGTTTCATTACTGGGCGGTCTACCCGAAGAAAGACAACCCGAATGAAACCGAGCGCGTCGAGCAGCACCTTTCGTACGCAGCACGCTACAAGGGCTCGGACACATTCGGCGTGCTCGGGCCCTGGCTCGTTACTCGTGATGAAATCGCAAATCCCGACGATCTCGAGGTCCGGTGCCGAATTCACGGCGAGGTCATCGCCGAGGACAGCACGCGTTACTACAACTACAAGGTCGCCGAGGTCATCAGCTTCATCAGCTACTTCCATACGCTCAATCCCGGCGACGTGATCTCGATGGGCACGGCGTTCAAGCCCGCGGCGAGCCGCCAATCCATCCACCACGCGAACTTCCAAACGGTGTCCGGCCCCGTCGAAATATCCATCGACGGCCTCGGCACGCAGCGAAACCCCGTGGTCATCGAGGAACAGGACCTGGGGCAATGGCGGCTGCGCTAGGCGCTCGCCGCCCTCCAGGAATCTCCAGTTCTCGGTAGCAACCCGCTGTGCTATTCTGCGCGCCCCGATTTCGCAGCGCAGTGCCAGGACGATCAATCGGTTACTTGCGTGCGCGCCCGGCACGGAAGCTGTTTTTTCGACAACGATGAAAACGACTCCACGAACGACCTCGATTCTGGTGGCCGGCGGCGTGACGCTTGCCGTTGCGATCTGGATGTTGAGCGGGTTGCTCGCCGAAGACCCCGCGAACCCCGCGACGCGCTCGACCGTGCGCAGCGACGACGCGGCCGAAGGCGGTAATCCCGAGCGCCGCCCGCGCGTGCTCGTGCAGCGCTCCTCGGCGCGCACGGTTCGGCGCGAGATCCTCGTGAGCGCCCGCACGGAACCCAATCGGCAGGTCGAGTTGCGTGCCGAGACCGACGGGGCCGTCATCGCGCTCGGCATCGAGCGCGGCGCGAAAGTCGAGACCGGCCAGCGCATCGTGAGTCTCGACATGCGCGATCGCGCTGCCCGGCTCGAGGAGGCGGAGGCGCTCATCGTCCAGATGCAGCTCCAGTACGAAGCTGCGGAACGGCTACGCGGGCAACAGTTCGTCTCCGAGGCACAAATCGCCGAAGCCAAAGCGCGGCTCGTGGGCGCGGAAGCGGCGAAGCAGCGAATCCTCGCTGACATCGACTACACGACGATCGAGGCGCCGTTCGACGGCGTCCTTCAAGAACGGTCTGTCGAAGTCGGCGATTACGTTCAGTCGGGTGACATCGTCGCCTTCCTCGTCGACACCGACCCGATGATCGTCGTCGGCGAGGTCAACGAGCGCGAGGTTCATTCGCTTGCCGTGGGGAATCCCGGTGCGGCGCGTCTGGTCGACGACACGACCGTCGAGGGCACGATCCGGTACCTTGCGCCCGTCGCCGACGAGAATACGCGGACGTTCCGGGTCGAGCTCGCGGTCCCGAACCCCGACGGCAATTTTCGCGCCGGCATGACGGCGGAGCTCCGGCTATCCGCCGAGGAGATCACGGCACATTCGCTGTCGGCGTCTGCGCTTGCGCTCGCCGACGACGGCACAGTGGGCGTCAAAGCCGTCGACGAGAACAACCGCGTGCGTTTCTATCCAGTCGAGATCGTCAGCACGTCGCCCGAAGGCATCTCCGTGACCGGCCTGCCCCGCGAGCTCGGCATCATCAGCTTGGGGCAAGGCTTCGTCGTCGAGGGCCAAATCGTCGAGGCCGTGTCAGATCGCGAAGCGATGAGCCAGTCCGACGATGCACGCCCTTATTGAAGCGATCGTAGCCCGGCCCCGGCCGGTGCTGCTCATGCTCGTCGTGCTCATCACTTGGGGCGCGGCAAGCTTCATCTTGATCCCCAAGGAAGCGGAGCCGGATATCCCGATTCCGCTCATCTACGTCAACATCGTCCACGAAGGCATCTCGCCCGAGGACGCCGAGCGGCTTCTGATCCGCCCGATGGAGACGGAGCTGCGTAGCATCGAGGGACTCAAAGAGCTGCGCGCCACGGCCTCCGAAGGAGTCGCCGTGATGATCCTCGAGTTCGATGCCGGGTTCGATGCCGATCAAGCCCTCACCGACGTGCGCGAGAAGGTAGATCTCGCGCGCGCCGAGCTTCCGGCCGACAGCGAAGAGCCGTTCGTTCAAGAGGTCAACATTGCGCTCTTCCCCGTCCTCGTCGTGATGCTCCATGGCGACGTTCCGGAACGCACTCTTGTCGCGATAGCGCGCCAGCTTCGCGACGCCTTCGAGGCGCTGCCCGGCGTGCTCACGGCCGACGTCGCCGGCGATCGCGAGGAGCTCCTCGAAGTCGTCGTCGACCCGGCGAAGCTCGAGAGCTACAACTTGGGCTATGAGGACATCTTCAACTACGTGTCGCGCAACAATCGGCTCGTCGCGGCCGGCGCGCTCGACACGGGGCAAGGCCGATTCTCGGTAAAGGTGCCCGGCGTCTTCGAAGGCCTCGACGACCTTTTCGAGCTCCCGATCAAGACCGACGGCACGAAAACGGTCACCTTCCGCGACGTTGCGACCGTGCGGCGGACGTTCAAGGACCCGACGGGGTTTGCGCGCTTGAATGGCGAGCGCGCGATTGCCATCGAGATTTCGAAGCGCAGCGGCTCCAACATTCTCCAGGTCGTCGACTCCATTCGCGCGACCGTCGCTCAAGCGCAGACTCTCTGGCCCGAGGCGATTCAAGTCACGTTCACGCAGGACAATTCCGAGGACGTGCGCACGATGCTGAGCGACCTCGCGAACAACGTCGCGACGGCAATTATCTTGGTCATGATCGTGATCTTGGGCGCGCTGAGCCTGCGCTCCGGCGGTCTCGTCGGCCTCTCGATTCCGGGTTCGTTCTTGACCGGAATCCTCGCGATCTACCTCATCGGGTACAGCATGAACATCGTGGTGCTGTTCTCGCTGATCATGGCCGTCGGCATGCTCGTCGACGGCGCGATCATCGTCGTCGAGCTCGCCGAGCGGAACATGGGCTACGGTTACCCGCGCAACCGCGCCTACATCATGGCCTCGAAACGCATGGCGTGGCCCGTGATCTCCTCGACGGCGACGACGCTAGCGGCCTTCTTGCCGCTCGTGTTTTGGCCGGGCTTGATCGGCGAGTTCATGAAATATCTGCCGGTCACGTTGCTGCTCACGCTCTCGGCTTCGCTCGCGATGGCGCTCTTCTTCGTGCCGGCCGCGGGATCCGTGTTGGGCGGAAAGACCGCAACGGCCGGGGCGCCGGTGAAAATCGAGACGGCCGGCGAGTCGGTGGATGCGGAAACGAACATCCTCGCCGAGGCGCGCCAGAGCCTCGCCGAGGTCAGCGGTCCGGCGCAGGTCTATATGGATTTTCTCACGCGCTGCCTGAGGCATCCGGCGCGCGTGCTCACGATCGCGGTGCTGCTGTTAACCGGTGTGTATACCGCCTACAGCCTCTTCGGCCGCGGCTCGGAGTTCTTCCCCGAAATCGAGCCGACCCAAGCCGCGCTGAACATCCATGCGCGCGGCGACCTCTCCGTCTACGAGCGCGATGCGCTCGTCCGCCAGGTCGAAGAGCGCATCCTCGACATGCCGGAGCTCGAGTCCGTGTACTCGCGCAGCGGTTTGGGTCTAGGCAACGACGCCGACGAGGACATCGTCGGCCGCATTCAAATGCGCTTCATCGACTGGGAGCAGCGGCGTCCGGCCGACGAGATACTCGCCGAAGTACGCGCGCGAACAGCGGATCTCGCGGGCATCATCGTCGAGCCCCAGGAGCAAGAATCCGGCATCACCGAGGGGAAGCCGATCCAGCTCGAGCTCTCGTCGCGCGAGCCCGCACGCTTGCCCGCGGCCGTCGCCAAGCTCCGCGAAGGCATCGAGTCGCTGGGCGGTGTCATCGACGTCACCGACAACCGGCCCTTACCCGGCATCGACTGGCGCATGGAAGTCGATCGCATGCAGGCGGCGAAGTTCGGTCTCGACGTCACGACGGTCGGCAGCGCGATCCAGCTCATCACGAACGGCATCATGATCGGGGAATACCGGCCCGACGATGCGGACGATGAGGTCGATATCCGCGTCCGTTTCCCGGAATCGGACCGAAATATCAGCCAGCTCGACCGTTTGACGGTCAATACCCCCGAGGGCGCAGTGCCGATCGGCAATTTCATGGCGCGCGTAGCCGCGCCGCGCGTCGGCGACCTGCAGCGAACCGACGGTCGGCGTGTCATGAACGTCGATGCGGACGTCGAAGATGACGTGCTGTCAGACGACAAGATCGGCGAGCTCCAGCAATGGCTTGCCTCGGCTGATTGGGATCCCGCCGTCGATATCGCGTTCAAGGGCGAGAGCGAGGATCAGCGCGAAGCCGAGGTCTTCCTCGAGAAGGCGTTCGCGGTCGGGCTCTTTCTGATCGCGCTCATTCTCGTCACGCAATTCAATGGTTTCTATCAGTCCCTGCTGATCCTGTCGGCCATCGTGTTCTCGACCATCGGCGTACTGATCGGCCTGCTCGTGACCGATCAACCCTTCGGCGTCGTCATGTGCGGCATCGGCGTCATTGCGCTCGCGGGCATCGTCGTGAACAACAACATCGTGCTCATCGACACTTATAACATCATCCGTGCCGCGGGCGCGGCGCCCGTCGAGGCGGCGCTCTTGACGTGCGCGCAACGGCTGCGCCCCGTCATGTTGACGACCGTCACGACGATCCTCGGCCTCCTGCCGATGGCGCTCGGCATCAACTTCGATCTCATCGGCCGGCACATCGAAATCGGCGGGCCGTCGACGCAATGGTGGACGCAGCTCGCTACCGCGATCGCCGGCGGGCTCACGTTCGCGACGCTGCTCACGCTCGTCATGACGCCATGCATGCTCGTTCTCGGCGAGCAGGTCGTCGAATGGTGGCGTCACCGCGCGCTGCGTGGAGCTTCCTCCGCGACGTCGTAGTGCCCCCGTCCGAGATCATGCTAAATATAGTGGGTAGGGGCATACATGCGAAAAGCGGCAATATTGCTGATCCTGGGTCTCGGGGCGGAGCTCGGTTACGCGCAGGATGATTCCTACGGGTATCTGGGTGCGCATGCCGGGTCTTTCGATTACGAGGAAGACCTCTCTAGCGTAGCGCCCGGTCAGAGTTTTTCCGACAGTACGACTGCGGTCAGGGTTTACGGCGGGTACCGTTTCGGCCGATGGTTCGCCGTCGAGGGTAGCTACGGCGTGACCGACACTCTCGAAGAGTCGGCGACCCTGCCATCCCCGTTCGGTCCTATCCCTGCGACGTTGGGGGCAGACTTCGACTTTCTGACCGTCAGCGCCCTTGGGTACATCCCGTTCAATAAGCTGAGCTTGTTCGGCGGAATCGGCTATTGGGACGCGAACATTGCGACCGAGATTACCGCGACCGTTCCCGGATTCGGGCAGGTCAGTTTCGAAGAAGATGGATCGGACAACGGCACGATGTACTCCGCGGGGTTGCAATGGGACTTCGACGCGCTGGCGATTCGCGCCGAGTTCGATTGGTTCGATATCGACGAGGCCGATGCCTCGATGATCGGAATCGGAGTGCACTGGGTCTTCGGACGCTGAACCCGCCCTCCTACGCCTCCTCAGGCTCGCTCGGCACGACGACCTCGTAGCCACGCGCCTCGAGGCACGCGCTGAGCGCGCGCAGGTATTCCTCGGCCGCGGGATCGGGCCCCTCCTTCTTCTTGCCGCGCCCGGTGATCGCGGCCACGGCTGCGCCGAGCACTCCGCCCGCAACGACGCTCGCCAAAGGATCGTGATCGTAGCCACCGACGATGGCGCCCACGGTGCTGCCGATACCGGCACCGGTCACGACGCGCTCGATATCTCTCTCGCGTTCGTCGGCGGCCTCCTCTGCGGGGTCGACGCGTATCGGGGCACTACCCGTCTGCTCGACGGCCCAGTTGTGGCACTCGTAGCGATCGCGGCGTGCTTGATCCGCCGATTGTCCGCGCGTTGGCACGACTTGAACGGCTGCGAGATCCGTCGCCGCGCGTGCGCCCGCAGCGATCGCGACGCCCAAGAGAGCGATGAGGATCGCGGCGAGCCGGTCGCGCGCGCTATTTGACGACATAGTTGCGCCCTTCCATGCACGCCGTGAATGCGCGGCCGTAACCCTCGGCCTCGGCGGCTGTCCCCGCACCCAACGTCGGATCGAAGTCCGTGGCGTCGACGGCCCAGACGTGGCACTGATAACGGTCCTCGGCGAGACGCGCCTCACTCTGTCCCGCAGCAGGATAGACATAGAGCCTTTGCGCCCGGACCTGGCTGCTCTCGCGCGTCGTGCGCGTGCCGTGATAGCGCGGCCAGATGCCGAAGCCGTAACTGAAGGACGGGTAAACGTACGGGCCGTAGTAGCCGTACGGGTGGTAGTAGCCCGGATAACCATAACCGAAGCCGACGCTGAACTGGGTGTGGACATGATGGTGGTCATCGGCCCATGCCGCCTGCGCCGGCAGCATCGCGACCGCGAGCGCCCCGACCAACGCCAGAATCGATGCTCTCATTGCCGTGCTCCTCGGGCACAAAACGCCCAGTGGACAGGCTACGAAGGCACGCTGAACCGCGGCTGAATACGCCCCGCTGCGCGCATGGCTTCAGCGCCCTTCTCGGCGATCATGACCGTAGGCGCGTTCGTGTTGCCCGACGTGATGCGCGGCATGATCGAGGCGTCGACGACGCGTAGCCGCTCGATCCCGTGCACGGCAAGCTCGGCATTGACGACGGCGAGCGCGTCGTTCCCCATCTTACAAGTGCCGACCGGATGGAAAATCGTCGTGCCAAGATCGCCGGCCGCGTGCTCGAGCTCGGCATCCGACGCTAAGTGCGGCCCGGGCTTCCACTCCTCGGGAGCAAAGCGCGCGAGAGCTTCGGCTGCCATGATCCGGCGCGTGAGCCGCAAACCCGCAACGGCAATGGCTCGGTCCTCCGCAGTCGCGAGATAGTTGAGCGTGATCTTAGGCTGAGCGCCCGCGTCGTCGCCGACGATGCGCACATGGCCGCGGCTCGTCGGCTGCAAATTGCAGACCGAAGGCGTGATTGCCTCGAAATCGTGGAGCGGATCGCCGAATTTGTCGAGCGACAGCGGCTGCACGTGCCACTCGAGGTTCGCCGCGGCCTTCGACGCCTCGCTCTTTGCAAACGCCCCGAGCTGCGACGGCGGCATCGTCAGCGGTCCCGTCCTGAAGCAAAGATACTCGAGCCCCATGGCAACCTTGCCGAGCACGGAGCGCGCGCGGCGATTGAGGGTCGTGGTGTTGCTCACCTTATATATCGTGCGAATCTGCAAATGATCGTGCAGGTTTTCGCCGACGCCGGGCAGATCGTGAACGACGTCGACGCCGCATGCCTTGAGCAGCGCGCCGGGCCCAACACCCGAGAGCTGCAAGATCTGCGGCGAGCCGATCGCGCCCGCCGCGAGCACGACCTCGCGCCGCGCTGCGATCTTGCGGCCGTGCTGGTCGGCCGCGTGCAGCTCGACGCCCGTCGCGCGCCGCTTGCCGTCGCGCGACTCGACGAGCACGCGGCGTACCTGCGCTTCCGTCATTACCGCGAGATTCCTGCGGTGTCGAACCGGCCGCAAGAATGCCTTCGTGGCGCTCCAGCGCACGCCGCGCCGTTGATTCATTTGAAAGTAGGCATTGCCGAAGTTGTCGCCGCGATTGAACTCGGCAATCTTCGGGATTCCGCACTCGGCCGCGGCGTCGCGCCACGCATCGAGAATCTCCCAACTGACGCGCCGCTCCTCGACGCGCAGCTCTCCGCCCGCGCCGTGGAACTCGTCGGCGCCGTGCTGATAATCCTCGGAACGCTTGAAGACGGGCAGCACGTCGTCCCAACCCCAGCCGTCGTTACCGAGTGCCGCCCAGTGGTCGTAATCGCTGCGTTGGCCGCGCATGTAGATCATCGCGTTGATCGACGAGCAGCCGCCGAGCACCTTGCCGCGCGCATAGCCGATCGAGCGGCCGTTGAGCCCGGGCTCGGATTCCGTCCGATAGCACCAATCCGTGCGCGGATTGCCGATCGTGTAGAGGTAGCCGATCGGAATGTCGATCCAAAAATAGTCGTCTTTCCCGCCGGCCTCGAGCAGCAGCACGTCGACGTCGGGATCCGCGGACAAACGATTCGCGAGCACGCAGCCGGCCGTGCCCGCGCCGACGACGATGTAGTCAAAGGCTTCCACGCCTTCATTGTATAGTGCGCGCGTGGAACATCTCACGAGCGCCGGCAATTGGATCGTCGTCGTCACGACGATCGTGATCGTGCTGCTCTGCGTGGGTCTGCATTTCGAGGTCCTGAGCAACTGCGGCCGCTTCGTTGCCAGAGTCAGCCAGCGGCGTCGCCCACGCGTGCTCGTCTTGATTCTCGTGATTCTTTCGACGCATGTCGCGGAGATTTGGTTGTTCGCTTTCGGCTACTACTTCCTCGTTGGCCTCGGTGGCTTCGGCACTTTGCGCGGTATCGTCGAGGTCACGGGACTGCCTGATTACGCGTATTTTTCCGCGATCGTTTACGCGACGGTCGGCTTTGGCGACCTTACACCGACCGGAGCCATTCGCTTCATGGCGGGAATGGAGGCGCTCACAGGCTTCGTCATGATCACATGGTCGGCGTCGCTGACTTTCCTCGAGATGCAGCGCGACTGGCCGCCGGCTCGCTGAGCGTGGCGCAAGGCCGGGTCCCGCCGGCCGGACTGCGGCTTGCGGCTTCCGCTGCAAGACTCGATACTTGCGCGTGTGAACGAGACGGTAAAATCGACGCGCAGCTGGGCGCCCGCGCTGCTCGGCGCCGCGGGCACGCTCGTCGCGCTCGCCGTCGTCGCGATTTGGTATTTCGTCGTTCGCGAGCCGGAACCGCCGACGATCCGCCGCACGGGCACAGAAGCGCCCGCGCCCCCCGTCGAGCCCGAGGCGGCGCCGCAGGCAATCGCGACACCGCCCGCCGAGCCCGCGGTCCCACTGCCGCCGCTCGACGAAAGCGATGCGGACGTCGCGAGCACCCTCACGGAAACTTTCGGTGAGCAAGTCGTCGCGGACTACCTGCGGCCCGATAACTTCATCCGCAACGTCGTCGTGGCGATCGACAGCTTGCCACGGCCCGCGCTCGCGCTCGAGCGCCGCCCGGTTCAGCCGACGCTCGGCCTGTTCGCCGTAACCGGCGCCGAGGATGCGCTCGTCTTGAGCGAGGAGAACTATTCGCGATACACGCCGTTCGTCACGCTCGTTGCTCGCACGGATGGACGCACGATCGTCGCGATCTATCGACGCTACTATCCGCTGCTGCAGGAGGCCTATGTCGAGCTCGGCAATCCCGATACGGTGTTCGAGACGCGCGTCCGCGAAGTCATCGATCACCTGCTCGCGACGCCGGAGGTCGCGGAGCCGATCGCGCTCGTGCAGCCGAACGTGCTCTATGAGTTCAAGGATCCGGCGCTCGAAGACCTTTCGGCGGGTCAGAAGATTCTGATCCGCATGGGTCCCGAGCACCGGGCGCTGATCAAGTCGAAGCTCCGCGAGATTCGCACGCTGCTCGCACGCTGAATGAATTCCTTCTCCGGAATCCTCGTCCTCGCGATCGCAACCGCCGGCATATGCGGCTGCGGCTCCCGCGATGCCGGTGATGCGAGCGCCGCGGCCGGCTCGCCGCCGGAAAGCACGCAAGGCGCGGCCGTCGAGACGCCGGCGGCCCGGCACGCCGATGCGCCGCCCGGCATCTCCTGGGGTTACGACGTCGATGCTGCATTCATCGAAGCTCGCGCGGACGGCAAACCTGTATTTCTCTTTTGGGGCGCCGTGTGGTGTCCGTACTGCGCGGACCTCAAAGCCCACGTGTTCGCGCGTCGCGATATCCAAGAGAAGCTCAAGCTCTTCGTGCCGATCTATCTCGACGGCGACGATGCGGGCGCGCAGAAATGGGGCGCTGAATTCGCTGTCGCGGGCTATCCGACGGTGCTCGCTCTCGATGCGGACCGCCGCGAGCTCGCGCGCATCGCGGGCGGCATGGACGTCGCCGTCTACGCCGAGATGCTAGATCTCGTGCTACGCGACGTGCGCCCCGTGGGTGCCCTCCTCGGCTCGCGCGAAGACCGCGCGGAACCGTTGCTCCTCGACGACTGCCGCCGCCTCGCGTACAACGGCTGGGGATTGGGCGATGAAGAGGGCGCGGAGATCGCCGCATTGCTCGCGCGTGCGGCCGAGCGCTGCCCTGCCGATGCGAAGCTCGAGCGTGCACGGCTCACCGCGATCGCAACGGCATATGCCGTCGATGCCGAGATTCCGGGGATCGAGACCGGCGAGCCGCCGAGCCGGGAGCTCGCGGCCAGTGTCGCCGTACTGAATACCGTCTTGGCCGACCGCGAGCTCGCCGTCGCCGCGGCCGACGC